>NZ_CP025546.1:4282930-4588853 GCF_003614435.1 Mycobacterium paragordonae
TCAAAGCCGGCCACCAGCACACCCACGATCACCAGCACCCCCGCCGAGACGCCGAGCGCGGTGTACTTGGCAACCAGCTGCCGGCCGGCGGGCACCGCCGCCACCAGCATCGCACCGGCCAGCGGCGCCACCCACAACGCGGTCAGGATCATGCCGAACCCACCAGGGCGACACTCAACAGCAGCGCGGCGGCGCCGAAGAAGACGGTCAAGGCATACGAGCGGGCAAAACCGGTCTGCATCCGCCCAACACCCGTCGAGGTCCTACCGATAACCCGGGCGATGCCCTCGACAACGCCGTCGATGCCCAGTAGGTCCACGTCGACCATTGCCCGCGACAGGCGCAGACCCGGCCGCATGAACGCCGCTTCGTTCATGCTGTCCCCGAACAGATCCTGGCGTGCGGCGATCACCGGGCCGGATGCCCACTCGGACGCGGTCTTGCGCACCGGCCTGGCGACGTAGTTACGGACCGCGACGAGGATGCCGATGCCGACCACAGCCAGGGTGACCACGGTCAGCGCCGCACCGGAAACGGCGTGGTGTGGCTCCGCGGCGTCGCTGGGATTGGTCACTGGTTGCAGCCAGTCTTGCAGGGTGCCACCGACGGCGAGTGCCGCCCCGCCGCCGAGCGAACCCAGCGCCAGGACCAGCATCGGTGCGGTCATGACGGACGGCGACTCATGCGGATGACTGCCAGGTCGCCAACGCTTTTCGCCGAAGAAGGTCAGCACCATGACGCGGGTCATGTAGAAGGCCGTCACTCCGGCACCTACCAGGCTCACGACGCCGAGGAACCAGTGCGTGGCGAAGGCGGTTTCGATGATCGCGTCTTTGGAGAAGAAGCCGGCGAATGGGGGCACACCGATGATCGCCAGATAGCCGAGGCCGAAGGTGGCGAAGGTGATCGGCATGTGTGCGCGCAGACCCCCGTAGCGCCGCATGTCCGTCTCGTCGTTCATGCCGTGCATCACCGAACCGGCGCCCAGGAACAGTCCGGCCTTGAAGAACCCGTGCGTCAGCAGGTGCATGATCGCCACCGCGTAGCCGACCGGTCCCAGACCGGCTGCCAGCACCATGTAGCCGATCTGCGACATCGTCGAGGCGGCCAGGGCTTTCTTGATGTCGTCTTTGGCGCAGCCGATGATGGCGCCCACCAGCAGTGTGACGGCGCCGACGATCACCACCGCCGTCCGTGCGACGGGAGCCAGGTCGAACACCGGGCCGGAGCGCACGATCAGGTATACCCCGGCGGTGACCATTGTTGCCGCGTGGATCAGTGCGCTGACCGGTGTGGGACCCTCCATCGCGTCGCCGAGCCAGGACTGCAGTGGCACCTGCGCGCTCTTGCCGCAGGCGGCCAGCAACAACGCCAATCCGATTGCGGTCACAGTGAACTCGGAGGCTCCCGATGCCCGCGCGAAAACACCGTCGTAGCTGAGCGTTCCGAGCTGGGCGAACATGATCATCAGTGCCAGTGCCAATCCGACGTCGCCCACGCGGTTGACGATGAAGGCCTTCTTGGCCGCCGTGGCGGCGGCGGGCTTGTGCGACCAGAAGCCGATCAGCAGGTAGGACGCCAAACCCACGCCCTCCCAACCGAAGTACAACCCGAGGTAGTTGTCGGCCAGCACCAGCAGCAGCATCGCGGCCACAAAGAGGTTCAGGTAGCCGAAGAATCGACGGCGGCCGGGGTCCTCTCGCATATAGCCGATCGAGTACACGTGGATCAACGCACCCACGCCCGTGATGAGCAGCACGAAGCACACGCTCAACGCGTCCAGCTGCAGGCCGAAATCGATCTGCAGGGAAGGCAGCCAGGTGAACAGCGTTTCGTGCATGACACGGTCCGGCGCCGCGCGCCGCAACAGGTCGGCGAAAAGTATTGCGCCACAGCAGAACGATGCCGCTACGGCCGCGCATGCCAGCAGATGCCCCCACGCGTCAGCGCATCTACCGCCCAGCAAGAGCACCGCCGCACCGGCCAGTGGCAGCGCGATGAGCAACCACACAGCCACGGCGTTCAAGACCCCAACAGCCCGGCCGCGTCAGAGTCGGACTGGTCGCGTTTGAGCATGACGTTCACCGTCAAACCGACCAGTACCTCGAACCCGACCGCCCCCGCGATGGCAGCCAAAACCATGATCACAACAGAGAAGTTCACGCCTGACAGTCTGCCCGTGTGACGCTGACCCGCTGAACCCCGAATCGGGGGAACATCAAGGTGATTGAGGGCCCCGAGTCAGCCCGGAGTCAGCCTGAGTCAGCCCAGTCCCACTAAGCCCGGGTCGAAGGTCGCGCGGGCCGTCACCGAGGTGGCGGCCGCGGCCACCACGACGCCGGCGTCGGCTTCATGACCTTTCGGGAAGACGATTTCGGCGCTGTCGGGTCCGTCCCGGTGGGCCATCAGCCAGTCGTAGAGCAGCCAGTCCACCGCACAGGTGACGGCGAGCGGGTCGGCTTCGGCGCGCTGCGCCGAAGCGATGACGGACTGCAACGCTTCCAGGTGCTCCTTGCGGGCGGCATCCTTGTTCACCCCCGAGCTGTCGAACATGAGCATCGACAGCGTCAGCGGAAAGCGTTGCCCCGCTTCTGTTCGTACCACCCATCGGCCACCCAGCCACGGCCGCGCCGGATCCACCTGCTGCATCTCGCCGAATCCACCCACCACGCCCAGGCCCGGCTCATCGAGTTCATCGTCGAGGGGCGCCGGGCCCAGCAGAGCGAGCGGCTGGCGGGCGCGGATCGAGAACAGTGCGGCGGTCCCGACGATCTTTCCGGCCCGCAGGTCGGGCTTCAATCCGGTCGTTTCGGCGGCCGCGGCGTACTCGAAGCACAGCCGGTCCAGAGTGCGGTGCAGGTCGACCAGATCGTCGCGCTCGTCGGCATTCGCGGGACCCCTTCCCCCGCCCAAGATTTCGCCGAACCGCTCTGCCGCGATGATCAACGCGTCATCGAGTGCTTCCAGGTGGGTAGCCACCAACCGGTCGGGTTCGTCGTCAGCCTCCACCAACGACTGAAGGGAGGTGCGCCTGCCGGCCGCAGTCGCCCAGAAGAACCCGATCTGACCGTCGGACTGGACGATTCGCGGTCTCACCGCCGCCGCCAGATCACGACGCGGTTGTTGCCGGAGTCCGCGACGGCCAGCCGGTCACCGCGCAGCGACAGACCGTACGGCCAACACAACGTGTCGCGCTGCACCGAGGTCCAGCGGTTCTCGCCGTTGGTGCCGAAACTCGGCTGAGCGAGAACATGATCGGCCGCGCGGCCGTCAGCGGGAACGCCGTCCCACAACAGGATTCGGTTGTTGGCGGTGTCGGCGACGACCAGGCGGTCGTCGGCCAGTCCGATGGCGTAGGGGAACCGGAACCGGTCGCCGGTGTGGGGACCGTACGGCCACTCCTCCGCACCGGTGAAATCCGGTTGGCCCAGCAGGATGTCGGCGGGGCAGTCAGTGCCGGGCGCGGGTGCCCAACCCAGGATGCGGTGGTTTCCGGCATCCGCGATCAACAGCAGATCCTCGCGTCCCGCGATGTCGTGTGGCCAGCGGAAGCTGGCCGGGCCGGGCATTCCTCCCCTGTTCTCCTCGCGGTGGGCGGGACTCGGCTGACCCAGCACCACGTCGGCCGGCCGGCCCGGAGCAGGAATCCCGTTGCGCCAGCCGAGCACCCGCCGGTTGCCGGTGTCGGCCACCCAGAACGTGTCGCCGATGATCGCGATGCCGAACGGCCAGTAGAACGACGAGGCGCAACATTCGCCGCCGGCATTGGGCTCCACGGCGGACGCATCGGGCTGCCCAAGGACGACGTCCGGCGCGACGTCGCTGGTTTCGGGGACGTTGTTCCAGACCAGGATCCGATGGTGCCAGGCGTCGGCGACGATGAGCCGCCCGTCGTGCACCAGCACCCCGGTGGGCAGGTTCATGCCGCGTTCGGGTCCCCGCCCGCCGGCCGCGCGGCCTTCGGTCTCGCCGTCCGGCTGCCCCAGCACGACGTCGGCCGGTTGCTCGTCGTCGCGCGGGATACCGTGCCACACCAGTACGCGGTGGTTGCCGGAATCGGCGACCACCAGATGCTCGTCCCCCAGGAACACGCCCCGCGGTGAATACATCCACGCCATGGTCGGTTTGGCGGCCGGGAGACTCAAGCCGCCGGGGGCGGGTGCGCCGAGCCAGACCTCCGGTGCCCAGCCGTCGGTGAGGTCCGTGGTGGCGACCGGATCAACGCGGGGTGGCAACGCCGCTATGTTGTGCCGAACGGTGTAGCGGCTCATCCGCGCACTCGGACCCAGACGTCTCCGTTGTCGATTCGCAGCGGCAGTTGCTCGAGCTGCGCCCCGGGCGCACTGAGGCACTCGCCCGAGGATGCGTCGTAGCAGAAGCCGTGCCACGGGCAGGTGAGGGTGCCGTTGTCGAGGTCCAGGATCGCATTGTCCAACGGCATTGCCTCGTGGGCACATTCGTTGCGATACGCCGAGAGCCGGTGCTCGACGCTGACTACCAGGACATCGGCTCGTTCCCCCGCCTCGGTGGTCAGGTTGCGGACGGTGATGTCACCGTCTTGGACCTCGGCCGCGGCGCCGAACTTGGCCCAGCCGTCCCGTGCCGGCCCGATCCGCAATGCCTCCAAGGGGATCAGCGTCGGCGACGGCTCGTTCGGCAGCACCTCGACGGCGGTGATCGACGGCACCCCCTCGACCAATGCCTCCTGCACCAGGTTGCGCAGCGTCACCGACGACATCGAGCAGCCGTTGCAGGCTCCTTCCAGCCGCACGTAGGCGATGCCGTCCTCGACGCGGACCAGGGTGACATCGCCGCCGTGGCTCTGCAATTGGGGTCGCACGCCGACCAGCACCCGGTTGGCGTGGGTGACCGGGTCCGGCCGGATGATCTCGTGCAGCGACAGCAGCAGGTGCACCACCGGGTCATCCACCAACTCGAACAGCACCGCACGCGCCCCGTCGTCTTCGCGCATGCGGCGCACCATCGTCACCAGCCCAGCGCGGTGCACGGCTTCCAGCGCGGACTTGAGTTCCTCGGCGACCGCCCGGGCCTTCGGGTCGAGGTCGGCCAGTGCCGCGACCGCGTCGTCCACCCGCTTAGCCAGTTCCTCCAGACCCGGTTCCACGACGGTGGTCATTGGTCGCCTTCGGAACGCAAAAGTGCTGACTGCCGTGCGATTTCGTCCAGTACACCGCGCACGGCCCGCACGGAGTCGTCGTCCTGCTGCTCCTCGAACAGGAACCGGGCCTCGTACAGCTTGGCCTTGGCCTGATCGAAGATCCCCAGGTGGGCCAGCGCGTTGCCCTGGTTGGCCAGCACCCTGGCCCGACCCAGCGGGTCGGTCTCGCGGTCCCGCGCGGCAAGCACGCCTTCGTAGAGTTCCACTGCCTCCATCAGATTTTCGGCCTGATGCTTCGACGGTGTGTAGACCAGGGAGTTGGCCAGGTTCAGTTGGACACTGGCCCACTGCTCGGGATACTCCTCGCGCGTGTACACCTTCAGGGCCGACCGCAGCGATTGCGCCGCCACACCGAGGCGCAGTTGTCCGGAGGCCTCGACCATCGGCATCGTCAGGTAGGCGGTCGCCAGGTTTGCATGCGCCGACGCCCACAGCAGCGGCGCCTCTTCCCGCAACACCAGCTGCAGCGTGGAGTGGTAGTGCGGGATGGCCTGTGCGAGCAGCCCCGGATTGTCTTGGGCGCGTTCGTGAATCATCCCGGCGACGGTGAGGTGCAGCTCGGCGCGGGCGATGCGCAGACCCTCGGCGCCGTCGAGGAGCCCTAGCGCGCGCTCCAGATGCTGCTGGGCCGCCGGGTCGTGGAGGTCGCGGCAGATCGATCCGGCCGCCGCGATCATGGAGCCCTCCAGGCACCGCGACACTGTCGCGGCGGCCTCGGCGGCACGCTCCAGCAGGGCCCGGGCCTTGAGCGGGTTCCCTTCGGCCAGAGCATGGCTCGCTTGCGCGGACAAGGCGAGGGCGGCCAGCTCACCGGTGACCCCATCGGCATCGGGCGGGGTGTCCCGGCGGCCGACGGTGAAGAGCACCAGGTCGACCAGCACACCGAACTCGCCCAGATCCGTGCGCAACGTGTCGGTGTCGACGCCTTCGGGCCGCAGCACGAACCGGTTGTAGCGGGTGACGGGATCCGCACCGGTGAGATGCGCCAGCGCCGCTTCGATGTCGCCGCCGTGCGCAAGTTCAAGCGCCCGAAGATCTTCCGGCCAGGCGTCCGGTTCGTTGCCGTCCAGCAGTGCCGTGCGCACCGTCTCGGCGGCCGCTGGAACCAGCAGATAGCCCAGCGGCAGCGGGAAGGCACCGAGCGGTTGCGGCCGGACAGCCAGTGCCGCTCGGGTCAGCTCAGGCGCGGTGGTCATGATTTTCACCCATTGATCGGTCCTCGGATATTGCGCTCGGCGGCGCGCTTGATCAGGCTCGCCGATATCTCGGCGCGCCGTTTGGTGTGGTGGGTGTCGATGCGCCGGCGGACCACTCCGTCGGCGAACACCACGACAATCTCCACGGCCCAACGGCCGTGGTCTTCCACGACTACGGTCTGAACGTCCAGCGCTTCATCGGCCGTACTGTCGGCACGGACCACCGTCGGCGGGCGCTCCGGCTCCTCCTGTTGCCCCCCGTCGGTCGGACGCTCAGCCATCAGAATCACCCCGGCGGCTCCGGTGCGTCACGCAATTCGTCATGCAGGGGAATCCGCAGCGACTTCTGTGCATCGTCCCAGAATGCACCAGTCACGCCGACCCTGCCTTCGATGACCTCGCGGATCAGCAGTGACCGGTCGCCGGCGGGGTTGCGTTGCTTCAGCAGCAATCCCCCGCTGCGCGGGCCCCGCAACGGGATCAGCCAGAGCTCGTCGTCGCGGACCATGGCGACCACCGCGTCGGACGGGAACCGGCTGGCGGCCAGCGATGCGTCGATACGCAGGTAGCCGTCGGGGGTGAACTCCACGGTGACTTCGGTGTCCGGCACCGGCCGAAGGTCGGCGAGATACTCGGCTTCGATCCGTTCGATGACGATTTCCATTGCCGCCTCGACGGTTTCGGACAGGTCGGCGCCGAGCTCCACGCCGGCGACCTCGATCAGGTAGACGGCGATGTCGGTCGGGCAGTCGTCACCCAGCGCCCAGCGGGCGAAGGCGATGGCGTGATCCCACCGGAAGGAGTGGGTGTGCAGGCCCTGCAGCGGCGGCAGGTTCTGCAGCTCCTCGCCCGGCACCTTGAAGATGGTCCCTGGCGCCGATCCGGTGGCCGCCGCGTCGATGATCACCACCCGCTGCGCGCCGCGCATCTGGAAGGCCACGTCCATGCCGGCGGTGCCGCCGTCGACCAACTTTGCCCCGTCCGGAACGCCACGCTCCCACAGGTGCCGGACCAGAACGGGTCCGACGCCGTCGTCACCGCGCAACAGGTTCCCGCACCCGATCACCAGGACCTCGCATGACCCAGCAGGTTCAGCGAGGTCCTGGGTGTCGTCGGGGGCGCCCAGTCCGCAGTCGTAAGCAGTCAGGATCACACCATCCCGTTGATGACGAACTTGGACAGTTCGCGTCCTGTCTTGCCGTCGTAGGCGTGTACGGTGCACACCAGGCACGAGTCGAAGCTCCGCGCCACGTGACCCAGTTCCACCGGGTCCTCCGGGTCGACGATCGGCGAGCCCACCAGAGCGCTCTCGATCGGGCCGAGCACCTGGGAACTGTCCCGGGGCCCGATGTTCCAGGCCGTCGGCGTCACCACCTGGTAGTTCTTGATCTTGTTGTCTTCCAGCACAATCCAGTCCGACAGCGCGCCGCGCGCGGCCTCGGTGGAACCGAAGCCTATCCCTTCGGCGTGCTCGATGGGCTTGGTGTAGAAGCTCTCCTTGAGGTTGAGCTGGTCGAGCCACCCGCGGGTCCACTTGTAGTACTTCGGCGCCTCGTGCATCCGGGCGAGCTGACGGACCATGACGCTGGGCCCGATCTTGTTGTACATGTCGACGAACAGCGGGTCGTTGTCCTGGTGCGCGGCGGCATTGGGACCGCCGGCGGCCATCCGTCGGGCCAGCGGTCCCGCTTCCAGCGGGATGTTGCCCAGGTCGCCGACGGCGTAGCGGGGCGACTTGGCCCAGCTGTACTTGCCTTGCTTGCGGCCCTGTTCGGGGTCGATCGGGATGGTCTCGCCCTCGAACGGGTGCAGCGGCCGGCTGCCCTCGTAGAACGAGTGCGTGACGTCCTCGCGGACGTTGGCCTGGTCGAACTCGTGCCACTGACCCTTGGCGTACACACCGGAGCGGCCGATCAGCGCGGCGTTGCGCCCGGCGATGGTCGGGTTCTCGTACAGCGACGGGTCGAAGTACGTACCGGTCGAGATGTAGTTGCCCACGCCGGCGCCGTACTTGTCCAGGCCGACGTCCAGGCAGTAGCGGATGAAGAAGCCGCAGTCGCTGTTGTACTGCGACTCGTTCTCGTTTACCCAGGCCAGCACGTCCTCCCAGGTCTTGTTCTCCAGCCAGCGGTCGATGCTGCAGCCCAGCCAGCGGGCCTCCAACCAGTTGTCCTTCCAGTGCTCGAGGATCGAGATGGAGCGCGTCACGTCGGAAAGCGTTGGCGCGCACATCACTCCGCCGGGCACCATGAAACTGGAGTGCGGCCACTGGCCGCCGAAGATCGCGTACACCTCGACGGGCTTGTTCGAAAGCACCACGCCCGGTTGGTAACTCGTGCCCACATACGGAGCGAAACGGCGCACCGCCTCGTCGTACAGCTTGGACTTGGCGTAGTTCTTGTTGGTCAGGTCGATGGCGAACAACGCGTAGAAGTAACGCGGAATCGACTGCAGCGTCTCGCACGCCTGACAGATGTTGCGCACCAGGGTTGCGTTGGGCGGCATGTGCGTTCGCCAGGCGGTGTCCAGCGCGTACGCGGACTTGTAGAGGTGGCTGCCACCGCAAATGCCGCAGATGCGCGGACACACGATGAGGCCGGCCTGCGGGTCCTTGCCCCGCAGGATGATTTCGAAGCCGCGGAACATCGCCGCCTCGGTCCAGGCCGAGGTGACGACGCCGTCTTCGACGGTGACGCGGACGTCGAGGTCTCCCTCGACTCGGCCCAGCGGGCTGACATACAGGTCGAGCGCGGTCATGAATCCTCCCAAATGATTTCGTGCACTACCAGGGCTGTTGGCGTGCTGGTCGTCAGACCACGAACATGTCTTCCTTGGACCATTGCGGGGCCGCGATCCGCGCGGCCGCGGCGTGTGCCATGTAGGTGAGGTGGTCCGAGCCCTCGGGCACTTCCTTGGGGATCATGCCGCTGACCTTCTGGGTCTTGAACACGGTTCCCGGCGCCAGGTCGAAGTGCGGGAATTCCGGTTCGGTGCAGCCCAGGCAGGGCATGCCGGCACGGGTCTTCGAGGACTGGCGGTTCCACAGGATGCGGTTGCACGGCGAGTGGGTCATCGGCCCGCGGCAGCCGAACTCGTAGAACAGGCAACCGGTGCGGGTGCCCTCGCCGAACGACATCGTGGACTGCTTGTACTCGAAGAATTGCACTCGGGTGCAACCGGTTTGGGTGAACGTCTTAAAGAACGTCTCGGGCCGGTGCAGCTCGTCGAGGGTGATATCGCCGGCCCGACCGGTGGCCAGCGCGACGATGATCTGAGTAATCCAGTCCGGGTGGGCGGGGCAGCCCGGGATGTTGATCACCGGCAGGCCCATTTTGGACCGGAAGTCCGGGCCCAGGAACCCGCCCTTCTCCCGCTTGTGGAACTGCAGGCCCGTCGACGCCGACGGGTTGGGCTCCATGGCCGGGATCCCGCCGAAGCAGGCGCAGTCGCCGATGGCGACCACGATCTGGGCCGCGGCGGCCAGGTCGGTGACCCAGTCCTTCATCGCGCGGTCGGCGAACATATCCATCCGGCCGGTGCCGTTGGGCGCCTCGATGACGGTGCCCTCGAACACGAAGATGTCCAGCGGCCGCTCGCCTTTGGCGCAGTCCCAGAACACCTTCTGGGCGTTCTTTCCGAGTTCGAGGCCCAGGGACGGGTGCCACAACAGATCAAGCCCGAAATCGACGATCAAATCGACGACATTAGGTTCCTCAGCATTGAGAAATGACATTGTGTTACCGCTACATGCCCCGCCCTGAAACCATAAAACGGAAGCCATAAGAACTCCTCTCGAATTGCGGCCGAGGGCGCGACCACGTTTTTAATGTTGGGCTGAAGTTTTTGTTATTTCGGCAGTTGCCGTCCGAATGCCCGGGCTACCTGCACCAGGAATCCCAGACCACGGTTGATGTCTTTGTCCTTGCTGACCCGCCAGAGGCCGAACAGGCCTTTGGGGCCACCCGGGTCGGCTGCCGCTGCTGCCTTGCCTTCGACGAGCGCCTCGCCCAGGTCGGCGAGTACGTCGGCCGCTTGCGGGTCGACCAGCGGCGAATTGAGGATCTTGTTCAGGGTGGGCGCCGCTGCCACCAACGCCGATGCCAGCGATGCCAGAGTCGCCGCGAGCGCCTGCACGTCCACCGCCCCCAGCTCGGCCTTCACCTGGTCGAAGCCGGGCACGGTCAGCGAGGCACCCTTGAGCTCGCCGACGGCGGAGGCCACCGACTCGCTGATCTGGTCGCCGCGTCGCACCAGGCCGTCGAGGCCGGTCACCAGGATCGCCAACAGGTCGGCGTGGTCGAGCAGGCTGTTGAGCGACGCGGCGATCGCGGGGTCGTCCAGCCGGTCGCGCAGCTGGTCGCCCGGCGACAGCGCGACAACCTGACCGTTTGCCGACATGGGAAACCTCCTAAGGCGAATCGGGCGGGCTGGGTCCCGATTCCGAGGGACTGTGGCCTCGATCACAAACTAGCCGCCGGTTCGGACTGTGCCTATCGCTTTCGCGCAGTAGCTGTCAGGATTGCGAACAGTTAAGCGCGTTGGCGCGCGCTGGCTGACTGAGAGGCTTGCATGATCGCCACCGATTCTTTAGTGAACGCTTCACGTTCTCGGTGGCTGCTGCCAGGGGATTTACCTGCCGGTTACCGGGGTGCCGAGCGATGTCGCGGCTGACCAGGCTCGGGTACATCGACGTCCGCCGCACCGCTCATCCGGTGCGACGCAAGGTGCGCTCGCGTGGTGTCCCGCCGGCGCTGGCGGACAACGAAATCTTCTATACCGAGAACCCGACCGAGGCCGTGCGGCTGATGGCCAAGGCGCTCGCTCCGCTGTCGTTACACGTTGGTCCGGAGGACTCCGAAGGGTTTGCTGCGACGATGCACGGTGTGCGGCTGCGCAACGTCAGCATGTTGTACCTCGACGTCCACGTGGCGGCGACAGTCGACATTCCGGCGCTGGGCCAGTACTTCGGAGTGCACATGCCGATGAACGGCCGCGCCCTGGTCGACCACCGGGGTTACAGCTTCGAGGCCAACACCATCCGGGCGCTGGTGACCAGTCCCGGCGAGGCCCTGCGCATCCAGTTCGACCTGGACTCGCCTCAGCTGCTGATCCGGATCGAGCAGCGGGCCATGGCGGCGCACTTAACCCGCCTGCTGGGCCGCAGCATGACCAAGCCGCTCGAGTTCGATCCCGAATTCGACCTGGCGACCGAAGCCGCGATGCGCTGGCACACGGTGGTGCAGCTGATCCACAGCGAGGTTTTCCATCCGGGTTCGCTGATCCAGCGCGGGCAGGGCATCGGGGCGATCGAGGAGTTGGTGATGAGCACGCTGCTGCAGTTGCAGCCGTCCAATTACCACGAGGAGTTCCTGCAGCCGGTGCAGCCGGATCCGCGCCGGGCGGTGGTGCACGACGCGATGAACTACATCGACGATCACTTGGCCGAGCGCATCACGATGGACGACCTCGCCAAGGCGGTGCACATGAGCGTCCGGTCGATCCAGCAGGGCTTCCGCGAGGAGCTCAACATGACGCCGATGACCTACGTCCGGGAGCGCCGGCTGGAGCGGGTGCACGAGGAGCTGATGGACGCCATGCCGTCCGACGGCGTGACGGTGACGGCTGTGGCGGAACGCTGGGGGTTCAACCACCTGGGCAGTTTCGCGGTGGAGTACCGCAAGCGGTGGGGCGAGGCGCCGTCGGAGACGCTGCGGCGTTGAACTGCCCTCGCAGGCCGCGCGGGTGTCGGGGGGCGTGGCCGGGCCGGGGTGAGCCTACGACGCGCGCCGCACCGCGCTGACCTGCCGCCAGCCCAGTTCGGGGTGCGACACCAAATGCCTGATCAGCAGCTCGGTGGCCATCGGCGGGGTGGGCTGGCTGACCACATGCCAGGGCCGCTTGATCGGCGTTCCCGGCACCGGCAACTCGACGAGCGCCCCGGAGTCCAGCTCGCGCTGCACCGCCTGCCGCGACACCAGCGTGACGCCCAGGCCGGCGACCGCCGCCGACACCACCGCGCCGTGCGAACCCAGCACCAGCTGCGGCGGTGCGACGTCGAGGTCCTCCAGCAACGTCATCAGCGTCGAGCGGGTGCCTGACCCTTGCTCGCGCAGCAGCCAGGTGGCCGCCGCCGGAACGAACCCGTCGGCAACCGACGGACAGCCCACCACGATCAGCGTGTTGGGGCTGATGGCGCGCACCCGCACCTTCTGGCGCAGCTCCTCGGGCGGCCGGCCGGCAAACACCAGATCGACTTCGTGGCGGGACAACATCGGCCACAGCGCGCTGCGCGCGGCCACCTCGACGTGCAGCACCACGCCGGGATGTTCGGCGCGGAATGACGCCAGCGCCGCCGGGATCAGCAGCTCCCCGGCCGACGTCACCGCGGCCAGCCGGATCGATCCGTTCTCCGGATCCGCCTCGCCGCGCGCGGCCAGGATCGCCTCGTCGTGCAGGCCGAGGATGCGGCGCGCGTATTCGACGTAGCGCAAACCCGCCGGCGTCAGCCGCACTCCCCGGCCGTGCCGGTCGACCAGCGTGATGCCGATGTCCTGGCTCAGTGCTCGCAGCGCCGAGGAGATCGACGACTCGGTGACCACCAGGCGCTCGGCGGCGCCCCGCACCGAGCCGGTGTCGGCGACTTCGACGAGGGCCCGCAAACGTGCGTTCGTGGTCATGCGCTCTCCCGTGTCTCGAAAACCCGGCTCGCCAACAGGTCTACCGCCTCGATCGTCGTCAGCTCGGCCAGGCCCACCGGCGCGGCGGCACCTTCTTCGACGGCGGCCAGCAGCCGGCGCGCGTGCCGCAGCCGGGCTCGTTCCAGAGCGTTGCGCACGCTGCGCGCGTTGGCGAACCACGGCTGGTCACGCCGCCGGTGCAGATACTGGTGCAGCACCGCCCGCGCCTCGTCGGAGAACCGGTAGCCCAGCTCGTCGATCATCAGCCCGGCAATGTCCTCGAGCTCGCCGACTGTGTAGTCGGGGAAGGTGATGTGGTGGGCGATACGGCTCTGCATCCCGGGATTGGCGGAGAAGAACTGGTCCATCTTGTCGGCGTAGCCGGCCAGGATCACCACCAGGTCGTCGCGGTTGTTCTCCATCACCTGCAGCAGGATCTCGATGGCTTCGCCGCCGTAGTCCCGCTCGTTCTCGACCTTGTAGAGGTAGTACGCCTCGTCGATGAACAGCACTCCGCCCATGGCCCGCTTGATGACGTCCTTCGTCTTCGGCGCGGTGTGGCCCACGTATTCCCCGACCAGGTCGTCACGGGTGACGCTCACCAGGTGTCCCCGGCGCAGGTAACCGAGCCGGTGCAACAGGTCGGCCATCCGCATCGCCACGGTGGTCTTGCCGGTGCCCGGGTTGCCGGTGAAGCACATGTGCAGGGTCGGCTGCGCGGCCCGCACACCGAACCGTTCCCGCATCCGGTCGACCAGCAGCAGCGCCGCGATCTCGGCGATGCGGGTCTTCACCGGCTCCAGGCCGACCAGTTCGCGGTCCAGCGCGGACAGCACCTCGTCGACGCCCGAGTCGGCCCGGGCCGCCGCCAGGTCGACAACGGCATCCGGGTCCAGGATCTCCGGCTCGGGTTCGGGGTCCGGTTCGGCGGGCGCCGGCCGGTAGCCGAACGCGGTCATGACGACTCGTACCTCTGCCCGCTTGGTCGTTCGGTGGCGTAGGCGAAGGTGGAGTAGCCGATCTGGCGGTTGGCCCGCTCGGCACGGTCCAGCCGGAAGCCGGGCTCTTCGGCGGGCCGGTTGACGATGAACGACAGCGCCGTCGTCTGCCTGCCCAAGCTCGCGTCATAGGCGTTGAGGCGGATGTAGCTGTTCGGGTTGGCCGCCCGGCACGCGTTGACCTCGAGCAGCACGCCGGCGGCGTCCTTGAGGTCGAACATCGGCAGTCCCCACATCTCCCAGTAGATGTTGCGCGGGTGTGGGTCGTCGGTGAATTCCACCGACAGCGGCCAGTCGTGCTCGAGCGCGTAGTTGATCTGTGCGGTGATCTCGTCGTCGGTGAAGTCGGGCAAGTAGGAGAAAGTGCCCTGGGTGATTCTCATGGCCAGCTCCTTAAACCCTCGTCGGCGTCGCGACGACGTCGGGGGTGTCGGTGGATTCGTAGTTGAAGGTGATGTCGCCCCAGGTGGCCAGCGCGGTGTCCAGCGCCCGGTTGCGGGAAGCGGCCTTCTTCAGGATTTCGGGACCCTCGTGGTAGTAGTCGCGGCCCTCGTTGCGAGCTTTGATCATGGCTTCCAGCGCCACCCGGTTGGCCTCGGCGCCGGCGGCGATGCCCATCGGGTGCCCAATCGTGCCGCCGCCGAACTGCAGCACCACGTCCTCGCCGAGGTAGTGGATGAGCTGGTGCATCTGACCCGCGTGGATGCCGCCCGACGCGACCGGCATGACGCCCGGCATCGACGCCCATTCCTGGTCGAAGTACAACCCTTTGACCGGGTCAGCTTTGATGCTGTCCAGCCGCAGCGTGTCGTAGAAGCCGGCGGTGGTGTTGGGGTCGCCTTCCAGCTTGCCGACCACGGTGCCGGCGTGGATGTGGTCGACGCCGGCCAGCCGCATCCACTTGGAGATGACCCGGAAGCTGACGCCGTGGGTCTTCTGCCGGGTGTAGGTGCCGTGCCCGGCTCGGTGCAGGTGCAGGATGACGCCGTTGTCGCGGGCCCACTTGGCCATCGACTGGATCGCGGTGTAGCCGATGGTCAGGTCGATCATCACGATCACCGAGCCCAGTTCGGCGGCGAAGTTGGCCCGCTCGTACATCTCCTCCATGGTTCCGGCGGTGATGTTGAGGTAGTGCCCCTTGATCTCGCCGGTCGCGGCCTGCGCCCGGTTGACGGCCTCCATGCAGAACAGGAACCGGTCGCGCCAGCGCATGAACGGCTGGGAGTTGATGTTCTCGTCGTCCTTGGTGAAGTCCAGTCCGCCGCGTAGCGCTTCATAGACCACCCGGCCGTAGTTGCGGGCGGAAAGCCCGAGCTTGGGCTTGGTGGTGGCGCCCAGCAGCGGCCGGCCGAACTTGCCGAGGTGTTCGCGCTCCATCACGATGCCGTGAGCCGGACCCTGGAAGGTCTTGACGTAATGGGTGGGGATCCGCATGTCCTCCAACCGCAGCGCCTTGAGCGGCTTGAACCCGAACACGTTGCCGATGATCGAGCTGGTCAGGTTGGCGATCGAGCCCTCCTCGAACAGGTCGAGGTCGTAGGCGATCCAGGCGATCCACTGCCCGGGCGTGTTCGGCACCGCGTCGACGCGGTAGCACTTGGCCTGGTAGTGCTCGAAGGTGGTGAGCCGGTCGGTCCACACCACGGTCCATGTCGCGGTGCTCGACTCGCCGGCGACGGCCGCGCCCGCCTCCTCGGGGGGCACCCCCTCTTGCGGCGTGATCCGGAAGGCACATAACACGTCGGTGTCCTTCGGCACGTAGTCCGGCTGCCAGTAACCCATTTCTGCGTACGGGATCACTCCCGCGTTCCATCTCTGTGTCATGGCTCGAATCGTGGCATTGCGATACTGAAGCTGTCTATCGAGAATAGACCATCAAACCTGAAGTAAATTATTAAGTATCGAAGGTACCCCCGCCGGTTCCACCGTTCGGGTGAGGACCGTTAGCCGACGCGGTTTCTACGGTGTGCCGCATGAACACATGCAGGAAGATCGCCCAGGCCATGACCGCTCCCGGCAAAGGAATCCTCGCCGCCGACGAGAGCGTGGCGACCATGTCGAGCCGGCTGGAGCAGGCGGGCGTCACCGCCACCGCCGACAGTCGGCGCACCTACCGGGAGATCTTGACCAGCACACCGGGTCTGGCCGGCGGGGTCTCCGGAATCATCTTCTGCGAGGAGACCCTGGCCCAGGTGTTCAGCGACGGGCGACCGTTCGCTCAGGCCGTCCGCGATCTCGGCATGTTGCCCGGCATCAAGGTCGACACCGGGGCCAAGCCGTGCCCCGGCCTGCCCGGCGAGACCGTCACCGAAGGATTGGACGGCCTGCCGGCCCGGCTGGCCCGGTACGCGGCGATGGGCGCGGCGTTCGCCAAGTGGCGCGCGGTGTTCACCATCAGCGACAACACCCCGAGCTGGGGCGCGATCGCCTGCAACGCGAACGCGCTGGCCCGCTACGCCGCCGCCTGCCAGGAGGCCGGCATCGTGCCGATCGTCGAGCCCGAGGTGTTGATGACCGGTGACCACAGCATCCAGCGGTGCGCCGAGGTGACCGCGAGTGTGCACGCCGCGGTCCGGCAACAGCTCGGCTTGCTGCGGGTGGACCTGGCTGGCATCGTCCTCAAGCCCAACATGGTGATCGAGGGTGAGGACCACCCCGTCACCGCCACCGCGCAGCAGGTGGCCGAGGCGACGGTCTCGGTGCTGCGCGCGTGGCCTGGCGACTTGGCCGGCATCGCCTTCCTGTCCGGCGGTCAGACACCGCAGCGCGCCACAGCAAACCTCACCGCGCTGCAGGCCCACCGGACGCCGTGGCCGCTGACGTTCTCGTTCGGCCGGGCCCTGGTGTCGCCCGCGCTCAAGGCGTGGCGGGGTGACGAGCTGAAGGTCGGTGCCGCGCAGGACGCGTTGTCCAGCCACGTGAACGCCAACGCCGCGGCGCTGCGGCTGCGCGGTGAGCTTCAGCCGGCCTGATCGGACAGGGGCACGGTCACGGTGACCGTGGTCCCCGATCCCGGGGTGGACCGCACCGTCAGCCGGCCGCCCACCAGCTCCGCGCGCTCTGTCATCGACAGCATCCCGTAGCTGGTGGGCGCCCGGCCGGGAGACGGCGTGAAACCCACGCCGTCGTCGGCGACCTGCAGGCGGGCCTCGCCGCCGGAGACCGAGAAGCGCACGATGGCCGTCATCGCCTTCGAGTGCTTGACGACGTTCTGCAGGCACTCCTGGGCGATGCGGTACAGCGCCACCTCGACGTGTTCGGAGAGCCGCTCGTCGGCCAATTCGAGGTCGAGATCGACCTCGGGGATGGTCGAGGCCAGGCTGGCCAGTCCGCCGGCCAGGCCCAGATCGTCCAGGACCGGTGGGCGCAGGCCGCCGATCGCCGAGCGGGCCTCGGCCAGCGTGAGGTCGACCAGGTCTCTGGCCTTCTCCAGCTGTTCGGTGGCCTCGGCCGAGTCGTCGATCTCGACGGCACGAGCGGCGGCGTCGAGCCGGTAGCTGAGGCTGACCAGGCGCTGACTGATCCCGTCGTGGATGTCGCCGGCCAGTCGCCTGCGCTCGGATTCCTGCGCGGCGATCACCTGCTCGGCGAAGTTCCCGTGCACCCGTTCCTTGGCGGCGAGTTGCCGGTGCACCCGGGCCTGGTCGAGGGCCCCGGCGGTCAATCGGCCGATGGCCAGCAACAGTTGGATGTCGCGTTCGGTGAACTCGCGGCGGGCCACGGTGTGCACGTTGAGCACTCCGACGAGCCGGCCCAGCCCGGTCTCCATCGGCACCGACGCCATCGAGGTGAAGTCCGACCCGCGCAACGCCGCGATCGGAACGTAGCGCGGGTCCTCGTCTTTTCCGCTGGTGATGACGACAGGTTCGCGATGCTGCGCCACCCAGCCGGAAACCCCCTCGCCCAGTCGCAGCTGCACCTGCCCGATGTACTCGTCGAAGGGCGGCGTCGCGCCGGCCAGCGTCAGCGAGCCGCCGGAGTCGTCTAGCACGTGCACGAAGCAAACGTCGGACGCGGTGGCGGTGGTGATCAGCCGGGCAACGGCGGCGGCTACCGGTTCGACCGCCGGCCCGCTACCGGTGGCGGCGACGATGTCGAGCAGCAGTGCCACCTCGCGGTCGGCGTCCACCAGGCCGCGCACGTTCACTGGTAGATCCCCTCGCGCAGCGCCACGGCCACCGCGGCGGTGCGGTCGTTGACGCCCAGCTTCCGGTAGATCGAGCGCAGGTGACTCTTGACCGTCTCGTCACCGATCACGAGTTTGCTGGCGATGCCCCGATTGGAGAGTCCGGCGACCACGAACGACAGGATCTCGCTCTCGCGCTGACTGAGGCCCTGGCGCGCCCCCGGCCAGAATTCGTCGCGCTGCAGGCGGGCGGCCGTATCGGCGGCGCGCGCCGCCAGGCCGGCGTCGATGGCGGTCGATCCGCCCTGGACATACTCGAGCTGGCGCACCAGTTCGTCGCTGCTGATGCCCTTCAGCAGGTACCCGGACGCGCCCACCCGCAGCGCCTGGAACAGGTACTGCTCGTCTTCGTAGACCGACAGCAGGATCACCTTGGACGCCGGGTTGCGTTCCCGGATGGCGCGGCACAGGTCGAGCCCGCTGGCGCCCTGCATGCGCACGTCGCACAGCACGATGTCGGGCTGCAGGCTCTCGATGACGCCGATCGCATTCTCCGCGCCGACCGCCTCCCCGACCACCCGTACCCGGTTCCTGAAAGACGCGAGCATGGCCTTGAGACCCTCGATGACCATTTCATGGTCATCGACCAAAACGACGCGAACAGGTGTCGCGGTTACCACCGTCATGCATTAACGATAAAGGCAATAGCAACTTTTTATCCGCCGAGTGCGAATTGTCCGGCGCGACACGCCGGTGAAACGTCGCGCCTTCCACACTCGCCCGCCGCTCTACCCCCGAATTACCCCCGCGATGGGGGATTCGGCGAGCGCCGGGCCACCGTAGTTTGGCCATGGAGGTAACGGAGGTGGTGGTGAAAGTGGTGGACCCAGTGTTGGTCGCGTCAGTGCTGCCGGCGGACTTCGCCGAACTCGGCCGGGACGTGGCGGAGATCGAGCACGCCGGCGTCGACCGCATCCAATGGGACGTCATGGACGGTCGATTCGTGCCGAACCTGACGTTCGGGCCCGACGTGATCGCCGCCTGCCGCGACGTGGTGACGATGGGATTCGAGGCGCACCTGATGGTCGAGGATCCCGACCCGATGCTGCCGCGGTGGGTGGAGGCGGGCTGCGGGATCGTCATCGTGCACGCCGAGGCGTGTCGTCACCTGCACCGCACCATGTCCAGCATCCGTGACCTCGGCGCCCGCGCCGGTGTGGCACTCAACCCCGCCACTCCCCTGGCCGCGGTCGTCGACGTGCTCGACCTCACCGACCTGCTGTTGATCATGACCGTCAACCCGGGATTCGGCGGGCAGCGTTATCTGGCCAGCATGGAACCCAAGATCGCGGCCGCCAGGGCCGAAATCGACAGTCGCGGACTGGAAATCGAGGTTGAAGTGGACGGCGGGATCGGCCCGTCCACGATCGGCCGGGCCGCGGCGGCCGGGGCCGACGTGTTCTGCGCCGGTTCGGCATTGTTCGCCGGTTCCATGCCGGAGCGCGCCGAGGCGCTCCGTGCCGCCGCCCGTCAAACCAACGAAAGACTGGTGACCCGATGACGATCGCACCGCTCGCCAACGAAACATCAACCCGCACCGATGAATTGGATCAGCTCGCGATCAACACGCTGCGGTTCCTGGCCGCCGACGGGGTGCAGGCCGCCAACAGCGGTCACCCCGGGTTGCCGTTGGGCACCAGCGCGATCGCGTGGACGCTGTGGTCAAGGCACCTGCGCCACGACCCCGCCGACCCGCGCTGGCCGGACCGGGACCGCTTCGTCCTCTCGGCGGGCCACGGCTCGATGCTGCTGTACGCCCTGCTGCATGTCTTCGGTTACGACCTGCCGGTCAGCGAGCTGCGCAGGTTCCGTCAGCTCGGCTCGGCGACGCCCGGCCATCCCGAATACGGCCACACGCCCGGCGTAGAAACCACGACAGGCCCACTGGGACAGGGCATTGCCAACGCGGTCGGCATGGCGCTGGCCGAACGGATGCTGGCCGCGCGCTGCAACACCGAGCGACACACCGTCGTCGACCACCGCACCTGGGTGCTGGCCGGCGACGGCGACCTGATGGAGGGCATCAGCCACGAGGCCGCGTCACTGGCCGGACGGTTGCGGCTGGGCAAGCTGACCGTGATCTTCGACGACAACGACATCACCATCGACGGTCCGGCCTCGCAGAGTTGCGCCGACGACGTCGAGGGCCGGTTCGCCGCCTACGGGTGGCGGGTGCTCAGCGTTGCCGACGGCAACGACGTTCCCGCCCTCGACCGGGCGTTCACCGAGGCGTCCGACGGTGACGGACGGCCGACGTTCATCCGGGTGCGCACCACCATCGGCTTCGGGGCACCCGGAGTCGAAGGAACACCGAAAGCCCATGGCAGCCCGCTGGGTTCGGAGGTGATCCAGGCGATGCGCACCCGCCTGGACTGGCCCGACGAGCAGTTCCACGTGCCCCTCGCGGTCGGCGCGGCCGCGGCGGTGGTGGCCACCCGCGGGGCCGCGGCGCACGCGCAATGGGCCCGGACGCACGCCACGTGGCAGGTCGACCATCCGCAGCTGTCCACGGATTTCCCGCTGGACTGCATTCCGGTGGCCGACGATCTGTCGGTACTGGCACCGCTGGCCGACGGGGCCGTCGCGGGCGGAAAATCAGCCACCCGCAAGGCCTCCGGCAAGGCGCTCAACGCGCTGGCCGCGGTGTACCCAGGTCTGGTCGGCGGGTCGGCGGACCTGGCCGCCTCGACCAACACCGCCATCCCGGGCGGGGACGTCACACCGGATGACTTCAGTTGTCGCACAATCTATTTCGGGATCCGCGAGCATGCGATGGCGGCGGTGATGAACGGGATCGCTCTGCACGGCGGGCTGCGGCCGTTCGGCAGCACCTTCCTGGTGTTCGCCGACTATCTGCGGCCGGCCCTGCGGCTCTCGGCGTTGATGAAGCTGCCGGTGGTGTACGTGTTCACCCATGACTCGGTGCATGTCGGTGAGGACGGCCCCACACATCAGCCCGTCGAGCAGCTGGAGTCGCTGCGGCTCATCCCCGGACTGACCGTGCTGCGGCCGGCCGACTCCGCCGAGACCGCACTGGCCTGGCAGATCGCCGCCGACAATACCGACGGCCCAACGGTTCTCGTGCTGAGCCGGCAGGACCTGCCGGAACTCGGCGGCTCGGGCGTGGACGATGTCCGCGAGTACGGCATGCGGGTGGTGCGTCCGGTCGCCGAAACCCCGCAAGTGATGCTGGCGGCCAGCGGGTCCGAGGTCGCGCTGGCGATGCAGGCCGCAGAGCTGTTGGCGGAGCGCGGGATAGCCGCGATCGTCGTCTCGGTGATGTGGCGGGAACGGATCGCGGCGTTGCCGGATCTCCCAGTGGTGTGGATCGAGGCCGGGGTCACCACCGGGTGGCGGGCGCTGGCCAGACCGTGCGACACGGTGATCGGCATCGAGCAGTTCGGCGCCAGCGGACCGGGTCCGGAGGTGGCCGCACACCTGGGCCTGACGGCGTCCGCGGTCGCTGAAGCGGCGCTGCACAGCATCGCGCGCGCATCCGGGTGACGTGTGGTGCTGCAAGCGGTCATCTTCGATGTCGACGGGACGCTGGCCGATACCGAGCGCAACGGTCATCGGCTCGCGTTCAACGACGCGTTCGCCAAACACGGCCTCGACATCGTCTGGACGCCAGAGGTATACGGCCGGCTGCTGGCCATCGCGGGTGGGCGCCGCCGCATCACCCATGATCTGCGGGCGCGGGGGTTCGGCACCCGGGCCGGCCGGTTGGCCGAGGACGTCCACCGGACCAAGACGGCCCTGTTCACCATGCGCGTGCTCAACGGCGCGATCTGCGCCCGTCCCGGGCTGTCCAAGCTGATCGTCGAACTGCATAGATCCGGTATGCGGGTGGCGATCGCGACGACCGGACGCAGACGCTGGGTCGAGCCACTGGTCCGGCACGTGGTCGGGGAAGGTGTGGCGGAGGTGATCGTCACCGGCGACGACGTCGACCGGCTCAAGCCCGACCCGGAGGCGTACGTGACGGCGCTGGACCGGCTGGCCCTACCTCCCGAAAATGTTCTGGCGGTTGAGGATTCGGCGATCGGGTTGCGGGCGGCACGGGGCGCCGGGCTGGCCACGCTGGTAGTCACCAACGGGTACACCGTCGACCAGGACTTCACCGGCGCGGCGGCGGTTCGACCCGGGTTCGACCGGCCAGGTCAACTCCTGGCGGAGAGCTGCCGCGACGTGCACGACCGGTGGTGGGCAGAGCGCGCCTAGTCGTACCCGGTCAGATCGCCAGCCGATCGGGACTGGAAACATGCCTCATAGTCCAGCCGCTCCAATGAGAGACGCCCCCGTGCCCTGAGCAGGTACCACTCCTTGATTGACTGTGACTTTCGGTACCGTCGCGGCAGATTGCCGTGCCGCCGCTGGGATTCTGGTCCGGCCTTTCGACACAGTTCCCGCTGCTGTTCTTGTAGTAGCCCGGTTGGCACTGGGCGATCGGTGCCGGCGACTCGTGGCCGGACGTGGCAACGAGTCCGCTCGCGACAACTGGACAACTAATGGCCACTGCCAGGACTCCAGCCCCCGCAAGTGCACGAAACATGTTTCCCCCGCTTGAATCTTCGTTCAGACTTTGAGGAGTCTAGACAGAGCGGTGGGGGCCGGACGGGAAATCGCCGGATGTCTTCGCCCAATGTATGGCGCTGCAGCTACCTGGATGGCCAGTGCCTCAATTTCCGGCCACACCGCCTCAAAAAAGTTGATATCACCGGCGCTATCAAAAGTCCGCAGCTTGTGCCACCTACCTGGCGCTACCGGCGCTACCGCTACGACGGCCCAGGCCTGACCCGGGTGCTCAGCAGATCCGCGGAAGCTGTTCGCCCAGTTGACGTTCGATCACCTGGGTGGTGCCGAACGGAGTCTTACCCACCGCCATGCCCGGGTGCTCGGCCACCACCCGGCCGATGAGCGCCGCATCGGCACCCTCCGGCCGCGCCCGCATCGCATCCAGCACGGCCTCGCTGTGTGACGGGTCGACGAACGCAACCATCTTGCCCTCGTTCGCCACCTGCAGCGGGTCCAGTCCCAGGAAGGAACATGCCGACGACACCGTCTCCGGTACGGGAATCGCCGCCAAGTCCAGTTCGACGCCCACCGACGCAGCGCGGGCGATCTCGACGACCGACGCGACCAGTCCGCCCCGGGTGGGATCGCGCAGCGTGTGCACGGCCGCTCCCCCGGCCGTCAGCATGGCCGCGACCAGCAAGTGCAGCGGCGCGCTGTCGGTGGTGACCACGGTGCCGAAGTCGATGCCTTCCCGCACGCTCATGATCGCCACGCCGTGCTCACCGAGATTGCCCGACACGATGATGTGGTCGCCGGGCCGCGCCCGTTCCGGTCCGATGTGCACGCCCGGTGGGACCACCCCGACCCCGGCGGTGTTGACGAAGATCTGGTCGGCGCCGCCTTTGGCTACCACCTTGGTGTCGCCGGTGACGATGCCGACGCCGGCGCTCGCGGCGGCCTTGCCCATGGTCTCCGCGACGGCGCCGAGCACGTCGAGTTCCAAACCCTCCTCGAGGATGAACCCGGCCGTCAGCCCGATGGGTTGGGCTCCGCTGCAGGCCAAGTCGTTGATAGTGCCGTTGACCGCCAGGTCTCCGATGTTGCCGCCGGGGAAGAAAAGCGGTTGCACCACATAGGAATCCGTGGTCAGCGCGATGCGCCCGCCGGCGACGTCGAGCAGCGCCGAGTCCCGCGCCACACCGGCCGCACCGCCGAATGCCGGCAGGAAGAGGTTTTCGATCAGTTCCTCGGACAGCACACCGCCGCCGCCGTGACCGAGCACGATGCGTTTCGTCTCGCGTAACGGCAGCGGGCACACCCAGTCCGCGGGATCGATCGCGACGGGGGGCTCAGGCATGTGCGGGCGCCTCCAGCCGCCGGAACTGGTAGTAGGCCGCGCAGGCGCCTTCACTGGACACCATGGTCGCACCCAGCGGCGTCCGCGGTGTGCAGGATTTGCCGAACGCCGGGCACTCATTCGGCTTCAGCAGGCCCTGCAGCACCTCCCCGCTACGGCATTCGGCGGACTCCGACACGCGCAGGTGTCCCACTCCGAACTTCAACTCGGCGTCGAACTGCGCGTAGCGCGGCGACAGGGTCCACCCCGACTTGGGGATCATGCCGATACCCCGCCACTGCCGGTCGGTCACCACGAAGACCTCGGAAAGGGTCTGTTGGGCAACGGCATTGCCCGCGGCGGTCACCGCGCGTGGATACGCGTTGCGCAACTCCGGTGTTCCGGCCTCCAGCAGGTCGACCACCTGGCGGACACCCTCGAGCAGGTCCAGCGGTTCGAAACCGGTGACCACGATGGGAACGTGGAATTCGTCGACGAGCGGGCCGTATTCACCGGTGCCCATCACCGTGCAGACGTGCCCGGCCGCCAGGAAACCCTCGACCCGGTTGGTCGGGGAACTGAGGATCGCCGTCATGGCGGGCGGCACCAGCACATGCGACACCAGCATCGAGAAGTTGGTGAGTCCGAGTCGTTGAGCGTGTACCACCGCCATCGCGTTGGCCGGCGCGGTGGTCTCGAAGCCGACCCCGAAGAACACCACCTCTTTGTCGGGGTTGTCCGCGGCCACCCGGGTGGCATCCAGGGGCGAGTAGACGATGCGGACGTCACCGCCCCGGGCCCGGACACCGAACAGGTCCTCGCGACTGCCCGGCACTCGGAGCATGTCGCCGAACGAGCAGAAGATGACGTCGTCGCGCGCCGCGATCTCCAGGGCCCGATCGATCATCTCCAGCGGCGTCACGCAGACCGGGCAGCCCGGCCCGTGGATGAATTCCACCGCACCCTCCAGCAACTGGTCGATCCCGTTGCGGATGATCGAATGCGTCTGTCCACCACAGACTTCCATGACGGTCCAGGTCTTGGTGGCACGCTTCTTGATGTGGTCGACCAGCGTGCGGGCGGCCGCCGGGTCGCGGAACTCGTCCAGGTACTTCATGCCAGTTCCCTCCTGATCTCACCCTGGTCGCCGGACAACTCCTCGTCGAGCACCCCGAGTTCTTCGAACATCCGCAGGGTTTCCTGCGCCGACGCCTCATCCAGTCGGGTGATCGCGAACCCTGCGTGCACGATCGTGTATTCACCGATCTGCATGTCCGGCAGGTACGCCAGGCACACCGTTTTGGTGGTGCCGCCGAAGTCGACGGTGCACATTCGCGTCCCCGCCTCCTCCCAGGTGTCGACTACCTTGCCGGGAATTCCTAGACACATATGCTGGTCCCCCTTTCTTGTTGCTGCGCCGCGATGACGGCCTGACCCAACGCGAGACCGCCGTCGTTGCATGGCAGCACCGCGTGCGTCAAAACCTCAAATCCCTTGTCGGTCAACTCACTGCGCAATCCCTCGCGCAGTATCCGGTTGACGAAAACACCACCGGTCAACCCAACGGTGCCGATCCCTGCCGCGGACTGGCACACCGCCTGTGCGGTCGCCGCGATCACCGCTTCATGAAAGCCCGCGGCCAGATCGGCCGGCGAGGTGCCCTCGCCCAACCCGCGGACCAACCCGACGATCAGCGGCACCGGGTCCAAAACACCTGCCGCGACGCCGAATTCCAACGGCACCGCGCGACCGCGACGGGCCAGGTGCTCCAGTTCGACGGCCGCCTGTCCCTCGTAGGTCACCTCCTGGCAGACGCCGAGCAGGCTGGCCACCGCGTCGAACAAGCGGCCCATGCTGCTGGTCGGGACACAACCGATGCCCCGCGGTATCTGCTGAGCCAGCACATGCAGTTCCTGGTCAGTCATCCACTCGACCGCTGGAATGCCTGGCGCCCAGTCGATCCCCGCACGATGCAGCAGATCGAGCGCGATCCGGCCGGGCCGGCGGACCGCCCCGTCACCGCCCGGTAGGGCGAACGGCGCGAGGTGGCCCATTCGGGTGAACGATGCGGGGTCAGTGACCATCAGGAGTTCACCGCCCCAGATGGATCCGTCGGTGCCGTATCCGGTGCCGTCGAACGCGACCGCGAGCATCGGCGTGCCCAGCCGTCCGTGCTCGGCGAGCAACGACACGGCGTGGGCGTGGTGGTGCTGAATCTGCACCGCCGGCCGCCCCTGCCGGCGCGCCCAATTGGTGGTCGCATAGGCCGGATGCAGGTCGCAGGTAATGAGGCCCGGACGACTGCCGGTCATGAATGCCAGGTGGTCCAGCGCGGATTCGAAACAGGTTTGGGTGCGCGGGTCGGCCATGTCGCCCAGGTGCGACGACATGTGCGCGTGCCCGTCGGGAGACATCAGGCAGAACGTGGTCTTGAGGTCGCCGCCAGTGGCCAGGATCGGCTCGCGGGTCGTCGTCACCGGCACCGAGACCGGCAGTGGCGCATAGCCGCGGGAACGCCGGATCGGCACCACACTGCCGTCGCCGTCGACAGCGAGCACCGAGTCCTCGCACGGAACGTGAATGGGGCGGTCATGCGTGAGCACCGCGTCCGCGAGCCCGTCGATCCAGCTCAGGTCGGCATCGCGGAAGACGATCGGCGATCCGCCGCTGTTGGCCGACGTCATCACCAGCGGAACCGGGCCCAACCGGTCGAACAGCAGGTGGTGCAGAGGCGAATATGCCAGCATCACACCGATTTCCGACAGACCCGGAGCGACCGCGGCCTGCACCGGACCGCTCCGCCCGGGCAGCAGCACGATCGGTGCGGCCGGCGACCGCAGCAGGTTCGCCACCTCCCCGTCAACCACGCAAATACGTTCAGCCGCAGCGACATCAGCGACCATGACCGCAAACGGCTTGGCGGGCCTGGTTTTCCGTCGCCGCAATTCGGATACCGCGGCGGGACTGTCGGCGCGACAGGCGAGGTGGAACCCGCCGATCCCCTTCACCGCGACGATCAGGCCGTCATCGATCGCGGCGGCGGCGGCACCAATCGGATCGCCGCCGGCGCCGGGGCCGTGCCAGGACAGGGTCGGCCCGCAGTCCGGGCAGGCGATGGTCTGCGCGTGGAAGCGGCGGTCGAGCGGGTTGCGGTATTCGGTCGCGCACCGCGCGCACATCGGGAAACGCGCCATGGTGGTCGCGGGGCGGTCGTAGGGCAGGTCGGTGATGACCGTGTAGCGGGGGCCGCAGTTGGTGCACGTGATGAACGGGTGGCCGTACCGGCGGTCACCGGGATCGCGCAGTTCGCGCAGGCAGTCGGCACAGATCGCGATGTCGGGTGGCACCAGGGTGCGGCGGTCGTCGCCGCTGCGGCTGCTGACGATCCGGAACCCGGGCTCACCGGTCGGGGCCACCGGGGTAGTCCGGATCGAATCGATGCGGGCCATCGGCGGGTGATCGGTGCTGATCTCGAGCGTCGCGGCGTCAACCGCATCCGGCGCGCCCTCCAACTCGCAGTGCACCGACCCGGAGTCGTTGTAGACGCAGCCGGACAGGCCGTGCCGCGTGGCAATGCGCGCGACAGCGGGGCGGAATCCGACGCCTTGGACCACACCCGCAATGTCGAGTCGCAACCGCACGCTTGTCACCGTGCCACTCCGACTGCCCATCAGAACCTCCTGAGCAGCAAGGACCCCCGTGCCTACAGGGCTGGCGGCACGGGCGGTCTCGCTCAGGCTAGACCGGCCCAAATGTGCCGACAATCACAATTTCGCACACAAAGTCTGCGTTTTTCCGCACCCAATCTTCGCGACACCGATAACCCCGAGGGGGCAGCATGGTGTAGTGCACGAATTGTCGCTCTGCCATGCCATCGCGGGCGTGGTCAGGCCGCATGCGGAGGGGCGTCACGTCGACGTGGTCCGGGTCCAGGTCGGTGCCCTGCGCCAGGTGGTGCCCGAGTCGCTGGAATTTTGCTGGTCACTGGTGTGCGAACACCTCGACGACACGATGGCCGGCACCGCGCTGGAACTCGAATTCGTCACCGCCGAGGTGCAGTGCCGTGGCTGCGGTCAACGGTCGCCGATCGAGTCTCGCTGGTCGGTGTGCTGCCCGGAGTGCGAGAGTGCCGATGTGGAGGTGGTCCGGGGCAACGAGTTTCTGGTCACCTCGGTCCAGGTGTCATGAAAGGTCAGGCAGATGGGTAGATTTCACCGGCACGACGACGGCACGGTGCACAGCCACGAGCACGACGGACACGACCACCACGAACACGAACACGAGCACGCGCACGAGCACGAGCACCACGATCACGACTCCAACGGCCACGACCACGGCGACCACAGTGGCTATTCGACCGGCTCGCAGCGCATCGAGGTGCTGGAGTCGATCTTCGCCGAGAACGACACCCGCGCCGACATCAACCGCGCAGCCTTCGAAGCCAACGGCATCCGCGCCCTGAACCTGATGAGCTCGCCGGGCTCCGGCAAGACCACGGTGTTGGCCGCGACTCTCGACGAATTGGCCGGCGACCTGACCGTGGGCGTGATCGAGGGCGATATCGCCACCGACCTCGACGCCGCCAAACTCGGCGGCCGCGGCGCCCAGATCTCGCTGCTCAACACCAACAACGGGTTCGGCGGCGAGTGCCATCTCGATGCCCCCATGGTCAACCGCGCTCTGCAGGGACTCGACCTGCCGCAGCTGGATCTGGTGGTCATCGAGAACGTCGGAAACCTGGTCTGCCCCGCCGAATTCGACGTCGGCGAGCACGCCAAGGCGATGGTCTACTCGGTCACCGAAGGCGAGGACAAGCCACTGAAATACCCGGTGATGTTTCGGTCGGTCGACGTGGTGTTGCTCAACAAAATCGACCTGGTTCCCCACCTGGACGCGAATGTGGACACCTACATCGACCATGTTCGGCAGGTGAATTCGACCGCCACGATTCTGCCGGTGAGCGCACGCACCGGCGAGGGCATGGCGGCATGGTTCGACTGGTTGCGCCAGTTCGCCGGGTTGGGTGCGCACAGGAGGTAGCGCGGCCGGCAGCAGTGTGAGATTGCCGACGGTCAGCGGGCGCTCCTGAAGGCACTTGAAATATGTGGCAGATTCGCCGGCAGACAGCGAAAGCCATTGGTCCGCCCAATATTCATCCAAATTTTCCTGCACGGCGTGTTCGGGGTAACACGCCGGAACCCCGCGAAAAGAACGCGCAACGCCGACGGCCCGCGTGGCGGGCACGCGTGCATATGCGTAGATTGTCTATAGGTTGAGTTACCAGCCTGTCGATATTGCGCGGATTGAATTCTCGGATGCGGGCATCCGCCCGAATTATTTTCCGCCGACTAAAGCGACGCCCCTCGCGGGGCCGCGGGAGTATTTTGTGCTTGTGCGTCGGCTCTCTGCCAAGCAGGCGGTAACCAGAACCGATTCGGTAGCGCCGTGACCAGCAGCCAGCCGCGTCTCGCGCCGTCGATACCGGACGGTCAGACGGTGCCCGACCTGCTTCCGGTCGGCACCCCGATCGATTTGGACAACTGCGCCCGCGAGCCCATTCACATCCCCGGCAGCATCCAGCCGCGCGGCGTGCTCGCGGTGGTGCGCGAACCCGATTTCGAGGTACGCCAGGTCAGCGCGAATGTCGCCGAAGTGCTCGGGCGGTCGGTCGCCGATGTGGTAGGCCGGCCCCTGTCGGTACTGATGGGCGCCGAGCAGGCAAGCCGGGTTGAGCAGGCCGCAGCTACCTTCGGCGATCTGAGCCAGCGCAACCCGCTGGAGTGCGACATCGACGTAAACGGGCAGTCCCGGGCCTTCGACGCGATCTTGCACCGTGGACCCGGCGGCGTTCTGCTGGTCGAGATCGAAATCGCTTACGGCGAGCGGCCGTTCTCCTTCCCCAACACCTATCAGGCGGTGCGCAGCTCGGTGGAGGAGCTCAACCGGGCCGACTCGCTGGCCGAGCTGTACGCGATCGCCGCGCGCGCGGTGCGTGACCTCACTGGCTTCGATCGGGTGATGGTGTACCGCTACGACCAGGATTACAACGGCGAGGTGGTCGCCGAGTGCAAGCGCGAAGACCTCAATTCGTTCCTCGGTTTGCACTACCCGTCCACCGATATCCCGGCTCAGGCGCGGGCGCTGTACGAAAAGAACTGGTTGCGGCTGATCGACGATGTCGACTACACGCCCGCACCACTGGTCCCGGCCATGGACCCCGATTCCGGTGCGCCCCTCGACCTCACCCACGCCACCTTGCGCAGCGTCTCGCCGATTCACATCGAGTATCTGCAGAACATGGGCGTACATGCGTCGATGTCGATTTCGTTGCTGCGCCACGGCCGGTTGTGGGGCCTCATCGCCTGCCACCACTACGCCGGTCCGCATCTGCCGCCGTTCGGCACGCGGGCGGCCGCGGAGTTCCTCGGATCAACCCTGTCGCTCCGGCTGGTCGACCGGTTCGAAGGCGACCAACTGCACAAGCGACTGTCCGCCCAGGCGGTACTGGCCAAACTCACGGCCGCCGCCCTGGACGACGGAGAGCCGCTTTCCGCGGCGCTGCTCGGCGCGCCCGACCTGCTGGACCTGGTGCCCGCCGACGGTGTCGTCGTCGACATTGCGGGCGACTACCGGACGCATGGCTCGGTCCCGCCGCAACAGATCGTGTCCGCTGTCGCAACCTGGGCACGCGGTGCCGGAGACGAAATCGCCAGCACCGACTGCCTGGCGCACGAGTTGCCCGAACTCAACCTCGACCGGCAGTTGGCCGCCGGCGCACTCGCGCTGAACCTGCCCGACGGGCAGTGCGCCATCTGGTTCCGGCGTGAGGTGCTGCGCTCCGTGGATTGGGGCGGCGACCCGCACAACAAGACGATCGTCCGCGGTGAGGGTGACGAAGTCCGGCTCAGCCCGCGTAAGTCATTCGACCGCTGGCGCGAGGTCGTCCGCCTCCGCAGCGACCCGTGGACCCTGAGCGAAACGGAGTCTGCCGAGTCGCTGCGGCGCCACCTGGTGGAAGCGCTGTACCGCCGCACCCGGGGCGCCCTGCGGGTAGCCGAGCGGGTGCAGCGCAGCCTGCTCCCCGAGTCGATCCCGGCATTGCCGGACTGGCACCTGTCGGCACACTACGAGCCCGCCGCCGGCGACAACGTCGGTGGCGACTGGTACGACGCGTTCGAGCTGCGTGACGGCCGGTTGGTCGTGCTGATCGGCGACGTGGCCGGACACGGCATCACCGCTGCCGGGACCATGGCACAGTTGCGCAACGCCCTGCGGGCCCTGTTGTTCGCCGGTGCCACGCCCGCTGACGCCCTGGCGCAGCTGAACGACTTCTGCCTGCACATGATGCCCGGCGCGTTCGCCACGGTCGTCGCCGCCCGGGTCGACCTTTCCTCGGGGTACGTGGAGGCGGCCTGCGCCGGTCACTTGAAGCCCTACCTGACGAACGCCGCGCCGAGCGCGACGCAAGCACCGATTCGGCTTTCGCCGCCCATCGGCATCAAAGGCGTGCGGTATGAGCCGAGCGCTTTCACCGTGGAGCCGGGCCATGGGCTGGTGCTGTACTCCGACGGGCTGGTGGAGCGGCGCGGCGAGTCGATCGACGACGGTCTGGATCGGTTGGCTCAGACCCTCGGCCGTGCCAATACCGCTCCGGCGTCCTGGATCTGGACGGAGATGGCCTCGGGCAACATCGACGACGACGTAACGGTCGTCGCCCTGCGCCGGCCCTAAGACGCGATCAGCAGATTAGCTGGCCTGCTCGCGCCCGTGCTCAACGAGTTGCAGACACTGCGGAGCGGTCTCGTGCACGGGCAGCACGTCGCTGAGCCCGCACACCGCGATGGTGCGCGCTACGGTCGGCTGCAGGCTGATCAGGCACATCCCGACACCGCGTTCCCGGCACCGGTTGGCCTCCTCGGCCAGGGCCAGCAGCGACGAGCACGAAATGAAATCCACGCTGTTGACATCGACCATGAACAGTTGGGGGGCGCTGGCAAATGCCGAAGCCTCCGTCAGCAGCAAACGCCAGGTCTCGTCGTTCAGGGCATCGATCTCGCCGCCGACGTACACGATGACCGCGGCTTCGAAGCCCTGGACCGCCGCCCGCAGGGTGCTGGTTTCCGCGCCCAGTTCGGAGACCAGCTTTGCGCTCAACCGTAAGGGAGCGGCAAACACTTCGGTGGCGGCAAGACTCATCACGCGCTCCTCGGTATCAGGACCCACTGCTGTGGACAGACGCTGGGCAGCCCCTTGTCTGGAACCTGTCGAGGATTAGCCGTAATCGCGGTACTTGAAACCCCGGCTTCAACTTGCCTGGCTGAAGACGTAACTCTTGGGCGGGCAGCCGTGAAACCGGAGGCAGACGGTGGTGCCGTCACGACCGCCGTCGATGGCGCAGTCATCGGCGAGTGCGCGCATCAACACGATGCCGCGACCACGCACACTGGACGGGTCGAAATCGGGTTCCAACCAGCGCCCGTGGTCGACCACATTGACCTGCAACTCGGTGGTGGCCGGGTAGTAGACAATCTGCAATGTCATGGTCCCGACCTGGTTGACGACGCGATAAGCATGATCGGCGCAGTTGGACATCGCTTCGTCGGTGGCCAGCACGATGTCGGCTACCCGCTCCTCGCCCAGCTCCAGGTGACGGTCCAACCATTCGCCGAAGGAGTGGCGGAAGGCCGCCACGGTCCGCGCGTCCGCAGTGCCAGTGTGCGCGTGCCATAATTCGTCGGCATCTCCGATACCGACGGGATCATTTGACGTGGAACCGCTCACGGCTAGTCGGCTACCCGAATGGCTCTGCGGATACACCTGATGTGATCCGTCCCCCATAGATTTTGGGGTCTTGTCGTCCTATCGTGACCGCCGCGTTACGGCGAACCTAGCTTTTGGTGCCGACCGTGATCAGGTCCGAGATGATCTGGGTCCAGATCGGACGACGAACGCGGTGCTGGTCACTGATGGTGAATCCGGCGTCCTCGAACAGGGCCCGCATCTCCTCCGGTGGCGGATTGTGCTGCGGTTTCCAGCGACTGGGAACCTGCACCAAGTGCTGTCGAGCGCTCAGAGTCGCCACCGCAACCAGGCCACCCGGTGCCAGTACACGATGAAATTCGCGCAGCGCCGCCGGCTGGTCGAAGAAGTGAAAGGCCGAGGTCGTCACCACCGCATCCAGGGCGTCGTCGTCGAACGGAAGCTGCTCGGCCGGGCTACGCAACCAGTGCACGCGGTCGGACTTGGCGCGCGCCTGCGTCAACATGCCATCGGACATGTCGACGCCGTAGATCTCGTCAGGATCCAGTTCCCGATCGATCCGGGCACTGAGCACACCCGTTCCACAGGCGATATCGGCGATTCTGCGGGACTGATGGGCGCGCAGCTGGGCGATCACCTCGTCATGCGGCGGCCGGTAGACCCAGTGCTGCAGGAACGGCAGGTCGTAGGCCGGGGACAGCACGCTCCACATGCCGGTGACCGCATTGTTCAGGGTGCGGCGGGGTGCGCTCACTTATCCAGCGCCGACGTGTAGTAGATGGTGTCGGCCATCGACACCGAGTCGTCGGCAGGCGGGCCCTGGAGTCCGTTGTCGGACAACAGTTGACTCATCGGGGTACCGATCGAGCGCCACCCCAGCCCGTCGAGATAGTCGGCCACGTCCTTGCGCTCACCCTCGAAGCCGACGTCTTCCCAGTCGAATTCGAACCCGTGCTCGCGCCACTTGGCGGTGGATCGGCGCATCATCTCCCGCGCTTCCTCCAAGTCCCGCTCCGGCCGGGACGGCATCGCCTCCACCGCAAGCCGGCTGCCGGCGGCGCTGAGGGCGGTGATGTTGTCCATCAGCAGATCCTGCGCCTCCGGCGGCAGATACCCGAGCAGCCCCTCGGCGATCCATGCCGTAGGCCGAGTGGGGTCCAGGCCAGCCTGTCGAAGTGCCGCGGGCCAGTCCTGCCGCAGGTCGATGGCGACCGTGCGCCGGTCGACGGTCGGGGCAGCACCCAGTTCGGCCAGGGCGGCCGTCTTGAAGGCGATCACTTCCGGCTGGTCGATTTCGAACACGGCCATGTCGTCCGGCCAGCTCAGACGGTAGGCGCGGGCGTCCAGACCCGAGGCGAGGATCACCGCCTGCCGGATGCCGGCCTGCGTCGCGTCGTGGAAGAACGAGTCGAAGAAGCGGGTCCGCGCGGCCATCGCGGCGGGCATGTGCTCCAGCTTCCAGCTCGAATCCTCGTCGTCGATGTCGGCAGCGGCCAGATCGCCGGTGGCCCAGCGGGTCAAAAAGTCCACGCCGACGGCCCGAACCAGCGGCTCAGCGAACGGGTCGTTGATGACCGGGTCGTCCGTGTTGCTCGCGATCGCGCGGGCCGCGGCCACCATGGTCGCCGTCGCCCCCACGCTGGTAGCCAGGTCCCAGGTGTCGTTCTCAGTACGTGGCACGCGTGTCTCCCAAATGCTCGGCCAAAATATACTTAGCTAGTTTAACACTTAGCTAGGTTAATGACCGTGTCCCGGAAACAGATGTGAAGCAGCTCACCCGTGCGATGCGAATCTAGCGGCCGGGGCCGCCAGGTCCGCCCGGGCCTCCGGGACCGCCCGGCCCGCCGGGACCTCCGGGTCCGCCAGGGCCGCCGGGCCCACCGGGGCCCCCGGGTCCGTTCGCGGCCGGAGCCACGAACACACACTCGTTCAACTCGACGCTCCACGCCCAGCCAGGGGCGCAGTCGTTTGCCCGACTCACTGCCGGCACCACGAATGCCGGTAGCGCGCTGGACGTCAGAACCAACGCGCCGATTGCGCAACGCCGGAGAAATCTGACCACTGCACGCCTCCCCTATGCCGTCGCCCGGCGACCGGACCGCCGGACGTCGCGGTCAATTGTCCACCCGTTGCCGCCCCGCGCGTAGGCGTTTGCCGGACTAACCAGGACTAACCGAACCGCAACCCACGCTTGCGCGCCCAGAGGACGGCGAAGGCGGTTCCGAGAACCCACACCCCCGACGCCATGGCGAGGTGCACGAAGCTCTTGGTGTCGCGGCCGAACACCGGTCCGATGGCCGCGGGAATCTGCGTCCACATGACCCGGTGTTCGACCCCACCCATCGGGTCGGCCACGTAGTAGACGGCGTAGGGCAGGGTGATCGCGACCAGCCAGCCGGCCGTGCGACGCAGGTTTCGCCGTTGCCGCCACCGCCGCAGCAGCGGCTCGGCGCCGACCGGGTGCATCACCGAAATGACATTGCCGACACCGAGCCAGGACACGATCGGCACCGCGACATTGGGGATCGTCATGGCCATCTGCGGCACCCCCTCTTTCCACATCGTCAGCGCCGCAGCCACCGCCAGGGTGGGCATCCCGACAATCACGATCAGCGCCAGGTTCTTGATCACCAGCACCCGCCACAGCGGCACCCCGTCAGCCAAACCCTGGACGACCCGATAGTGGTCGCCGCCAAGCAGATTGGTGGTGGTCACGTCGGCCAGGACGAACGACGAGAAGTAGGTGCTGACCAGGACCACCCAGTCAAGCTGATTGTGATGGAAGTGGCGGGTGATGTGATTGCTGTGCACGACCGAAAGCGGCTGAAACAACAACCAGACGGCGGCGAGCACCAGGTTGGCCATGACACCCGACAACCAGGTGCGCGGCGGGTGGAAGGCCCAGCGAATCTCGGCGCCCACCGCGGACAGTAACGGCTTCTCGAAGTCGCCGGCGGCGCGCCGGGCCGCGGTCGGACGGGGGGCCGACGCACGGGCCAGGGCGCGCAGCGCAGTGCGTACCTGCTGGCCCATGGGCGCCTCGGGCGTCTCTGTCTCGGACATGTCTCCCTACCAAAACGGCTGTGCGTGCACGGTACCCGGCTGCGGCGGTGGTGCCGGGTCAGATCTCCCAATTGACCGTGAAGTCATGCCGCAGCACCAGGTCCACCAGGACATCGGTGCGGCTGCCGAGCTCCCATGACTCCGCGGCGAACGCGTCGAGGGCGAAGAAGGCGTAGTTGACCGAGGTTTCGGGAGTGGTGCGCGACCGGTACACGATGGCGTCGATATCCGGCCACCAGCGCCTGGCGGCGTCGGCAAGGTGGTGACACTGCCGCCACACCCGCGTGCGTTGGCCGGTGCTGATCTGGTCGTCCACTTCGAGTGCATCGAGGTTGCGCTGGGTCCGCAGGTCGAAGATCCGCAGCGGCCGGGTCGAGACAAGCCGGATCAGGTACTGCGACGCGTGGTCGGCGGGGATGGTGCGGCCGGTGTCCCGGTAGCGCTCGCGAAAGGCGCCCTCGGAAGCCGTTGCGGCATAACGGGTGCGGAATGCGCCCGACACCGGGTCGAACCGGAACCTTGGCTGCGGGAAGCCGTTCCAGGTCCAGTCGGCGGGTGCGGCCGCTTCGACCCGCCATAGCTCGACGCCGGCAGGCACCGTGCGGCTTGCCAGCCCGGGCGGGCGCCGCAACGGCAGCGAACGACGGTATCCGCCGGGAAGACTAGGCACCGACGGCGTTGAGCAGCTGCCAGGCGGTGTTCGTGGTCTTCTTGCGGCGCAGCGCCTCCGAGATGGACGCGCCCGCCAGCTCGTCACGCTTGATCCGCATGATGCGATCGGCGACGACCGGGTCGGAGGTGAACCGGGCCAGCAGGACCAGGATCTGCGTAAGGTCGGGACGCAACCGGCCGCCGTCGAACTGCCATGCCGGGAACCAGGTGTTGTTGCCGACCGTCACCCCGAGCACCTTGCCGCGCCGGCGCAGTTCGTGGACGGCCTGGGGTGTTTCGTAACCCAGCCGCGACTGGACTTCCCGCGTCGGCAGGGCGCCGGCCCGGAAATCGCTCAGCACGCCGTCGCGGCGCTCGCTGTTGAGCTTGCGGGCGGCGATGCGTTCCAGTTCCTCGATGGGCACCGTCGGCACGTCCAGCAGCGTGTCGAGGAGCTTGGCGAAATCCGGATCACGCCGGACGCGTTCCTCGACCTGGCTGACGAGCGCCTTGACGGGAGACATGCCGACATTCTATCCCGAGCCGCGGCAATTGAAACAATTGAAACAGACTCGGCCCGGTCAGCCTTCCGTGGCCGGAGTTGCCGCCTGCCGCGGCGACAGCCGCCGCATCACCAGCACCAGGCCCAATACCGGCAGAGCCAACAGCACCAGCCACGGCAACAGGAACCCGACGGTCAGCCCGCCGCCATGCGCGGCCGCCAGCACCGAGTGCCACCCGCGTGCCAACTCGCCGAAGAATCCCGGCTGGGTCACCGTCGACTGCGAAGAGATGTTCACAGTGATTGTGGCGTAGTCGATTTCGTCATGCAGTGTGCTGCGCTGGGCTTTGAGCGAATCCAGTTCGGCCTGTCGTTGAGTCAGCGACGATTCGGCTGCGAGCAGATCGGCGACGTCGCCGGCTTTGCTCATCAACTCCATGAGGCGCTTGACCGACGTCTGCAGCGCGTCGATGCGGGCGTCGAGATCGACGCGTTGGGTGGTGACGTCGGTGTGGCTGATCGACATCGACTCGACCGTCCCCAGCTTCTTGGTGTCGGCCAGCACCCCGTCCAGCTTGTCCGCGGGTACGCGGACCACCAGATCGACCACCGGCGACGACTGCCCCGACCGCTCCGATCGCGAATCCACCCGTCCGCCGGCATCATTCACGGAAGTGATGAGCCGGTCCGCCACGGTGCCCGGATCGCCGACGACCAGGTGCAGAGATCCGTTGGTGACGATGTCGCGCTTGAAGTTGTTGTCGGCCGGAGGCGCCAGCGGTGCCGGACTGAGGGTGGTCTGGTCGGCAATGCCACCGCCCATCGTCGTCGGGATCTGACCACTGGGCCGGGAACGGCTCTGTTCCGGCGACTCCGTCATTTTGCCGCCCACCACGCCGTCGCGGGTCGCCACCGACGGGCCGCCCCGCCCCAGCGACCACACCCAGCCCCCGCCGAGCACCAGGACGCTCACCACCGCCACCACAATCACATTGCGCAGCTTGACCGTTCGCGTCTGCGCCGTCTTGAGTTCGGACGGGGCGGCGGGGCGCACCACCGAAGCCGGATCCCAGCCGGCCGGCGCTTCCACCGGCTGCATCACCCGATGCGGCAATCCACCGGTGGCGACAACCGGCCCGTCGAGTGAGGCGTAGGCGGTGAACCGGCACAGCACGCCGAAACGCAATGACGTGTCGACGATCCGCTTCGCCAACTGGGGCGCGGAACTGGTTCCTGCGGCCGCCGTATAACGGTCTTCGAGTTCGCGCAGGTGCGCGCGCGCCCATGCGGCGGTCACGGCCGGTGCTTCGCGGCGCCGGCCCGCGACGACGACCGACCAGTGACCACCGCCACCATCGCTCCCGCGCAGGACGATCGAGCCCTCGGCGGTGCCCCGGTATCGCCCGCTCACCACCAGCGGCACCCCCGGCAAAGCGTCCGGCAGCCGGGCCGGCGTCATCGTGTCGTCGACGGTGGCCAGCCCTTCGGTACGCAGTGCCAGCGAATACGCGCGTGGTGGGGCGACGCGACGGTGGATCGCTTCCATCGCCTCGTCTAGACGATCCTCGCTTTCGACCAGCTCGCAACGGCCCCCGCCGACAGCGGCCAGGCGGGTCAGGAAACCGGCGTTGACCGCCTGGTCCATTCCAACCGCGAGCACCCTGACCCCGCGCAGGTCCGCGGCCAGTCCGCGCAACAACTGGTCCTCGTTGCCCACCTGACCGTCGGTGACCAGGACGACGACGGCGTCCCGGCCGTCGCTGTCCCGCAGCAACGCCAACCCCTCCCGCAGCGGCGCGAAAAGCTCACTGGCGCCGTCAGACTCGACTCCTGCGAGGTGTTCGACCGCGCGAAACCGGTTGCGGTCGGTAGCCTCGGCCAACCCGTCGGGCAGGCCCGAGGGGCGCTGTATCCGGTCGTTGAAAGTCAGCACCGCGAATCGGTCGGCACCAGTGAGCGTGTCGATGATGCGGGCCGCGGCCCGGCGCGCCGCCGTCATCTTCCAGCCACTCATGCTCGCCGAGTGATCCAACAACAGCACCAGATCGCGCGGGCGGGACGGCGGGAAGATGCTGGTGGACTCCGGCGGCAGCACCGTCAGCTGATAAGTTCCCTCGTCACCGTCGGCGTCGGGGACCAACAGGAGCGTGTCGGTGAAATCGTCGACCGCGTACCGCAGGCGCAGGACCAGATCGCGGTCCGCGCGCTGACCCGGCAGCACCCGGATGCGCCCGCCGCCGCTGGGTTCGGTGGGCAGGCTGGACCGAACGTCGGACAGTGTCAGCCCGGCAGGGTCGATGCCGATGTCGACGGTCAGCGCAATCGGGTGCGGGAAGCCGGGCAGCAGCACCGGCGGAGTGATACGCGAGGCGTCGGGGACGGCGTCGGTGTCGTCGGCATAACCGTCTCCGACGGGGAAGTCGTCCAGTGGCTCACCCGGAATGTGCCGCGGCGCAACGACAAGCGGAAGGCGGAAGGTCGCCTCACCGTCGGCATAGGCCAGCGGGTTCACGAGTGTGATTGCCACGCTGACCTTTTCACCCGGTGAGATGTTGCCGACCCGCATGGTGAAGACGTCGGGCCGCTCCTCTTCGGCGATCGATGCCGGTCGACCCGACGTGACCGCGCGGTCGTAAGCCGCCCGGGCGGCTTCGCGTTCGGCCAGTGCAGCCGCCACCACGCGGCCATTGGCGGTCATCCGCATCCCGGTCACCGCCGCTCGGTCCGGCAACGGGAACACATAGCTGGCTTCCAGCGGTACATCGAAGGTGTTGACGAAGTCCTGGGTCACCTCGACCTGGCTGGTGAGTCCGGTGATGTCGGCCCGGATGTCGATGCGTTCGAGCGGGAGGCCGCCGCGCTCGGTGCGCAGCGCGCCCAACCCGGCGTCGTCGACAGCGCGCTGCGGCTCAGCGTCGGTCATCGACGTGATGCGGACGGTCATAACGGGCTCCGATCATCGAGGGACAGCAGGCCGCGGTCGGCCAGTAGTTCAAGCAACGGCGCGGCGGCCGAACGAATCGCCTGGATGTCGCCGTCACCGGGCCGTGCCGGCAGCAGCAGCATCGCCCCACCCGGCAGGCTCACCGCGGCGAGTGCGGTGACAGTGTCAGCGCCGTCGGTCGGCGGCTCCGCCGCGGGCGACTCGGCCCAGAAGCGGCTCCGCCGGCCCGTGCCTGCTTTCGCCGTCACCGTCGGCGAGTCGTGTCCCGGCTCGGCCGTGAGCAGCCCATCGGGCACATCGGCGATCCGCCGCAGCGTCTCGTCGGTGGCGCCGGCCAGCTTCGCCTGGATCTCGGCTAGCGAATACCCCTGAGCCTGAAGGCGTTTGACGGCCACAACTTGTAACAGGTGCCTGGTGCGGTAGATCGCGTTACGCCCCTGCATGACCGGCCGGTCGACCAGTCCAGTCGTCGTGTACCAGCGCACGGCCCGGCGGTCGGGCAGGTCGCGGACCCGGCCGTTGGGCGATCCCGGATACGCTTCGCCGGCCAGCGCAGCGGACACCCGCCCCACCAGCTCGTCCAGCGTCCAGGCCGCCTGTATCGGCATGCAGCCAATACTGACACTGTTACGGTTACACTGTCAACGTGCAGTGCTCGCGCTCAGTCGAGCAACGTCACGTGCGGGCTCCGGCCGTAGTGCTGCCGGTAGTACGCAGCGAAGCGGCCCATGTGGCCGAACCCCCATTTGCGGGCGACGTCACCCACCGACGTGGTGTCGCGAGTGCCGGCGACCAACTCGAGGTGAGCGTGGTGCAGACGCACCTGCCGCAGGTACTCGGTGGGCGTGCAGTTGCGGTGCTTGCGGAACATGTATTGCAACGCTCTGGGCGTCACGAAGATCGCGTTCGCGATGTCGGCCAGCGAGATGTCGTTATGTGCGTTGTCGTCGATGAAAGTTATTGCGCGGCGCAGTAATTGGGGGGTGCTGTCGCGCCGGTCCGCGACATTGGCGTCGAGTACCGCGGTACTGGGAAACGCAGCCAGCAGACTCGCCGCGAGATAGCGCTGAATGCTGCTGCTGATCAACGGGTCTCGGACCACCCGCAGATCGTCGAACACACTCTGGCAGACGTAGTCCACGGCGCGCACCAGATGCCGTTTGGCTTCCGGCGAGACCGGCACCATTCCGGTCAGCCGAACCGGCGCGTCCTTCGGGCCGGTCGCGACCTCGCTGAGCACCTGCCGGTCGATAGAGAGCACGTCACAGTGCGTGCGTGCGGCCCAGCCGGTGAACGCGTCGTTTTCCAGCCCGTCATAGGCGGCGACGTCGTCGGGACCAAAGATCAACTGCCCGTGCTTCATCCACTCGTAGACGAAGGTGCCGGAGTGCATCCGGGCGACATAGATCCGATCGGGCGGATTCGAGCGGAACCCAAGCTCGCAACCCAGCCGGACCTCGTCGACATCGAGCGACCCCAGAGAAGTCCGGCGGATGCAGGTGCGTCCCACCTCACTGCTGGGATGGCGAAACAGCTGCACCCGCTCATATGCGGCACAAATGCCACTCACAGCTTCGGTTGGGTCAGTGGTATCAAGAAGAACGGTCGACATCGGACGTTCCATTCAGTCGGCAAAAACCACACGGCATCGTGGTTGAGCCGATCTTGTGTTTCAGTGTCCACTACGCGAAGGCAAAAGTCACGCTCACATTCGCATAGCGGCCCCACCAGCGCGGTATCCGTCGATATCTTCGGTTTAGAGACATCTACCCAGGGGGATGGAAGCTGACTGAGCACGCCGACGGCACGGACGTTCATCACCGCATTGCCGATCTTGCCCGCAGTTTGCACAGCAGCCCGTCAGATGCTGCGGACGTCGTTGCTCAACGCATGGTCGAATACGCTGTCTACGCGGTACCGGGCGCGCAATACGCGGGCATCACCCTGGCCAGACCATCCGGTGACATCGAGACGCCGGCGACCACTCATCGCTATCCCGCCCTGCTCGATGACATCCAGCAGCGGCACAGGCAGGGGCCCTGTTTCGTCGCCGCCTGGCACCAGCACACCGTGCGGATCGACGACCTCAAGAACGACAAACGCTGGCCGAACTACCGGCGGGACGCACTGGCCGCGACGTCCATCGAGTCGATTCTGTCGTTCCGGCTCTTTGCCTCCGAGCAGACGATGGGCGCTCTCAATCTCTACTCGGACAAGCCTTACGCCTTCGACGAGGCGGCCGAAGAGATCGGCTACGTCCTCGCGACTCATGCCGCGCTGGCCTGGGACACGGTGCGTCGCGAAGACCATTTCCTCAGCGCGCTGGCCAGCCGTGACATCATCGGCCAGGCCAAGGGCATCCTGATGGCCCGGTTCGACATCGATGCCGTTCAGGCGTTCGAACTGCTCAAACGCCTCTCGCAGGAACGCAACATCAAGCTCGCCGATGTGGCCCACCAGCTCACCAACCTGCGTAGCTTCAGCGACTTGTGACGTCGGTTTCGCACTTCGTCGCGCACTCGGCGGACGCTTCGTGGATGCTGGGATCGTGGGTGACGCGGGCTCCAATGCTGCGGTGAGGTGGCTGCTGGTTGCCTGCTGCGTCGCACTTTCCGGTTGCACCAGCGTGGTCGACGGCAGCGCGAGGGCCGCGGGGAGAGGCCCGGCGTCCGGCGGACCCATTCAACCGTCACTGCTCGAAGATCTGCTGACGCCGTCAGGTTCGTTCTCGGTGGTGCCAAGCAACCCACTCACCGAGGACGACATGCAGTCGGCGCTGTTCATCGGCGCCGATCCGGCCCAGTGCCAAGGTGTCGTCGGCTTCGGGCGGTATCCCCTGTTCCCCACCAACTACACCGGCCGGGAAGCCCGAACTCAGCAGGACTATCGGACCGACCAGCACCAACTGTTGGAGGTGTCCGCCACCTATCCCGCCGCCCTCGACGCCCCCGCATTTCTCGACTCGGTTCGAAAGACCGTGTCCGGATGCCAGCGTCCGGTCTCCGCCTGGGGCGACGACGCGCGCAGGATGACGGTGAACCCGGCGCCGCTGACGCAGAGCCCGCCCGAGGCGGCGCAGTGGACGACCAATCTGGCTGGGCAGCAATGGATCTGTGATTTCGCGGTGCTGGCCAAGGCCAATGTGATTTCCGAGATCGTGACCTGTTCACCGGACCGCTCGGTGGATGTCGGAGCGTTGGTGGCCAAGCGGCTCAAGAAGATCAACGAATTGCTGAACTCACGTTCGTGACTCGATGCTGGTGCTAACGCATGATGTGGGAGCACTGGCGAGGCGGGTGGACGTCGAACAGGTCCCGGTAGGACGGTGGTTGGCGGCCGCCGTCATCGGTGATCGCGTAACGCACGGCCAACTCCGCTCCGATCAGCGTCTGTCCGCTGAGCTCCTCGATGCCCGGATCGCGGTAGAGCGCCCAGATCACGTGACCGGTCAACTCCGGGGTTTCGGCACTGTCCAGGATGTGGCCGAACTTCTCGGGGTTACCCGCGATGATTTTGCGGACCCGGTCGGTGAGCAGCGAGCCCATCCAGATGGAAATCGCCGCGATGCCGGTGCCGCGGAAGTCGACTGCCATGTCGGCGGCCATCTTGTCCGTCCCTGCCTTCGGTACTCCGTAGGCCGGGCCGAACGCGTAGTGGACCGATCCGGACGACGAGGTGAACACGACCAGGCCGTTGCGCTGCGGCAGCATCAGTGGCATCGCATAGACGGTGGCGACGTAGCTGCTGCGTAAACCGACATCAAGGGTGTCGATCACGCTGAGCGGCTCCTCCCAGAACTTGGTGCGCCCCATCATCTCGTCACGGATGATCGCGGCATTGTTGACCAGAATGTCGACCCGTTCGTGCCGTCGGCCGATCTGCTCGAACAACGCTCGGACCTGCTCATCGTCGGCATGATCGACGCGAACCGGGATTCCCTCTCCCCCAGCACGAGTCACCGTCTCGGCCGTGTGCTCAATGGTGCCCGCGTTCGCGGGCTCGGCGCCGGCTTGCGTGCGACCAGTGACATACACCGTGCAACCGTGGCTGCCGAGCGCATGGGCGATGCCGGCTCCGGCGCCGCGACTGGCGCCGGTGACGACGGCGACTGGTCCGGTGTCCGGCATGCAGCACCTCATCCTCGTCAGGTGGGCGGGTAACTGCCTACACTATACGTTCGTACAGCGAGCGAACGCTGCCTATGTGCTATACAGTTGTACAAATCACTAGCACGGCACGCAGGCAAAGGGACAGTCATGACCAAAGCTGACGATCTCGCGCAACTTCACCAGCGACTCCGGCACATCGAGGACCGGATGGCGATTCTCGACTGCGTGATGAATCAGGCGCGGGGCCATGATCGGCACGATGCCGACCTGATGGCAAGCGTCTACTTCGAAGACGGTGTGGACGAACACGGTCCGGTGGTCAACCCGGGCCCAGCTTACGGAGAGTGGGCAAATAACGTCCACAGCAAGGTGTTTGAGGACCATTTGCACAACATCACCACCCATACGTGTGAGATCAACGGCGACGAAGCGCACGCCGAGAGCTACGTCATCGGGGCGATGCGCGCCAAGGGCGGAAAGGTCGTGTCACTGATGGGCGGTCGTTACCTTGACCGCCTGGAGCGCCGGGACGGCGTCTGGAAGATCGCCCTTCGACGGTGCACCGTTGAATGGATGACGACTTGCGACTCGTCGGTGATGACTTCCGGGGCGATCGACGGCTTCGTCAAAGGAAAGTGGGACCGTACCGACCCGTCCTACTTTCGCCCCCTGCTCACGGACGGCGAATCGGTCGATCGCTGGTGAACCAAAACACGCGGCAAATCGGGCGCTGAAGTCAGATTCCGGCGGGCCCCGGACCGCCGTGCATGTACAGGGTCTGGCCGGAACAATAGCTTGCTGCGTCAGATGCGAAAAACAATACACCGTAACCGATTTCGTCAGGTTCGGCGATGCGCCCCGACGCGTTGGTCTGTCCGATCAACTCGACATCGAAGCCCTGGCGCAGGGCGTCAGACTCCAGACCTGGTGTGCGTACCGCGCCGCAGGCAATGCAATTGACTCGTACTCCTTTGCGCGTCCAGGCCGCCGCCATCGATCCGGTCAGGTTGTTCAGTCCCGCCTTGGCGGCGGCGTAAACGGGCGCCTGCGGCATCGCGAGCAAGCCGGCCCCCGAAGAGATGTTGACGATTGCGCCTTTGCCTTGCTCGATCATCGGTTTGGCCGCGGCCCGCGACAGATACCAGGCGCTGCTCAGATTCAGGTCGAGAACCTGATGCCATTCCTCGTCTGTCCATTTCATCAATGGCTTTGTCTGCCCACCGCCGGCATGGTTCACCAGAATGTCCAGGCGGCCGAATTCCGCCAGCGCAGAATCGATCAGGCTCTGGCATTCGTCGGCGCGGGTTACGTCGGCGGGTACCACGACTGCCCGCCGCCCGAGGGCTTCGATATCACTCGCGGTCACGCTGAGCGGGTCTGGCCGGCGGCCGGCAAGTACGACGTCGGCTCCGTACTCGGCCAGTACGAGGGCCGATGCCCGGCCGATACCGGTTCCGCCTCCCGTGATGACAGCAACCCGGCCCTCCACGGAAAACCTGTCCGTCACAACACCGCACCCTTCGTCGGACCGCCGCGCGTCGCGTGCGGTACGCCTTGCAATAGCGAACGTGCCCGGTCCACCCAGCCCGCTAGATCACTCCGCCGCCGTTGACGCCGATAACCTGCCCCGTGATGTAGCCGGCGGCGTCCGAACACAGAAACCCGCAGAGAGCCGCGACATCATCCGCGACGCCAAGTCGGCCCGCCGGAATGGCCTGGACCAGGAATTCTTCTGCCGGAAGCATTTTGGCGCGCTGCTGTTCGCGCAACATAGGGGTATCGATGACGAAGGGCGGCACCGAATTCACCGTGATACCCCTGGCGGCGTAGTCCAGTGCGACGGACTTGGATAAGGCGATCACGCCGCCCTTGGACGCCGAATAGTGTCCCTGCCGTGCTGCTCCCTGTTGGCCGGCCGCCGACGAGATGGTGACGATGCGTCCCCAGCCGTTGCCGGCCATGTCCGCCAGCGCGGCCTGCATGCACAGAAAGGTTCCGGTGAGGTTCACCGCCAGATAGCGATTCCATTCGGCCAGCGTGATCCGATCGAATCGGGTGAAGCCGGCCACCGCGGCGCTGGTGACCAGGATGTCCACCGCACCTAAAGCACTGCGCACCACGTTGAAAGCCGCTGCCACAGAATCGGAATCGCTCACGTCGGTCTCGACGGCGATTGCCCGGGGGCCGTTGGCGCACAATTCAGCGGCCACCTTCTCGGCGCTGTCCCGGTTGATGTCCAGCAGGGCAACATGGTGCCCGTCGCAGCTCAACTGCCTCGCGATGGACTCACCGAGGCCCGATCCGGCGCCGGTGACCATTGCCACCCGACTCACGGCGCACTCCCCGTCATACCGCGGGCCCGCCACTCGTTGAATGCCATACATCTGTATAGCACAATCGGCCGCCCCCGACAGGACCCCTAATCGGCGGACTGGCGACGGGGTCGCGGAGTCTTCCTGGCAGGCTTGCGCGGGCGGCTGATGGTAAGCGGTTCCACCGAGTCCAGATAGCGCTCTGCCGCCTGCACCACGTCGGCGTGGGCTCTCTTGACGCCCACGCCGCGTTCGAGGTTCAAAAACTTGGGCAATCCGGTGATCAGCAGGACCACCGCATCCAGCGAGAGGTCGCCTTTCAGGTGCGCGTCGGCCCCGAGCGCGTCCGCCAGTACATCGACCTGTAGTTTTCGCATCCGCTCAGTCACCTTCGCGATCTCCGAACGAATGGATTTGCGGTGGTTGCCCAACGCCATGAACTCAGTGATCAGCGCGCCGGTCGCCTCATTCCAGCTGTACTCCCACATGGCATGCAGGGGATCGTGCTTGCGCGTCGCCAGAGCGGAGCGCAGCAGCTCGAGATTGCGGTCGGAATAGCGGCGGATGGCAGCCAGGAAGATGTCGTCAAGCGCGGGAAAGTAGTACTGGACCAGACTCGAGGTCACGCCCGCCCTGGTCGCCAGAGCACGGTAGCTGACGCTGGCGTACCCCTCCTCCAGCATCATCGTCTCCACGTAATCCAGCAGTGAGTCGCGCGTCTTGGACGTCTCCGCACCCACACGGCGTGGCGCTGCTGCCATTGTCACCTCGCTCTTTCGGCTTCCCGAGCATAATCCCATCTCGCCCGATTTGTACGGATGTATAGCGAGACGCAGCGACTCCCCTGTACGTTCGTATAGCGGGCTGGAAGAGGTGCCGCGCGATCCTGGGAGGGCGGATGAGCGACTTGTACTACGACCCTTGGGACGTAGAGATCGACGTCGACCCCTACCCCACATACCGCCGGCTGCGCGATGAAACGCCGGTTTACTACAACGCTCGTCACGACTTCTGGGCTCTGAGCCGCTACACCGATGTCGACGCCGCGTTGCGGGATTCCCGCCGGCTCAGCTCCGCCAGGGGCGATATCCTCGAGGTGGTCAAGGCCGATCCGGTGATGCCGCCCGGCGTGTTCATCAATGAGGACCCACCGCTGCACGCCATTCACCGGGCACTGGTGTCGAGTGCGTTCACGCCCAAGCGAATTCGAGAGGTCGAGGACAAGGTGCGAGCGTTCTGCGTCGCCTGTCTGGAGCCGGTCGCCGGCACCGGCCGGCTGGATTTCGTCACCGACCTCGGCGCCGAACTGCCCATGCGCACCATCGGCATGCTGGTCGGTATCCCCGACGCCGAACAACCATCCGTGCGGGCGCAAGCTCATCGCGTCCTGCGCAACGAGCCAGGAAAACCGTTGCCGGTCAACAAAGACCACTATTTCGACGGTGACATGTTCGCCGATTACGTCGCCTGGCGCGCGAAGAACCCTTCCGACGATCTGATCACCGAACTGCTCGCCGTCGAGTTCGAGGACCAGACCGGCAAGACCCGGCGGCTGAGAACCGACGAACTGCTGATTTTTCTTGCCGTAGTGGCCGGTGCCGGTGTGGAGACCACGGGTCGGTTGTTCGGCTGGATGGGAAAGGTGCTTGCCGAGAATCCGGATCAACGCCGTCATCTCGTCGACAATCCCGCGCTGATTCCCAGTGCGATCGAGGAGTTGTTGCGTTTTGAGCCGCCCGGGCCGCACGTCGCCCGCTGGGTGGCAGAGGACGTCGAGTATCACGGCCACACAATCCCCGCGGGCAGTGCACTGCTGCTGATGCTCGCCTCGGCCAATCGGGACGAGCGCCACTTCGATGAACCGGATCGCTTCAACATTCATCGTCGACCCGGCAGTCATCTCACGTTCGGGCGTGGCGCACATTTCTGCCTCGGAGCACCGCTGGCCCGGCTGGAGGGACGCGTCGCATTGGAAGAGGTCCTCAAGCGCTTCCCCACCTGGGAGATCGACACCGACAACGCACGTCGCTCCCGCACATCGACGGTGCGCGGCTGGGACTCGATGCCGTCAAGCGTGCCCTGGCCCGCACAGGCCACTTCTGGCTCGCTCGGACCGCCCGCTTCATGAGCCCGGCGCAGATACTGGGTGACAACAGCGGGATGCGGAGGTGTTCATGCACGTCACTGTCGACTACGAGGTGTGCGAGGGTCACGGGCAGTGCCTGCTGGCCGCACCGGAGGTGTTCGACCTGCCGGACGGCGCCGATCAGGTAGTGGTGCTCAACCCGGATCCGCCGGAAGCCCAGCGCCCGTTGGTGATTCAGGCGGCCGCCATGTGTCCCGCGCAGGCGATCCGAATCCTGAACTGAGTCAGTCGGTTTCGGCAGCCTCGTCCAGGATCCCGAAACGTCCGGCGAGCGCGGCAGCGGCAATGCGATTGTTGACACCGAGTTTGTGCAACAGGGCGGCGACCATCCGTTTGGCGGTGCGCTCGGACACCAGCATGCGGTGGGCGATATCGCCGGTCTCCATTCCGGTGGCCAGCAACGTCCAGAGCCGAAGATCCTGGGCGCTCAGAGTTTCCAGCAGCGCCGGCGGCGGCTTGCGGGTGTTGCTCAGCAGGGCGTCGAGCAGCACCCCGTCGATCACCCGCAACCCTTCGGCGATCGTCCACAACGGCCCGGCCAGCGCCTCCGGGCGTGCGGTCTTGGGCAGAAAGCCGTCGGCGCCGGCGCGCAACGCCTCCTCGGCCAGGCCGAGATCGTCGGTCCCGGACAGCGCCAGAATTCGGGTTTCCGGGTGGCGCGCCCTGATGTGCCGGATCGCGGCCACCCCGCCCAGCGGCGGCATGGACAGGTCGATGATCGCCACGTCCGCTTTGCAGCGGGCCACCAGATCCGCGGCCTCCTCGACATACGTCGTCTGGCCGCCGACGGTGAACAGCTCGCCCCATTCGCGGGTGAGCAACAGGGCCAGGCCCTGCGCGAACAGCTCGTGGTCGTCGACGATGACCACCACATACGGCGAGCGGGTCATTGCCGTGATGCTAGACGAAACCCTATGGTCAGCCGGGTGAGACCGCTCGATCAGCTCAGAACGGACTTCGGCGGCCAGGACTACGGACTGGCCCGCACCGTCGTGGCGGTACGGGTGGCCGTGGTGATCTCGATCGGCGCGCTGTTGGCGATCGGACCGTACTGGGTACGGGAACACGCCGCGGCCACGGTGGCGGTGCTCGGCGGAGCGATGGCCTATGCGGCCGCGCTGATGGCCTATCCGCAACTGGAGGTTCGCCGCACCCGGTACGCGTGGCTGATCACCGCTTTCGACTCCGCGTTCACCCTCGCGCTCATCGCCTTGAGTGGCGGCGTGTACAGCCCGGTGGTGTCGGTGCTGGCGCTGGCGGTCATCGCCTCCGCGGCCCGGTTGTCGCTGATCGAAACATTACTCGTCGCAGTGCTTTTGGGTGCCGCCTATGTTCCGGTGGCGTTGACTGCGTCACCGCGGCAGCCCGTCACCGCGGCACCGGCGCTGTTGGCGGGCTGGTCGGCGCTGTACCTGCTGTTCGTCGCGATCATCACCGCCGGCCTGTCTGCGCTCGCCGAGCGCGAGCACCGTTCCCGGTTGACGGCGCTGGTCGAAGCCGAAGCCGAGCATGCCGCCGCTGAGGAGGAACGCGACCTGCGGGCGCGCCTGCTGCGCTCCTACCAGTCTCAGCAGGACGGACTGCAGGTGCTGGTGCACGAATTCCGGACGCCTGTCACCTCTTTGGAAGCGCTGACCGAAGCGCTCACCTCCCCGCAGCCGATGTCCGACGGTGACCGGGAGGCCAGTCTGCACCTGGTCGCGCGGCACGTGCGTCACATCGGCGACATGCTCGACGCCCTGTCCGACGTCGCGTTGAGTCGTCGCCCGACGTTCTCGACGGGCCGGGTACGGCGCGTCGAAATCGCCGACCTGATCCTCGCCGCCGCCGACGCCGTCGGCCTGGCGCCGCCGCGCTTGCGTCTGACGGTCGACGCCGGCGCCGTTTCGGTGGACGCGCAGGCCTTGCGGCGGGTACTGACCAATCTGCTGGAGAACGCCGCCCGGCACGGCCGGGACGAGCCCGTCGATGTCACGTGCTCGCGTGACGGCGAGGAGCTGGTGGTCGCCGTCGCCGACCGCGGTCCGGGTATCCCGGCCGACGACCTGGGCGAACTGACCACGAAGTACGTCAGCCGGGGCGGCCAGCGCGGCACCGCGGGCCTCGGCCTGTGGATCGTGCAGCAGATCGTCGAGGCGATGGGCGGCCGCGTGGACTTCGCCGCCCGCGACGGCGGCGGGCTGGTCGCCACCTTCCGCGCCCCGGTGGGCTGACCCATTGGCCCATGAAGGCCAGTGATTGGCACGCGCGCCGGTGCCGCCGCCGCCCCGCGCTGATCACCATTGGGTCCATCGGGCGAGAAAGGGACCCCACGGATGACCGCACCCACCACCAATCCCACCTACCAGGACATCGACCTGAGCGCCCGTGCGTTCTGGGCCAAACCGCCCGAGGAGCGCGACGCTGCCTTCGCCGTGTTGCGCGCGGAGAACCCGGTGTCGTGGAGCCGGCCGGCCGAATCGGACCTGCTGCCCCCCGAACTCAACAACCGGGGTTTCTGGTCGCTGACCAAGCAGGACGACATCCGGATGGCCAGCCGCCACCCCGAGATCTTCTCGTCGGCCCAGGGCATCACGATGGAGGACTTCGCCCCCGAAGCGGTCGAGATCGCGCAGTCGTTCATCGCGATGGACGCACCGCGGCACACCCAGTTGCGCGGGATCACCACCGAGGCGTTCAAGCCCAAGAACGTGCGCCGATTGGAAAGCTGGATCCGCGGCCACGCCCACGATCTGGTCAGCGAGATGGCTCACCTGGGCGAGGGTGATTTCGTCCAACTGGTGTCGGTGAAGCTGCCCGGCCGGATCTTCGGCAGCTTCTTCGGCTTACCCGAAGGCGATCTGCGCGACAAAGCCGTCACCGCCGCCCAGCGGCTGGTGGGCTGGACCGACCCGAACATCCGCGGCGAACAGAGCGAGCTGGAGCTGTTCATGGGTGCCGTGCTCGACCTGCACGCGGTGGCATCGGAATTGATCCCGCAGCGGCGCGCGAATCCGGGAGACGATCTGATGACCTGGATGGTGCAGGCCGAGTTCGACGGCAAGAAGATGACCGACGACGAATTGCGCGCCTTCTTCGTCCTGATGGGCGTGGCGTCCAACGACACCACCCGGCATGCCTCGGCGCACGCGATCGCCGCCCTGTCGAAATTCCCCGACCAACGCGCACTGCTGGCCGAGGACGTCGAGGGACGGGTCGGCACTGCGGTGGAGGAGGTGCTGCGCTGGGGATCACCGTTGCTCCACATGCGCCGCACCGCCACCCGCGACATCACCGTGCGCGACGCGGAGATCAAGGCCGGCGACAAGGTGGTGCTGTGGTACTACTCCGGCAACCGTGACGAAGACGTCTTCGACGACCCGCACACCTTCAATATCCTGCGAAACCCCAACCCGCACATAGCGTTCGGTGGCGGCGGTCCACACTTCTGTCTCGGCGCCGCACTGGCGCGCACCATGCTCAAGGCCCTGCTGACCGAGGTATACACCCGCATCCCCGATATCTCGGCGCCGGAGCCGCAATACGCGCTGGCCAACTTCATCAACGGCATCAACAGCCTGCCCGCGACCTGGACGCCGGAACGATGAAGACCAAAGCCGCGGTGCTGTGGGGACTGCACCAGAAGTGGGAGGTCGAAGAGGTCGACCTCGACGGCCCCAGGGAGAACGAGGTCATGGTCAGGCTGACCGCCAGCGGCCTGTGCCATTCCGACGATCATCTGATCACCGGCGACATGCCCATGCAGTTGCCGGTGGTCGGCGGGCACGAAGGCGCCGGGGTGGTGGTCGAGGTCGGCCCGGGCGTTACCGAAGTCGCCGAGGGTGATTCGGTGGTGCTGAGTTTCATCCCGGCCTGCGGCCGCTGCGAACCGTGCGCGCGCGGCATGAGCAATCTGTGCGTGCTCGGCGCGGCGATCATCGCCGGCCCGCAACTCGACGGCACCTTCCGGTTTCACGCCAAAGGTCAGGGGCTGGGCCAGATGTGCGTGCTGGGAACGTTTTCCGAATACACGGTGGTCCCGATGGCCTCGGTCATCAAGGTCGATCAGGGCACCGCACTGGACACCGCGGCACTCGTCGGCTGCGGCGTCACCACCGGATACGGCAGCATGGTGCGCACCGGCGAGGCCGGTGACGGCGACACCGTGGTGGTCATGGGCGTCGGCGGCATCGGCATGAACGCCGTTCAGGGAGCACGCATCGCCGGCGCCCGCGTCATCGTCGCGCTCGATCCGGTCGAGTACAAGCGCGACCGCTCGCTCGAATTCGGCGCCACCCACACGGCGGCGACCGTCGACGAAGCGCTGTCCCTGGTCACCGATTTGACCCGCGGTCAGCTGGCCGACGTCTGCGTGGTCAGCACCGACTCGGCCGAGGGCGCCTATGTGGCACAGGCTTTGAGCCTGGTCGGCAAGCGCGGCCGAGTGGTGATGACCGCCATCCCCCACCCCACCGACACGAGTGTGGCCATGTCGCTTTTCGATCTGACTCTCTACGAAAAGCAGGTCCGCGGTTCCCTTTTCGGCTCGTCGAACCCACGCCGCGACATTCCCCGGATGCTCGACCTCTACCGGGCCGGGCGGCTCAAGCTCGACGAACTGGTCACCCGCGAGTACACGCTCGAGGAGATCAACGAGGGCTACGCCGACATGCACGCCGGGGTGAATCTACGGGGGCTGATCCGCTTCTGATCAACCGCGGTCCGTTCGCACGCTCCTTGACCACAATTAGTGCCATGTGCAATAGTTGCAGATGGGTCGCTTATGACAGGCGCTTTGGCGCCTGAGCAGCTACGATCCCGAAAGTTGGCGCCGCGGCGGCGACGCTGACTCGTCTGGAACCCCAGATTGGCCCGTCAACTATCAAGGAGTGGTAGATGTTCGAGGAAAAATCAGCACCCGCGCAGTCGCGGCCCCGGCGCGCGCGCCGGCCGATCCGGTTGATCTGGGTTGCCGCGGTGATCGGTGGAGTAGCGGTCAGTTTCGGCGCGACCGAGGCCCAGACGCTCAGCAACGCACCGGCCTCCATCACAGCGACGCCGGAGGACCCCTGCCTGCTGAACAACTCCTGCGGCCTGGAGAACCAGATCGCCGAGGATGAGCAGCAGGGCAGGGACTTTCAGGCCTATTGCGACGAACTCAAGCTGAAGAACATCACGATCCCGGAGTGCGAGCCCGCCTGATCGCAGCCTGACTGATCGGCCGTCCTAGCGAGCGGTACGTTGCAGCTCGCTCGGCCGGCGACGACGCCGTTGTCCGGCCGCACCCGACCCACGCCGCCTGGCGGGCTTAGCCGGTTGCGGCGCAGTCGCTTTGGGAGCCGGCGCGCGGTACGGCGCAATCTCGCCCACCAACGCCTGCACTTCGGCGGAATCCGCGGTGACGTGCCGCGGCTCGACCCGGATACCGGCCTTGCGCAACAACGCCCGGGTGTCGTTGCGCTGCTCGGGCAACACCACAGTCACAACGTCGCCCGCATTTCCGGCCCGCGCGGTGCGCCCGGAACGATGCAGATACGCCTTGTGCTCTGCGGGCGGATCGATGTGCACCACCAACTCGACCTCGTCGACGTGCACGCCGCGGGCGGCGATGTCGGTGGCCACCAGGACTCTGGCCTCACCGGTGGTGAAGGCGGCCAGATTGCGGTCACGTGCCGGCTGAGAAAGGTTGCCGTGCAAGTCAACTGATGGAATACCGGCATCGGTGAGCTGCTTGGCGAGCCGACGGGCGTGATGTTTGGTGCGCATGAACAGGATTCGGCGCCCACTGCCCGAGGCCAGCCGGTGCACGAGTTCCTTCTTGGCTTCGGCGCCGGCGACATGGAACACATGGTGGGTCATCGCCGACACCGGCGCGTTCAACTCGTCCACCGAGTGCAGCACCTGATCGCGCAGGAACCGGTTGACGAGTTTGTCGACACCATTGTCGAGGGTGGCCGAGAACAGCAGGCGCTGGCCACCGGCCGGCGTGGCGGCAAGGATGCGGGTGACGCCGGGCAGGAACCCGAGATCGGCCATGTGGTCGGCTTCGTCGATGACGGTGATCTCGATCGCGTCCAGGCTGACCAGGCGTTGTTTCATGAGGTCTTCCAGCCGCCCCGGGCAGGCCACCACGATGTCGACGCCGGCCTGCAGCGCGGCTACCTGTCGGTTCTGCGATACGCCGCCAAAGATGGTGGTGACGCGCAGATTGCGGGCGGCGGCCAAGGGTTCGAGTGTCGCGGTGATCTGGGTGGCCAGTTCACGGGTGGGCGCCAACACCAGACCCGACGGCCGTGACGGGCGCCGTTTGGCCGGCGAGAGCCGGCTGACCAACGGAATCGAGAAGGCGAGCGTCTTTCCGCTGCCGGTTTTGCCGCGGCCGAGGACATCTCGGCCGGCGAGCGTGTCAGGCAGGGTCTGAACTTGGATCGGGAAGGGAGCGGTGATACCGGCGTCGGCGAGCACGCCGACCAAGGGTGCGCTCACGCCGAGGTCGGCAAAGGTCGTGTTATCAGTCACTTTTCGGTGCCTTTCAGGCATCGGGTGCGCCGGATCGTCGCGAGGAGTTCGCGCAGAGCTGGCACAAGCTGGCGAGATTGCCGGTGGGCAAAATCGATCGCCGCGAGACCGTAGTGCTTCATGCACGGATCATCTGGACGGACGCGCGGAGCCGCGAATTTCGGGCTGGCGCCGGTGGGATGAGGAACGTTCCACGACGTGTTGGCAGTAGCAATAAAAGGCCAACGTTGTAGTCAGTCTATCTCAACGACGCGTCCGGCCCTAATGCAGCGCGAAGTCGCCCCGCTCACAGCCTTGCGGTGCTACCTTCGCCTGGCAATCGGTGCAGATCGGCTGGAGGTGCGGTGTCAGGCAAAGTGAGCAGTGTCATAGCGGGTCTGGCATCGTTAGCGCTCGCGGTCATGCCGGTGGCATCCGCGGAGCCAGGGCCGGGAAGCGGCGAGACCTTCTTCGTCGACTACATGACGCGTGTGTTCGCTCCCCCGACGTCGGAAGCCGCGGCACGGGCGATAATTCCGCTGGCCCAACAGGTCTGCGATGCCCGGGCGCAAGGTCAGACCGACCTGCAGGCCGCCAACATCGTGGTGGAGGGCAACGGCGTCGAAACCATAGGTCTCGGCACCGGTTCGGTAACCGGAGACGAGGGAACGGCGTTGAACATCGTCAACGCGGCGACACTGGCTTACTGCCCGCAGTACAACGCAACCATCAATGAGCCGGTGGTGCCGAACATTCCCGTGGAGTGATCCGGCTGTCGCCGATGAGAAGTTCCCAGCCCGTTGCGATACGGCATGCCGGGCAGCGGATTGGGTCAGGAGCCGGCGATACCCGCGCCGATCAGGACCAGCCCGACGACCAGGAGCAGCGCAGCGACTTCCACGCGGCGCCGCGAGCCGACCCAGGTGTTCAGCGCGGTCAACGACCGGCGCGTCGTTCCCGGAGCCAGCAGGTACGCGAGCAGCGAAACCTCAACCAACGCAAAGGCAACGATGTTGTAGAGCAGCAGCGCGCCGACCTGATCGGCGGCCGCGGCACCCGACGCCAGGATGACGGCCAGCGCGGCCAGGTAGTCCACTGAGGGAAGCGCGATCCCGAGACCGGCCAGTCCTGCGACCCACAGTTGCCGTCCGGTCAGCAGCTGCCGAAGCCACATCTGCAGCTTCCGCACCCAGGTTTCGCGCTCGACGACATCGCCGGCGGGTGGGCGCCCGCGCCGAAAGTGGTCCGCCGCCAGACGAATTGCCAGCACCGCAGCGACCGCGACGGCCAGCCCCCCGATCAGAACCTGAACGGTGGGCAGGGTGAGGTGAGCAGAGTCAACCAGCCGGCGCCGGAAAACGAAGATGACCACCAGCCCTACCGAGATGCCCATCGCGAAGCCGCCACACAAGAACGCCAGCAGCTGCAGCATCGGCCTGGGCCTGTTCAGCATCAGCACCGTCATGCCGATCCGGAACGGCTCGAGGCTCACCGCCAGAGCCATCACCAAGATGGGAATCCACATAGCGTCTCTTGAAACCGCCTAGCAGCGAGCCGCTTCAGTGTCCTGCCGGCGCGGGTTCGGTAGAGACCAGTTCGGTCAGGCCGCACATCGAGAGAATGGACATCAGCAGCGGATGCGCGATGAGACGGATGTAGTCGGCGTGGGTGAACAGGGCGTTGATTGCGGCGCTATCCAGATATTCGACGCCGCTGAGGTCGACCGTGAGCTTACGGTCGCCCCCGGCCGCCTCGTTCGCGGCGGCGCTCAGCGCACGGTCGAATGCGTCGACATTGCTCAAATCGATCTCGCCCGCAGCCGTCAGCACGAGTTCGCCGTCGTTGCCACGGGCGGTGTCCAGGGTGAGCGACGTGGGCATCAGGAGATCCTCGCGGATAGATGAACCGTGGTTCCGGCGGGGTCGGAGGCGATCGTGACGTCGTGCATGAGCGCGCGCATGAGCGTGATGCCCCGGCCACGTCGTGGATAGGAGTCCGGATCCGGCGTCTTCCAGGAGCCGGTATCGGTGATCGTCAGTCGCACCTGGTCGTCCAGAGCCGTCGCGCCGAGGGTCACGGAGCCCCCGGGGCTGTGGCGGTGGCCGTGCTCGATGGCGTTGGCGACGGCTTCTCCGGCGGCCAGCAGCACCTTCGCCGCCTGCTCCTGGTCCAGGCGGGCGCGGGACAGCCAATTGCGCAGGGCGGACCGAGACGCCGCCAGGTTCTCCGGGTCGGCGGGGAACGTCATCTCCAGCGGCGCCGGGTGGCGGTAGAGCATCAGGACGACGTCGTCCTGATAGCCCTCGTTCGGGGCCAGGCCGGTCATGATCTGGTTTGCCAGTCCGTCGAGTTCGCTGGCCCGGCCGTCCTGGATGAGGCCGGCGGCGCGCGAGATCCCCTGCTCGATCGGCACGCGGCGCCGTTCGACGAGACCGTCGGTGTAGAGAGCCAAGGTGGCGCGCGCCGGCATAGTTGCGTGGGCATCGGATCGTGGCCAACCGGGCCGCATGCCCAGGGCGATGGTGCGGCCGTCGTCGAGTTTGCGGATGGTTCCATCGGCGTCGACGACGATCGGCGGGGGGTGGCCGGCGCTGGAATACACCAATTCACCGGTGTCGGGGTTGAGCACCACGCAGACGGCGGTGGTGCACGGTGCTCCCGGCAGCCGCGCGGCGAACCGGTCCATCCCGGCCAGGACTGCGCTGGGGCTGGAGTTGTCGAACAGCAGCGCGCGGCAGGCGCTGCGCACCTGGCCCATCACCGTCGCGGCGGCCAGGCCATGGCCGACGCAGTCGCCGACGATCAGCGCGATGCGGCCGTCGTCCAGGTCGACGATGTCGTACCAGTCCCCGCCCACCTGCAGGGGCGGGCTGGCGGCCTGATAGCGGACCGCGAAACCGTGCGGCAACTCCGCGGGTCCCAGAATCGCGTGTTGCAGCGCCAGGGCGGTTTCGCGCTGCTGGTCGACCTGGTGGACCCGCTGCAGGCCCTGCCCGAGGCGGCCCGCCAGCACGGTCAGCAGGGTCTGGTCCTCGAGGGTGAACGGTCGCTGTTCGGACAGATCGATCCACACGACGAGCACCCCCTCGGGGTGCCGCAGCGCGATGCCGGCCGTCCCAGGCTTGGTGGTGTCTGGGGTGAGCAGGTCGCCGTCGCGCAACGAGGTGAGCAACTCGCGCTCGTCGGGCAGCAGGTCCGCCCATTGCACCGACTCCCCGACCGAGACCACCAGCGGAGCGCCGTAGGCGACCGACTTGGTGGCGTCACTGCGAGCCGGGAAGGTGACAGCCAGAACGCGGCGCGCCCGCCACAACCGACGCAGCTCCTCGGCTGCCGCGTGCACCGCGTCATCAACCGAATCTGCTTGTGCCAGTTCCTGATTGAGCGCGTGCTGACGACCGGCAGCCAGCGCCAGAGCGAGAGCGGCGTGCCGGGCGAAGTCACTGACGAGTTCGAGGTAATCACTGCCGAAGGCCGGCTGCTGGGGGCCGCGCGCGACGGCGATGACACCGAGCACCGCCTCATCGGCGACTAGCGGTATGACGATGGCCGAGCGCTCACCGACATCGGTGAAGCCCTCGATCGGATATTGGAAGGAGTCGGTGATCAGCGGGAGGCCCCGGCGCGCCACGCCGCCTGTGGTGGAGGCGTCCATCGGGACCTGCTGACCGACGACCTGTGAGGTGTAGCGGCCCGCGGTCGCGGCCACGACCAGGGTGTTCACTTCGAAAGCGGGCAGACCGGGCTCGCCGGGCACCAACAGAATCGCCTGCTCGGCATCGGCCAGCTCCAGCGCGCGATTCACGATGAGCTGCAGGGGCCCGGTCTGCGGGTCGCCGGACAGCAGCGCCGTGGTGATCTCGCGGCTGGCGTTGGTCCACCTCGCCGTTTCCCGCTCGCGCTCGAACAGCCGCGCGTTGTCGATCGCGGCGGCCGCGGCTGTGGCCAACGCCCGCACGGCGCCCTCCTGGGAATCGGAGAACACCCGCCCGGGCCGGTCGTCGGCGAGATACAGGTTGCCGAAATCGGCCGCCCGAACGGTGATCGGTATCGCCAGCAGCGCCCGGATCGGCGGGTCGTCCGGCCGAAGGGCGGTGGACTGGGGATCCACACTCAGATCATCGACCCGGATACCCTCGCCGACCTGCAGGTCACCGAGCCGCTGGGAAGTGGTGTCGCCGATCCCTTCGTGGATGAAGGAGGACAGGGAACCGTCGTTCGCCCGCAGCCCCAGCGACCCGTACCTCGCCCCGGTCAGCTCCATCGCCCCGTTGACGATCCGGTGCAATGTCATGTCCAGGTCCAGATCGGACCCGATTTCGACGATGACCCGCACCAATTGCTGCAGCTGGTCGCGTGCCGCCTTCAGCTCGTCGAGCTGTTCGTGAAGTTCGCTCACCAGCTGACGCCCGCGCTGCCTGGTGACTGCCGGTCGTTGTTCATAGTGTTCGTGCCTAGTCGGTCGGGGTTCGTCGTCGATTCAGTGATTGTGCGCCGTGCCCGAATCTTGCCCGCATCAATCAAGCGCCCGTTCAATCACAGCACCCGCTCCCCTACCCGCCAACACCGGTCCGCAAACTCGGGCCCCGGCCGGGCCTGGGGGCCGGTGCGCCGCGAAACTTGCGACCGGTAGCTGGCCAGCCCCTCCTACGATATTCATCGTGGTCAGCGAAAACACTCGTGCAACCGACAAGGACCGCAACGACACCTGCCAGGTGCTCGACGCGGCGCTCGGTGACGGCCAGTTGTCGACCGAGGAGCATCGGCAGCGGGTGAGCTCGGCGACCAAGGCCACGACACTGGGCCAGCTCCGGGCGCTGATAACGGATTTGCAGATCCGTCCCGCCGAGGCGGGAATGTCTAACCCGATCGATAAGCCGATCAACAAACGGCGGGTGGTGCTGGGGCTGATCGGCCTGGCGGTTGTCGCGGCCGGCATCCAGCTCGCCTGGGGGCTGTCCGGCAGCGACTCACCGTCGGCGCCGCCGACGTCGCAGCCCATCTCCTCACCCGCTGTGGCGATCACCGTTTCCTCGCCACCGCCTCCGAGCACGACCTTGGCTCCCCCACAGCTGCTGACGCTGAGCGGAATCACCGGAGTGTTCGCGCAGATGCGCACCCAGTTCGGGGACACCCTGGGCTATCAGCTCAACGTGTACGAAGACAAGGTGGTGGTGCTGCGGCCCGACACCGCCAATGCGCACGTGGTGGTGCAATGGATGCTGCGCAACGGGAGCTGGACGAACCTGGGGCCCAGCACCGCCGCCGCTTCCGGCTCGGGGGTCGGCGATCTCAGCAAGTTCGACGTGCAGGCGGTGATGGGCGTGCTGCACGACGCCCCGCAGACTCTGCAGTTGTATGACGCTCCGCAGACGTTCCTGGCGGTCGAGAGCCGCAAGGACGGCACCCTCTACATCAATGTTCACGTCTCGGACAACACCCGCCGAAGCGGATCGATCGTGGTCTCCGCGGACGGCGCGGTCACCGAAATCGACCGTCCGCGGCGGTAATTAGCGATCAGGGCGAGGCAAACACTGGGCCGCGTGGCCCGGTCCTGGCACTGTGGGGCTTCGCGCGGGTGTGGCTGAGTGGCTAGGCAGCGGCCTGCAAAGCCGTACACACGGGTTCGAATCCCGTCACTCGCTCCGCGCCCCCTGCCCCGCGAGCAGTCGGGAAATCGCACGAAATCGTCGGCGCTGGTGCGATTTCGCGACTGCTCGCGGGAAGTGGTGTCAGCCGCGGTACTGCGCGACCCGGGCCGCGTAATCGTCAAGCAAGCGCAGCGACTCGTCGCGAGGTTTGGTGGGCAGCAGCAAGGCCAGCTGGCCGAACCCCAAATCCTCTGCGGCACGCCAGTATTCGATGTTGTTGGGGGTGCCGAACATCGCGAGCGGGACGTCATATGCGGCGGCGCCGCGCAACTGCTCGACGCGCCGGGTGACTTCTTCGATCGGGAACGGGTTGGAAATCCAGCCGGCCTCGTGCCGGACCACGCGCTTCATCGTGGCGTTGGAGTTGCCGCCGATGTAGATCGGCGGGTGCGGCTGTCGCACCGGCTTGGGCCGGATGTACGACGGCGGGAAGTCCACGTGTTTGCCGTGATATTCGGCGGGTTCGTCGGTCCACAGCGCCTTGATCGCCTCGATGCGTTCATCCAGCAGTGCGCCGCGCGTCTTGGGGTCGGTCCCGTGGTCGCGCATCTCCTCGAGGTTCCATCCGGCGCCCACCCCGAACACGAACCGCCCGCCCGAAATCAGGTCGATGCTCGCGGCCTCCTTGGCCGTGATGATCGGGTCGCGCTGGATGAGCAACGCGATTCCGGTGAACAGTTCGATCGTGGAGGTCACGGCTGCCGCGGCCGCCAGCGTGACGAACGGGTCGAGAGTGCGGTAATAGATCTTCGGCAACTCTCCACCGAGCGGATAGGCGGATTCGCGGCTGGCGGGTATGTGGGTGTGCTCGGCGATCACCAACGATTCGAATCCGCGCTCTTCGATCGCCCGCGCCAGCGACACCGTGTCGATGCTGTCGTCGTTGACGAATGTAGAGATCCCGAACTTCATCCCGCTGCCCCTGTCGGTCGATGCCGCATAACCTAATCGACCTTAGGCTGTGTGCGGCCCGAGAGGAGATTCGCCGATGACCCGTGGCGATGCTCCGTCGCACTGAGCCGGACCACTAGCCGCGGTGCACCAACCGGTCGAGCATCCGTGCGGTCCGGTCCAACGGATCGGTGGACCGGGCGGCCAGACAGAGAATGACGGCGCCCTCGACGGCGGCCACGATGGTGGTGGCCAGCGATTCGGCTTCGTCGGCCGCGACCGCCTCGTCTCGTAATCGCTGGGCGATCACCTGCTGCCAGGCGGTGAATACCTCGCCCGCGGCATCGGCGGCCGCGGGCGACTCGGTGCGACCCAGGGCGGCGGCCACGACCGGGCATCCGGCGGTGTAGTCGCTGGAGCGCAGTGTCTCCTTCCACGAGTCGACGAACGCCGTCAGCGACGCACGCACATCGCCGTCCGGCCCCGCGCCCTGCAGTGCCGGGTCGATGAGCCGGCCCGCCGCCCGGGTGGCCTCGGTCATCAGCTCCGATTTCCCGCCCGGAAAGTTGACGTAGACCGACCGGCGGGCCGTGCCGCTGTGCTCGAGCAGTTCGGCCAGGCCGGTACCGGCCACCCCGTGACGACGCAGCATCTCGATGGCGCTCTCGATCAGGCGCTCGCGGGCGGTCATCGGCTGCCCGCCGGGATCCGTGGGTTCATCGCTTGCAGTATACCGATTGGTCTACTAACGTCAGGTAGACCAATCGGTATACGCGGAGGGTCGACATGACGAAGACGGCAGACAAGACGCTGCAGAAGTTCCGGCGGGAACGCGCCATCGGACGCTACGTGCTCAATCCGGTGGTGAAGGGGTTGAGCAGACTGGGTCTGCGGACCGCGCTGGCCACCGAACTCGAGACCGTCGGGCGCAAGACGGGACAGCTGCGCCGGGTTCCGGTGTCCGCGCAATTCGACGACAACGGCGCGTGGCTGATCTGTCAGCACGGCACCCGCTCCGGCTGGGGTCGCAACATCGTCGACAACCCGAATGTTCGGCTGCGCCAGGGTAATCGGTGGCGCACCGGGGTGGCGACGTTGCGGCCGGATGACGACGTGGTGGCCCGCGGTCGCCAGTTCGGCCGACTGGGCGCCACGGTGGTCAAGGCCCTGGAGACGACGCCGGTGTCGGTGCGCATCGACTTCACCGGTTGACGCGACTAACCGTGCGGAGTCACCAGGAACTTCTCGCCGGTCGCCCGCCTGACGTATTCGTTGAACGCCTCAGGCTGCAGCATGCCGGCCAGGGACACCTCGCGGGTGTACTTGCTGGCGAACGTGGTGGTGAGTTCCGCTGCCACCCGCGCGCGCAGCCGCGCAAAGGTTTCGCCGCCGGCCTGCTGCAGAAACGGGGTGAGCAGCCACCCTCCGACACCCCAGGCCATCCCGAAGTTCCGGGTGAGCACGGTGGGGCTGGTGTCGAGGGCGCCATAGATGTAGACCTGCTTGTGCACACTCGAGCCGTAGCGGGAATACTGCGCCGCGGTTGCGTTGGCCGCCTCTTCCATGCCGTTGAGGATCTGGCTCACCAGCGTTCCGCCGCCGATGGCATCGAAGGCCAGCGTCGCGGACGTCGCCCTGAGCGCCGCACCCAGGTCGGCCGCGAACGACGGCGACGACGAGTTGCAGATATGGTCCGCCCCAATTGATTTCAGCAATTCTTCCTGTTCGGGCTTGCGCACGATGTTGACCAGCGGTATGCCGTCCCGCTGGCACAACTTGACCAGCATCTGACCGAGGTTCGACGCCGCGGCGGTGTGCACGAGGGCCGAATGTCCCTCGCGGCGCATGGTTTCGGTCATTCCGAGGGCCGTCATCGGGTTGACGAAGGACGACGCTCCGTCTCGCGCGGTGGCGCCTTCGGGCAGGACCAGACACGCGGCGGCGGCGACCACCCGGTATTGCGAATACGTCGCCCCGCCGGCGATCGCCACCCTTTTTCCGACGAGCGCCTGGGCGGCCTCGGACGACCCCGCCGCCACCACGCTGCCCGCGCCCTCATTTCCTACCGGCAGCGACTGGTCAAGTCGTGCGGACAGTCCTTTCAACGCGGACTGCCCGATCGGGGCGGTGACCACCGGGCGCTCCGACGTGCCCGAGACCGTCGCGGCGGTCATGTCGGCGCTCGCCACCAGCAGGCCCAAGTCGGACGGGTTGATCGGTGCGGCCTCGACGCGTACCAGCACCTCGTCCGCGCCTGGCTTCGGAACAGGAACCTCGTGTAGCGAAAGTTCCAGCGTGCCATCGGAACTCACCAAAGAACGCAGTTCGAGTGCGGTGTCGGGCAGATCTGCGGTCATGACGGGTGCCTCGTTCCTGTGTCGCGACGGATGCTCAGACCATTAAGTCTTCACCTTGCCGCTAACGACAATAGGAGTCCCATCCCGCCTGGTTTCAGGCGGATGGAACTCCTACCGGTTTGGCGCCGAGATCAGTCGATGACGTTGTCGGCGTGGAAAGCGGGGGCGGTGAAGGCGGCCTCTGCCTCGCAGAACAGGATTTCGTGGGCCATGTGAACGTCTCCTCGGGTGGTTGTGATCGAAACTGTCGGAGGCGCTTGCCATCCTTGAAAACAAAGTTTGCCCAATCTTGAGAAGCGGGACATCCCCCCGATGGCCATCGATCGAGTGGATTGATGAATCGACCGTTGGGAGGGCGGCGATGTCCCCCAAACAGTGGACACCGGAACCGCACGATTTTCGACCTTCGGCGAAGCCCACCGCCCGGGCCGCGCGCCCCGACAGTCATACGAACGAAGCCGTTCAGCGGGTAAACTTCTCGATCAAATGCTGCGCTGATTTGTCAGCGCACATACCCCGGAAAGAGACCCCGGAAGAGAGATAGGTGTCGCGTCTTGGCCATTCGGCGACATGACGATGCCTGATGCCGGGCGCCACGGGCGGAGGCCACGACATGGCCGATAGGGAGCGGCCTCTGCCGTTGACCCGGAGCCAGTTGGACATCTGGCTCGCGCAGGAGACCAGCGGCTCGGGAATACCTTGGCAGGCAAGTTTTTTCGCGGTGATCGACGGTGTCATCGAGCCGGCTCTGATCGAACGCGCGGTCCAGCAGGCGATAGCCGACTGCGAACCGCTCAGAGCCGCGATTTTCGAGGCCGACGGACAGGTCTACCAGAAAGTCGTCGACTACCCGGCGGTGGTGGTCCCGTTCCTCGACGTGAGCGGCACGCAAGACCCGGTCGCGGAAACCTACCGGCTCGCATTCTCGATACAGCGCGAACCGATGTCCTGGGCCGGGCCCTTGTTCCGATTCGCGTTGTACCGCACCGGCCCGAATCAATTCTTCTTGTTCTTCTGTCTGCATCACGTCATCGTCGACGGGTTCAGTACGGTGCTGTTGGTCAATCGAATCGCCGCGATCTACTCCGCCGTCGCCGCCGGCGTACCGGTTCCGCAATCCTCGTTCGGCACGCTGCGCGATCTGGTCAGCATCGAATCGGAATACGAAGCGTCCAGCGACTATCAAGCAGACCGCGACTTCTGGATCGGCAACCTTCCGCCGCACCGAGATCCGGTGGACTACCGATCCCCCGACGCCGGCGCTGAGCCCGATTACTACATCGCCGCACAACCGGTGGAGCTCGATCCCGTCGTCGTGCACCAGACCGACGAACTGGCCGCGACATTGGGCATCAGGAGATTGTCGGTCATCGCGGCGGCGTGCGGACTTCTCGTGCAGAGCTGGGACGGCGAGCCCCAGGTGGTACTCGACTTCCCGGTAGCCAGACGCACCAGCGCGAAGTTGAAGACGATTCCGGGGATGATCGCCGACGTCGTCCCACTTACGCTGACCACACCGCCGACGTCCTCCGTCGCCGACCTATGCCTGCACGCGGACTCGCAAATACGCGAAATCGTTCGGCATCAACGGTTTCCGGTGCACACCCTGAGCGGTCCAGCCCAGGGAGTTGCACTGAACTTCTTTCCGCCGACCAGCGTGCCGCAATTCGGCGAGGCACCGGCCTCGCTGGTGTACACCAACTTCGGCCGCGGGGACCGGTTCGGGCTGTTCTTCATGAACACCGGGCAGCGGCTGCTGGTCAGCACCGCAGGCATCGGGGCACCGTCGGACGCTTTCACGGGCGCCGCGCTGGCCGGCCGCCTGGCTGCGCTGCTGAGAAGCATGACCACCCACCCGGAACGCCGGCTGTCGTCGATCGACTTGCTGGACCCGCAGGCGGACCGTCCCCTCGAGACGTGGAGCAACCGCACTGCGTTGACACACCCCGTGACCTCCGGCCCTTCAATTCCGGAATTGTTTGCCGCACAGGTGAGCAGAACCCCGGAAGCAGTCGCCGTGACGTCTGCCGATGTGGCGTTGACCTACCGGCAACTCGACGCCGCGAGCAACCAACTGGCGTCGCTGCTGGCCGGACGGCTTATCGGTGCCGGTGACGTGGTGGCACTGCTGCTGCCCCGCAGCGGCCGGGCCATCGTCGCGATCCTTGCGGTGCTGAAAGTGGGAGCTGCCTACCTGCCCATCGACCCGGACCACCCCCAGGCCCGCGTCACCCTCCTCCTGCAGGACACCAACCCGGTGGCCGTGCTCACCACCGGCGAGTTGGCCCGCCTGGTGGCTCGCTACGAAGTGCCGGTCATCGACGTCGACGACCCCGCTATCGCCGCCCAGCCCGACACCGCCCTGCCGGCGCCGGCCGCGGAGCAGATCGCCTATCTGCTCTACACTTCCGGCACCACCGGGACGCCCAAAGGTGTGGCGATCACGCATCTCAATGTCGCGCAACTCGCGATGGCGCCGACCCCGCTGAACGACCGGCCGAAACTCGTGGTGACCCAGTGCCATTCCTACGCTTTCGACTTCTCCGTCTGGGAAATCTGGAGCACACTGCTGCACGGCGGACGTCTGGTGGTGGTGGGCGACGACGTGACCCGCTCCCCCAACGACTTTCACGCATTACTGGTGGCCGAACACGTCACCGCTTTGACCCAGACACCCTCGGCGGTTGCGGCTCTGCCGACGGAAGGGTTGACCCAGACGGCACTGGTCGTCGGAGGCGAAGCCTGCACCGCCGAGGTGGTGGACCGCTGGGCGCCCGGGCGGGTGATGGTGAACGCTTACGGCCCAACCGAATCCACCGTCTGCGTGTCCATCAGCGCACCGCTGACTGCCGGTTCGAGGGTCGCGCCCATTGGGCGACCGCTTCCGGCGACGGCACTGTTCGTGTTGGACCGGCGGTTACGCCAGGTGCCCACCGGCGTGGTCGGAGAACTCTACGTCGCCGGGAGCCAAGTCGGAGTTGGATATTGGCGCCGGCCCGGGCTGACGGCATCGCGCTTCGTGGCGTGCCCCTTCGCCGGGACCGCGGCCCCGGGAGAACGAATGTACCGCACCGGCGACCTGGCGCGCTGGGGTGCCGACGGCCAGCTGCATTACCAGGGCCGCTCCGATGACCAGGTGAAGATTCGCGGCTACCGCATCGAGCCGACCGAGATCGCCACGGCGCTGGTCCAGTCAGCGGGTGTGGACCGCGCGGTCGTCATCGCCCGCGAAGACCGTCCCGGCGTCAAACGCCTGGTGGGCTACATCACCGGTGGAGCGGACCCCGAAGCGGTGCGGGCCGGGCTCCAAGAACGCTTGCCCCACTACATGATTCCGGCGGCCGTGGTGGCGCTCGACAAGTTGCCGCTGACCGTCAACGGCAAACTCGATGTCGCCGCCCTGCCCGTCCCCGACTACACGATTACCGGGTATCGGCCACCGGCCACGCCGCTTGAGGAAATCGTGGCCGGGATCTTCGCGCGAGTTCTCGGCCTGGAACGCGTCGGCACCGACCAATCGTTCTTCGACCTGGGCGGCGACTCGTTGCTCGCGATGCGCGCCGTGGCAGCGGTCAACGCCGCCGTGGCCGCGAATCTGTCCGTGCGGGTGTTGTTCGACTCACCGACCGTCGCCGAACTCGCGCCACACGTCAACACGGGAACGGCTCCGCTGCTCTCGCTCACGTCCGTGGTGCGGCCCGAAACGGTACCTTTATCCCTTGCCCAGCAACGCATGTGGAGTGTCATCCAGGTGCAGGGGCCGTCTGCCGTGTTCAACATCCCCTGGGTGCTGGAGTTGCGTGGGCAACTGAACACGCAGGCGCTGGCACAGGCCCTGGCCGATCTGGTGTGTCGCCACGAGCCGTTGCGCACCATCTACCCTGCGGTCGACGGCGTACCGCACCAGGTGGTCGTGCCGGTGGACGAGGCCGAATTCCGCTGGGAGATCATCGATGCCACCAGTTGGGCGCCGGACCGGCTGCGCGAAGTCGTTGCCTCCCAAGCCCGCCACACTTTCGACATCGCTACCCAGCTGCCCCTGTCGGCGCGCCTCTATCGGCGGGCCGACGACGACCACGTGCTGGCTCTGGTGCTGCACCACATCGGCGTTGACGGCTGGTCACTGGCCCCGCTGGCGGCCGATCTGAGCGAGGCCTACCGCAGTCGAAGCGCCGGGCAGGCCCCGGCCTGGGAGCCGTTGCCCATCCAGTACATCGATTACGCCCTGTGGCAACGGGCATACCTTGGTGATCCGGCGGACGCCGACAGCATGATCGCCGCCGAATTTCGGTATTGGGAAGAGACGCTTGCGGACATGCCCGCGCCGTCCACGCTGTCCCTTGTCGAAACCAGGTCCCTTGTCGAAACCGGGTCCCTTGTCGGCGCCGACGCCGATGCCGGCGCCACCGGGTTCGACAATCACGGCGATACGGTGGACGTGCTGTGGCCGGCGGCGTTGCACCGCAAGGTAACCACGCTGGCGCGTGAGCACCACGCCACCAGCTTCATGGTCGTCCAGGCGGCCCTGACCGTGCTGCTCTCACGCCTGGCCGCCAGCGACGACGTCGTCGTTGGCATCGCGGTGGCCGGGCGAGGCCACCCGATGCTCGATGAGCTGGTCGGCATCTTCGTCAACACCGTGCTGCTGCGCGTCGAGTTGTCCGACGACTCGGATTTCGTGCAGGTGCTGGATCAGGTGCGAACCCGCAGCCTGCAGGCATTCGATCACCAGGACATGCCTTACGGCAGTCTCGTCGACCGGATCAACACGGCACGTTCGTTCCCCCCGGGCCCGTTGACGCAGGTCATGCTGGCCTGGCAGAACAACAAGCCCGCCGAGTTGGTACTCGGTGATTTGGACATCACGGCGATCCCGGTGCATACCGAGACCGCGCGAATGAACTTCTTGTTGTCGCTGGCGGAACACTTCACAGATTCCGGTGCAGCTGCCGGAATCAGCGGGGTCGTTGAGTATCGCACCTCGGTGTTCACCCGGGCGGCCGTGGACAGCATCATCGAACGGTTGCAGAAACTCTTGACGGTGGTGACCGCCGACCCACGGCGGCCGTTGCCGTCGATCCTCGAACTCGACCAGCCGCTGTGAACCAGGCCGCAGGGCCGGATGTTCGCCCGCGGCGGGTCAGCTTGCGGGTGCCCCCTCGGGCGGAATCGCACCGCCGCAGCCGCCGGGCGGCGGGGGGCCGGGCATCGGTTCGTCGCCACTGACGCAGTCGTAGTAGAACTGCGGTCCGACCATCCAGGTCTTCATCCACTGGTGCCAATACGACCCGTCGGGGTACTTGTCGCCGTCGCATACCGCCAAATTGCCCCAGCCCCAACGTCCGCCGGGACAGAAGCCTTTGGTCATGTCCGGCTGGTGCGGATCAGGCGGATCAGCGCTGGCGACCGCCGTGGGAAAGGCAAGCGCCGCAGCACAACCCAACACCGCGGCACCGCGGCGAGCGAGCTTGAATTCCATTTCGACTCCCTTGAATGGTCAATCAATACAGCCGATTCCAAGCGGTGATCAGTACTTGCGGATGCCGCGCTTTTCGGTAGTTTACGACGCCGCAGATTAGCTGTGTCAACATCGATTTAATTAGGGCGTCGTAATGCATTCCGGGTCACGCCCGAATCGGGAACGGTCGGCCCGCGAAACCGGACCCGGCAAACTGCCCAGCGGTGGCGGGTATCGCTTGCGGTCAGCTCTTGTCGGACCACCGGAAGACGGCAAGGCAGGCGATCAACCCGCCGACGCTCCATGCCGTCAGGACGAAGAATGTGTTCCAGTGCTCCCAGCTGCCGGCCGGTTCGAAGATGACCATGTTCGACGGCAGCAGCACCGATCGGAATCCCTGCGCCATCCATTTCACCGGAAAGATGGAGCCGATCGTCAGCATCCAGGCCGGCAACACCATCAGCGGAACATAGGTGCCGGACAGAAATTGCAATCCCACCGCCGGGCCGTTGGTCAGAACGGCCGCCGACACCGCGTTGCTCGCGAAGTTGCTGATGAAGATGCCCAGCAACGAGCAACTGATGATCCCCAGCACGAACACCCACGTCAGCGTGAACCACCCGAATACGGTTGTCGGCAGCCGCAATTTGAAGATCAGCACGCCGACCGAGAGCAGGACCACGGCCTCCGCGAGGCTGGCGACGGCGACCAGCAGAATTTTTCCGATGAAGTACGAGGATGCCGTCGTGGGCGTCCCGCGCAGTCGTCGAAGGGCGCCGGTGTCACGGTCGGCGGCGATGCTGATGCCCAGATTGATGAACGATGTCGAGAGAATGCCGTAGGCGAGCATGCTTGCCGCGATCACCGCGCCGGTGCTGGTGTCGCTGTCGGGAAGTTTCGCGGAGAAGATCGAACCCAGCAGGATGCAGATGACAGCCGGCATGGAGAACGTCAGCGCCACCTGCTCGGGGCGGCGGTAGAACATCTTCAGCTCGGGGACGACCCGCGACAGCCCGATGCGCAGCGGCGACGGCAGCGCTGAATCGCGCTGAGCCGCGCGGTGTCTGGTACGTGGGGCGCTTCTGGCGTGGTCGATGGCCATCAGGCGCGACCGATCAGCTGCAGGTAAGCGTCTTCGAGCGTTGGCCGGGTCACGGTCAGCTGAGTCAATTCCGTCCCATCCTTGGACCGCTCGCGGATCAAATCCGTCGGGTGATCGGTCTCCTCCACGTGGACCCGGTCGCCTTCCAACCACCGCACCGTCGCCGCCGTGTTCACATATCCGGTCAACTTTGCCGGCGAGTCGACTGCGACCACCCTGCCGTCGGCGATGACGGCCACGCGGTCGGCCAGTGCGGCGGCTTCCTCCAGGTAGTGGGTAGTGAGCAGAATGGTCGTGCCGTCGGCCGCCAACAGCCTGATGAGATCCCAGAACTGGCGCCGGGCTTCCGGGTCGAATCCGGTCGTCGGTTCGTCGAGGAACAGCACCTGAGGTTCGGCGATGATGCCCAGAGCGACGTCGAGCCGGCGGCGCTGCCCGCCGGACAAGGTGCGCACCTTGGAGCCGGACACCTTGCCGAGCCCGACCAGGTCGAGCACCTCTTGCGGAATGCGTGCCTCCCCATAGCATTTCGCGAACATATGCATGGTTTCGGACACCGTGAGCATGCCGAAGTCGCTGGCCTCCTGCAGCACGATGCCGATCTTCGCGCGCCAGGACCTGCCCGCGGTGCCGGGATCTTCACCGAGTACGCGTACGTCACCGGAGTCGCGTTTGCGATGCCCTTCGAGGATTTCGATGGTGGTCGACTTGCCCGCGCCGTTGGGCCCGAGGATTGCGACGATCTCGCCGTACCCGACGTCGAGGTCGAGCTCGCGCACCGCGTGGATCTGACCGTATGCCTTGGACAAACCGCGGACGTACACCGCAGGCGGCCGCTCCGCGTCAATCACGGCTGTGTCCCGTCTTCTTCTGGCACGGCGGGTCCGTCTTCGAGTTCGGCCAGCAATGCCCGTAGTTCGGCTTCGGACAACTGCTCGAGGAGCCGGTCTACGTCCCCGTCCTCGGACGCGTCGGGTTCCGATCGCTGATCGGCGGGAACCTCGGATCCGGGCAACTGCAGCTCGGCGAGCACGCGAACGGCGAGCGAGCTGATGCTCACACCTCGAAGCAGTTCCAGGACCGGCAGATCGATCGCGAACATCGTGTTGATTCGAACTCTGAAGTCCATGGCCATCATTGAGTCCAGGCCGATGTCATTGAGAGTCTCATCGACGCCGATGTCGGTGGCCGCGATGTCGAAAACGGTGGCCGCGATCTGACGGACGAGGTCGATGACGACGTCCAACCGGTCGGCTTCGGGGGTCCCGGAGAGTGATTCGAGAATCGACGCGTCGGCATCGGAAGAATCCAGTGACGTGTCGACGGTTCCCAGGTCCGAGAACATCGGCGGCAGTTGCCCGCTGAGTCCTACGCTGCGGGCGCGCTTCCAGTCCGCGCTGATGGCTACGACGCCGGCGACCTTCTGGTTGATGAGCCGATCGAGGATCCGGGTACCGGCTCCCGGCGTGATCAGCTCGATTCCCCGCTGCGCGTATAGCTTTTCGAGCTTGAGTTCTTCGACCATGCCCACCGACCAGGGGCCCCAACCGATGGTGAGCGCGGGCAAGCCCTGGGCCTGCCGGTAGTGCGCGAACGCGTCGAGGAAAGCGTTCGCAGCGGCATAGTTGCCCTGCCCGGGCGAGGCGATGACCGATCCGGCGGACCCGAACATCACGAAGAAGTCCAGCTCGCGACCGGCGAAAGCGTTGTGCAGCACCCGGGTGCCGTCAATCTTGGGTGCCATCACCTTGACGAAGTCGGCTTCGCTCATATTCACCAGGAGCTGATCGTCAACGGATCCGGCGGCGTGGATGATTCCGCGGACCGGCCGGCCGCCGGCCCGGGTGTGGCTATCCAGCCAGGACCCGACCTGGTCGGCGGCGGTGATATCGACGCTTGCCGTGATCACCTGAGCACCAAGGCGTTCGATCGCGCGGATGGTGTTGACGGTCGCGTAGTGCGCGCTGTCCTCGGCCAGCGCCGGCCACCGGTCCCTCGGCGGGACTTCGCTCCTGCTCAGCAGCGCGATGTGTCGTGCCCCGCGTTCGGCGAGGTAGACGGCGACGGTGCGGCCTAGCGCCCCGGCTCCCCCGGTGACGACGTAAGTCGCGTCCTGGGCGAGTTTGGTGGGGAAGGGTTTGGTCAGGTTGGCGCACAGTCGAAGACGCGCAACGTAGGTGGTGTCACCGCGGAGGGCCATTTGATCCTCGGCGTCGTCGGTGAGGATGTGTTCGCAGATGTGCGCGGCGGTCCGTGTGTGGTCCTCGGCATCGTCGATGTCGATGAGCCCGCCCCATTGACCGGCGAATTCCTGGTGGCCGATGACCCGGCCGAGCCCCCAGATGGCGGCCTGGTCGACAGACAGGTTGTCGGTGCCCGGTGCCGGTTGGGCGTTTCCGGTGATCAGATAGATGCGCGGCCGTGCGGTGTCGAGTTCGGCGATCGTCTGCACGAGGTGAAGTACTGCGAAAACGCCCAGCTCGTCGTTGGTTTCGGCCACATCGTGGAGGTCCAGCGGCCAGCAGCTGATGACGCCGGCGAGGTCACCCTCGATGTCGAGATGCGCCGCGAAAAGTTCGCGGAGCTGCTCGAGCCGGCGAGGGTCGACCGCGTATCCCCCGTCCATTCGGGTGAGCGCGCCGACGTTCTGGTGTTGCACCGCCTGGACACGTTGACCGCGGGCGCGGAGCCGCTCAACAACGGCGGTGCCGACGCCGGCGTCATCCACCAGAACGAGCCAGGATCGCTCGCCGACCCCATCCTCGGGATATTGCCGGCTGCCGTCGTCGACCACCGAGCCGCTTGCCACCCACTGCATCTCGTAGAGGCCCTTGTCGATACGTTCCCACGACATCCGGGATGAGGCGCTGAGGGACTCGACGGTGAAGCCGTTGAAGACCGCCAGTGTCTCGCCGAAATCGTCGGTGACGGTGATGTCGCTTTCGATCTGTTCTCTGGTGGCCGACACGACGTCTACGTGGACGGTCATGTTCTCTTGCGGCGGACCGTAGATGACGCTCTGCCGAATCCGGGTGGGAAGGTAAGGGCTGTCGGCCGCATCCTGGCCGACGGAGTTGGCGCCGAACAACGTTTGGAAGGCACCGTCGATGAGCGCCGGATGGAAACGGTATCGACCGATTTCGTCGGCGATGGGCGGCCGAACGGTGATCTGAGCCTCCGCCCAGCCGTCCCCACACCTGACCTTGCCGACGGACTGGAAAGCTTCACCGTAGGCGAACCCGATCGCCTGGGTACGGGCGTAGAAATCCTCGCCGCTGAGGGTGGTGATGAGCTCCGCTTCCTGCGGGTTATCGCTGTGCGCAACCGAACTCGGCAGCGTGTTCAGTTCCGCGGTCGCCGTTACCGTCCACTTCACGTCCCCGTCGGATGTTGCCGTGAAGGCGGCGAACTCCAGTGCGCCGGTGTCCTGGTTCAGGGTGGTCCGAAGAATCGGATCACAGGTGTCGTCCAGGATCACGGCGCGTTTGAGCACCAGGTTCTCCACGCAGTGGTCGGTGGATCCGTAGGCTTCTTCCGCGGCGGCCAAGGCCATTTCGATGAACACCGCCCCGGGCACGATGGCGCTGCCCTGCACCTGGTGGTCCGCCAGGAAGGGAACGGCGGTGATGCTCAGCTCCGCTTCCCAGGTTGGGTGCACGGCGCTGACCGGTTGTCCCAGCAGGGGGTGCACCGGGTTGTAATGCAGGTCCTCCACCGCTTCCTGGGTTTCGTTCCAGAAGCGTTTGGACTGCCACGGATAGGTGGGAAGTTTGACCAGGCGCGCGCCTTCCCGCGGATACAGGCTGTCCCAAGCGATGTCGTGGCCGTGACAGTGCAGTGCGCCAACGCAGTTCATCAGGGTGTGCGCGTCGTCGTCGTCGCGTCGTTGGGCCGCCATGACTGCGACATCTGTCTTCTGATCGGTCTTGGGGTCTCGGGTTCCGGCGATCTCGATGATCGAGGATGCCAGCACGGGATGGGGTCCCAATTCGACGAAGTGGGTGTAACCGTCTTCGAGCATTCGCCGGGCTGCGGGTTCGAAAAGTACCGTGGCTCTGGTGTTCTGCCACCAGTAGGCGGCACCCGCGGCGTAGCCGTCCAGGCGTTCCCCGGTGACCGTGGAGTACAGCGGGATGGCGCCGTCGCCCGACGACAGCCCCGAGAGGGAGTGGTAGAGATCGTCTTTGACCGCGTCCATGTAGTGGGTGTGGTACGGCACCCGCACGTTGAGGAACCGGTTGAAGACCGTGGCTTCCTCCAGCTGTGCGGCGATGTCGTCCAGGACTTCGCTGTCACCGGCGATGGTGACGGCCGACGGGCTGTTGATCGCGGCGATGGATACCCGCCGACCGATCTCGTCGCGGGCTTTGTCGTCGATGGTCTGCAGCAGCAGGTCGGCGCCCAGTCCGACGGCGAGCATGCGGCCCAGGCCACTGGTGCGTTGTTGCAGGCGACTTCGGTGGTAGATCACCTCGATTGCCTGTTCGAAGGAGAGCAGTCCGGCGAGATGGTGGGCGGCGACTTCGCCGGCGCTGTGGCCGACGACTGCGTCGGGTGTGATCCCGAATTCTCTGAGTTGTTCGGCGAGGGCGACTTGGATGGCGAAGTTGGCGGGCTGGGCGAATTCCGTTTCCGCCATTCGGGAGTCGGCCTCGTCGGCTCGAAGTTCGTCCAACAACGACCAGTCGGCGTGCCGGGACAGCTCGCGATCGCTTCGCCGGATGCTGTCGGTGAAGGCGGGAAAGACGTCCAGTAATCCCCGGCACATCTTCCACCACTGGGGGCCCATACCGGTGCAGACGAACGCCAGTTTCGGCGCGGCCGGCTGGATGCGGTTCGCAGCTATCTGACCGCCATCGGCCAGTGCCTGAAGTTGGTCCCGGACGTCGTCGACGCTGCTTGCAACGAGGGCACGTCGATAGTTCAGATGCGAACGGCGCCGGGCGAGGGTGTAGCCGAGGTCCGGCAGCGACACGTCGGGATGCGCGCTGATGTGCTGTGCCAGATTGTGCGCCGTCGCCAGCAGGGCGTCCTCGTTGCGCGCCGAGATGGGGAGGACCGCCAGCGGCAGACGCTGCGAGTGGGCAGGGGCCGCGGTCGGGGCCGGAGGCTCGGCCAGCACGGCATGGGCGTTGGTGCCGCCGAAGCCGAAGGAATTGACTCCCGCCAGCCGCCGCTCGCCTAGCGGAAACTCGCGACCGGTTCGCGGAATGTCGATCTTGAGCTCGGCCAGTGGGATTGACCCACTGGGATTCTTCAGATGCAGGTTGGCCGGGATGTACCCGTGCTTGAGCACCAACGCGGCCTTGATGAGTCCGGCCACCCCGGCGCCCGCCTCGAGGTGACCGATGTTCGTTTTCACCGAGCCGATCAGCAGCGGCTCGGTCGTCGGCCGCTCGGCGGCGAGCGCACCGGCGAGGGCCCGCATCTCGACGGGGTCGCCGACCGGGGTCCCGGTGCCGTGCGCCTCGACATATCCGATTTCGTTGGGGTGCAGGCCCGCTCGTCGCAGGGCGGTGGTTATCGCTGCTCGCTGCGCATCTTCGCTGGGGACGGTGATGGAGTCGGTGTGCCCGTCCTGCGAGACCGCCGTGCCGAGGATCTGGGCGTAGATCTCGTCGCCGTCGCGCAGGGCCTGCTCCAGCGGCTTGATGACGACCACGGCACCGCCTTCGCCGCGCGCGTAGCCGTCAGCGGACGCATCGAAGGCCTTGCAGCGTCCGTCAGGACTCAGAAACCCACTCTTGGATTCCGCGATCGCCGTGTTCGGCCCGATCATGATGTTGACGCCGCCGGCCAGCGCCAGATTGCTTTCACCGTTCCAGATGCTCTGCGCGGCAAGGTGTACCGCGACGAGGGAGCTTGAGCATGCCGTGTCCACCGTCATGCTCGGCCCGCGGAAGTCATAGGTGAAGGAGATGCGGTTGGCCAGCATCGTCATCATCATCCCGGTGGCGGAATGAGTCTTGAACCGGTAGCGACTGGTGCGGCCCTGATTCTGCAGAAGCTGGTAGTCAAGCGTGAAGCCGCCGATGAACACCGCGACGTCACTGCCGGCCAGGCTTTCCGCCGGGATTCCGCCGTCCTCGAGCGCTTCCCATGTCGTCTGCAGCATCAGCCGTTGCTGCGGATCGAGCAGGTTCGCCTCACGAGGCGAGATTCCGAAGAACTGAGGGTCGAATTGATCGATCTCGCTGAGGAATCCGCCGCGGCGGGTGACCATCTTTCCGACTTTCGCCGGATTGGGGTCGTAGTACTTCGCGGCGTTCCAACGCGTTTCCGGGACGACGCGGGTGGCGTCGGTGCCTTCGCACAGCAGGTTCCAGTAATCGTGCGGCGTGTTGGCGCCGCCCGGGAAGCGGCATCCGATTCCGACTATCGCCAAGGGTTTTCGTGTGCCGTGTTCGGCGCGCATGTTCATCCTTTCCCGCCGGCAACCCGTCGCGAGTCAGTGAGAATCGCGGCCGGCCACTGGGATCTGTGAGTCGTTTGCGGATGTGTGCCGGTCACCCGCGCGGCCGGCCACTGGTGCGGGCGGCGGCGACCGCTGTCACGTGCACGCCGTAAGCCAGACCCCATGTTGCGCGGATCCTGATGCGGGTCAACTGAATTCGAGTGCGGGTGCGGCGCCGACGATCCAATCCTGGCCGATCGGGTTGATCGGCTGCTCGTGGCGGTAGACCGATCGCAGCTCCCGCAGCAGGGGATCCCGTTGCCATGCCTGTACTTGCTGCATGACGTCGTCGTCGGAGAACCTCTCCGACTTCGCTGCTACCACCGTCTCGACCAACTGACCCGCGACCTGCCGGAGCAGTCGGGTGTTCTCGTCGAATTGCGCGGTGAAATCGGCGGCTCTTCCCATCATCGCGGTGTGCAGCGTGACCATGAAATTATGCGGCGCGTATAAGTCGACAAACGTCGAGGAATGGTTCGCATCCTCAATGGCAGCCCATTCCCGGAAGAAACTCTGCATGCGGTTGCTGAGGTCGATGAGACCGTTCAGATGAGGGACCACCGCAGGATCGTCGGCAACGCTGACGAATCGGCCGTTGCTGTAAAGCAAACCTATGAAGCCCCAGTAGAACGCGATGTCCCAGATGACTTTGGCAGACATAACAGCTGCGGAACCCATGAGAGGGTATTGATCGCAGTAGATGTTCAGCCACATGTCGGTCAGGGACCGGAAAAGGGAATCGCTGATCCCGGCCCTTGCCACGACATCTTCCCCGTCCAATTCACGGGTGATCATGTCCGTGATGAGGCCATTGCCGATTGCGATCAGGTCCAGTCCCGAGGAATAAAGCGGGTCCAGGAATATCCCGGCATCCCCGGTGACACACCAGCGCTCGCTGCCGTCATAAACTTTTGTGGCGCCGTGGCTGTAATTCTTCATCACCCGGAAGTCTTTGATCAGGTGATCGAGTTCCGCCAGGACGGCCGCGCATTGCGGTTCGTGCTCGCGTAGCCAGGATTTGGCCTTTGCGAGCGTGTTGAAGTCGTCAAAGGCGTGGAAAGCGGGGTCTGCGACAATGCCGACGCTGGTGGCTCCCGAAGCGAGCCGGATGAGCCACACCCAATAACCCTCACCCATCAGGTGATTGGTGGACAGCGACCGGTCGCCTTCGACCAGGCGCGCCTGCCAACTCGGGTCGTCGCTCCACTGGCCGATATCGATGTCGGCGGCTACGCGTAGCCACACGGCATTGCAATTGTGCTCGTTGGGCCGCCTCAGCTCCAATTGCCGGGGCAACGCCCGATTTCGCCCCGACGCGTCAACAACCCAACGAGCCGTCCTGTGGGTGATCTCTTCACCGCTCTGGAAAGAAATGGTGTGTGGCTGGTTTCCGTGACCGAATTCCACCGATCTGAACCGCCCGTTGACTATCTCGGCGCCGGCCGACTGGCAGCGTCGGTTCAGTTCGTTCTCGAGCCGTCCACGGTCGATCTGGTAGGTGACCTGAGGGACGAACGACGAGCTTCCTAGTTCCATCCGCTGCGCGATGTCGGTGTTCGTATCGTGCGAGAAGAACATTCGCAGACCCATTTTGCGGAGCTGCGCAGTCTGCAGATGGTCGCCGAGGCCGATGCGTTCCCGCAGGTAGTGCGCGGAAATCTCGACCGTGGACTCACCGACGGTGTGGGTCACCTCCGGCACCGGGCGGGCGTTCGGCTCGATGATCAGAATCCGAATCTCCGGACGAGCGCTGCGAAGCTCCAGCGCGAGAGTCATCGCGGCGGTACCACCGCCGATGATGGCGACATCGTGGTCAGCCGACACCGCCTCGGCCGATGACAGCTGAGTCTTGATCTTGCGCGCGAGGGCTTCCCGTGCCTCCGAGCTCAGTTGAGACAGCTGCGCTCGCACGTCCACACGTCCCCCTTCGCGGTGCGTTTGGCGAAGTTGCTTAATAGTTAAGTAGGTTACACGAAATCAAGCTCCGGCAAACGTTGAAGTCGGGGTGGAGCACCGAAGCCTGTTAGGCCTGTTAGGCCTGTCAGGCACGCTCAGTATCGGGCCTGAATCATCCCCTGAGCTGCGCCGTGTCGTCCGAGGGCGCGGTTACGCGATCCTCGGGGTCCGGCGCCTCGGGGTCTGGCGCCTCGTCGACCCGGTATCGCCCGTAGACCCGTTCGAAGACCGGCGTCGCCATGAGCGTGGTGAAGATCGCGACCAGCACCAGAATGGTGAAGAGCGCGGGCGTGATGATCCCGGCTTGAAGGCCGATGTTGAGCAGAATCAGCTCAATCAATCCACGGGCGTTCATCAATGACCCGAGCGCGACCGACTCCCGCCACGGCACCTTCTTGAGTCGCGCCGCCAACGTACACGCGACCCCCTTGCCGAGGATCGATACGAGAAGAATTCCGAGCGTCACCGCCCATAGCGAGGCGCTGTTCAGCAGGCCTACTTGAGTGTTCAGTCCGGAATACACGAAGAACAGGGGCAGCAGAAACGTGGTGACCAGTGGCTCGAGTACGGCGGTGAGTCGGTCCGCAAAGAAGCCGGAGGGCATGGCGACGCCGAGGATGAATGCGCCGAATATGGCATAGATGCCGATTGTGTCGGTGAACCAAGCGCAGGCCATGAGCAATATCAGGACCGTGGTGAGTACCGGCGGGGTGATCGCATTCTGGCGTTCGGACATGCTGCCGAGCACACTGAACATTCTTCGCCCGAAGGTGAGCAGCACCACGGTGTAGACGATTCCTCCGATTATCGCCACCGCAGCCAACACCGGATTTCCGCGGTGAATGGCGAGCACTATCGCCAGTAGGCACCAGGACAGCGCGTCGTCCGCCGCGCCGCATGCCAAAGCGAGTGTTCCCAGTGGCGTTCCGGAAAGCCGTTGTTCGAAGATGATTCGGGCGAGCATGGGGAATGCGGTGGTGGCGATCGATGCACCGAGAAACATCATCGCCATCGCGAGGGTGACGCTTTTGTCGAAGAAGACCCCTGCCGACAAAAGCGGCATGGCAAGTAACGCTCCGAGGGCCAGCGGCGTGAAGATCCCGGCCGCCGAAACTGCAACGGCGGTTCCGGCGCGATGCTTGATCAGGTTCACATCGAAATTGAGCCCGATTAGAAACATGTAAAGCACCAGGCCTATCTGAGCCATGGTGTACAGCACCGTATTCGCCTGCCCCGAAGGAAATAGGTGGTGTTGTATTTCGGGTGCGAACCGGCCCAGCAGTGAAGGGCCGAGAAGTACGCCGGCGATCATTTCGCCGACGACTTGTGGTTGCCCGATGCGTTTGGCGAGAAACCCGACCAACCGGCACGCTCCGAGAATGACGGCCAGTTCGAGAAAGAAATGAATGGCGGTTGCTGCTGGCATGGATCAGGTCCTCAGGTTCAAGCTATGGGTCAGCGGCGGCGGCAGGGCGCAAGCCAGACTCTCGGGACGCCGGATGCTGCGACCGGTGAATCGTGGGCATGGGGCCATCTCGATCGAGGCTACGGTACGCGCCCACGATGCGCCCTCCGGTGGCCCTGATCGCGCGCCCGGTCGACCCGGATGCGGGCCTGCTCGACGACTACGCCGACCGACGTTTTCTATCGACGTCCATGCTGGAGTCGGTCACGAAAGACTGTGCCGTTCAACGCATTACCGCGGCGGCCGCCGGTCAGCGTGATGCACCTCTGGGCCCGCGGGCCCGGTGTGCCGCCAGCACGTCGGAGTTGGCCAGCGTCTGCGCCTCAGCGGCCAGAATCGATGCCCGGTTGGCATGACCAACCGCTTCGCGCTCGTTGGTTGTCGCCTTGGCGTGCGCGGCGGCCAGGTGCCGTTTCGCATCTTCGAGCCGGGCCTTGGCGTCGGCTCCGATGTGCTGACGGTATTTCGCGGCGTAGTCGGAGATCTGGCGCAATCGGGCGTCCGCGGTGGACAACGCGGGACCCGCTGAGTTGACCGGTCCCTCGATATTCACCTGACCGTCGCCGGCTTCGATGCCCCGTGCGGCGCGCCGCCGACGATGCCTGCGGTAGAGCAGAAGAAGCACCAGCAATACCAGAACCACCGCAACAACACCGATCGCGATCGGCAACCAGCTCCGCTTCGACGAGCTGGCCGTCCTGCTCAACCCGTCTGCCGCGGCCACTGCGGCGCCGCTCCAATCCTTCGCGTTCACCGCCGGCTCGATTTGTTGGCTTTGCAGACTGCTCAACTCGTCCGCCGCGACACCAGGCGCCGTGAAGGTGTATTTCTTGGTATTCGTCGCCACGGCCAGCAGCGCGTCGTTATTGCCCATCCCGCTCGCGCTGCGGGTTTGGTCGGCCCAGTTCTCGGGTTTGAATCGGGAGAAGTTGTCGACGTAGACCACCCACAGTTGAATGTGCTTATCGCGGTACAGCCGGTCGACCGCGGAGCTGACCGTCGCTCGATCGGTGTTCGTCAGCGCCCCGGTGGTGTCGGTGATGTGGTCGGTGAGTCTGGACGGCGGCTGCGCGCCGGAGGGGGTCGCCAGCAGCAAACTCGCCGCGAGGACCGACAGGACTACACCGAACAGGCGAACAATGCGCATGCGGGTAATCTAGCCCGCCGCGAGCGGCTATCTTGAGAAAGCACGGCTCCGAATTTCAGGGGTCGTGGCGGGGGGTTCGACCGCGTGCGAAGGAGACCGCAATGCCGATATTCATGGTCGAACGAAACTACGCCGAAGAGTTGGAACCCAGCCTGGAAGCCGCCGACGGCATCACTCGGATCAACGACGAGGAAGGCGTTCGCTGGCTGTACTCCTTCCTGTCGGCCGATAAGCGCAAGACGTATTGCCTGTACGAGGCACCGACGCCCGAGGCGATCAGGTCTGCCGCGGTGCGGGCCGGCCTTCCGGCGGATGTGATCGTCGAAGTCTCTGGCCGGGTCCTGAACACGGGAGGAATGGCCGAGATCTGACCGCTATCCCAGCAACTCGTGATCCGCGGCGTACATCGCAGCCTGGGTGCGGTTGGCGGCGCCGGTTTTGAGCAGGATGCTGCGCACATGGTTGGCGGCGGTGTTCGAACTGATGTAGAGACGTTCCCCGATCGCGCGGTTGCTCAGTCCCTCCGCCAGCAACCGCAATACCTCAACCTCACGCTCGGTGAGACCGTCCGGGCCATTGGCGGTCATGACGACATCCATGAGGTCCAGGACGCGGGTCTGGCCGATCGGCGCGGCGATGGCGCGCGCCTCACCGGCCCACTGTCCGGCCTGCTCGGCACTACCGTGCGCGAGCGCGAACAGCGTGCGTCTGGCGAGCGTCTCAGCGACGTGCACCACCGACCCCATCCGCCGGTCCATCTCCAGGGCTGAAGTGAAATACTCTTCAGCAGAGTCGATTTCGCCATTGAGCGCCGCGATCCGGGCGAGGTACCGGTCGGCACTGCCGAACAGCGCGACGAACTGGCCCGCCATGACATTCTTGCCTTCGTAGCGTGCGACGAACGGGCGTAGCGCGTGTACCGCTTCCCGGTTGCCCAGGGCCAGCGCCGCTTCCACCATGAAGATCAATTCCATCGGCCACCGCGCCGCCTCGGTTCGTTCCCCGAGATTGCGGCTGAGCAGTTGATTCAGAGCACGGTTCATGCCCCGCTCGCAGTCCAACTCGGTGTAGAGGGCGAGCAGTCCGGGCAGCCAGCGACCGGCGAATGTCTCACTGCCGTCGACAAACGTGCTGAAGCGTTTGAGGGCGCCGGTCTCGCGCCGGATCATGAACATCTGGACTCCGTAGGAGCCTTCCGTCGTGTCGCTGCCGAGCAGTCCCCCGGTGCGCACAGCGATCTCCGCCCATCGCTCGGCATCATCGAAATCGCCACGCAGATAGGCCATCCCACCCTGGGCGCAGGCGCCGACGAAGCTGAAGAAGGGTTGCCCGGAGGTCTGGCCGGCGCGCTCCATGTCGCCCGTCGCCGCGGCGAGGTCCTCGGGCCGTCCCGCTTGATAACTGGCCAGCGCCCGGAAGTGCGAGGCCGAACCCAGGGCCTCGTAGTCACGCCGGGCCAGCGCCACTCGCGACAGCTCGGTGGACCGATCCAGTTGGTGCTCACACATGTCCGGCGTCAGACCGTGCCACAGACTTGTCTCCAAGGCATGCACGAGCACCGCTGGATCGTCGCCGCCGCGGGCTTGGTCGATAGCGAGGCTGCTGACGTCCCGCGCGCGCGCCGTCTCACCGGCGAACGCCAGCGCCCGGCCGAAACTGCCCAGCGCCCGGACGTAGCGCGGGTCACCGGCGTCCAAACCGCACGATTCCAGCGCCGCGGCCAGCAGATCGGCCGCCTTCGAATCTGCCAGCCCGGGGCGCCAATTCGCGTCTTCGTAGCCGATGGCCGCCTGCAGTCGCACCAGCGGGTCGTCGGTGGCGCTGATGTTCTCGTACATGCCGCGGGCGCGCGCGAAGTCCCCGGCGCGAACGTGATTCGCGGCGGAGCCGAGTTGCATCCGGGCCCGCTCCGCGCGGCTGAGCTCGGGTAGCGACGCGGCCCGCTCGTACCACGTCGCCGCGTCCTCATAGGCCAGACTGTGCTCGGCGATCCGGGCCGCCTCCTGCGCATACCGCAGCGCCTGCTCGTGGTAGCCGAGCACGTGGGCCAGCAGGTAGTGATTGGCGAGGCGAGGGATGACCGAGGGATCGGCGCGGCCCTCGAGGCCTTTCGCCGCGCGGGCGTGCAATATCCGCAGCCGCGATGCCGCCATCCTGGCGACCACGGCCTCCCGGGTCAGCGCGTGCACGAAGGAGAAATCCACGTCGGATCCCTGAACCGCCCTGATCAGGCCGACGCCCTCGGCCGAATCGACAGCTGCCAGCGTCACTGCCAGATCGGCCTCGCTGCTGGCGATGAGCGCGGGCAGGTCGAATGTCTCACCGAGCACTGCGGCCTGTTCGACGATCTCGCGCACGCTGGCCCCCAGACCGGCCAGCCGGCCGGCGATGGCGTCACCGATCGAGCTGGGAACGGACCGGTGCGAGCCCAACGCGGCCACCCCGCCCCGCCTGTCCAGGTCTTTACACAGCTCGGTCAGGAAGAACGGGTTGCCACCGGTTTTGTCCCGCAACAGGGCCGCCGCGGTGCGCAGCGCTGACCGGCTCAATCGCTCAGTGCCGCGGACGAATTCAGCGATGGCCTCGGTGTCGAGGCCCTCCAGATCCAGGCGGCGCACGCCGTCGAAACGGTGCATCTCCGCCAACCGGTTGACCAGCTCGTCGGAGCGGTCCGGCGCCGTGGTGCGAAAGGTGGCCACCACGAGCATGCGTACGTCGGCGCAACCGGCGAGCACGTGTTCGAGCATCGCCAGCGTCGGGAGCTGTGCCCAGTGCAGGTCTTCGAGAATCAGCGCGATCGGCCGGTCGTTGGTCAACCGGCGAAAGAAACCGGTGAGCGCGTCGAGAAGCAACCGCCGGCCGGTGCCCGCGTGGTCGGTGACCGCCGTGCCGGCGAGGTGCCGCTGCACGTGCGACGACAACCGGCTCAGCTGCGGCCCGGACTCGGCCAGTGCTTCCGCGAATGATCCGGCGGGACTTGACGACAGCAGCCGGTCGAGCGCCTCGACGAACGGTTCGTACGGAACGCCGGCATCAGCGGTGCAGCTGCCGATAAGGACCGCGACTCCGTGATCGGCCAGGGATCCGGCGACGTCGGCGACCAGACGCGACTTGCCGGCCCCCGGTTCACCGCCGACGAAAATGGCCTGACGGTCCCCGTTTTCGACCAGCTCCCAGGCCCGCTCGAGGGCGGCCAGTTCACCGGCGCGGCCCACGAAAGATCCGCGGCGACGTACGACGACTTCGGCCGGAAGCGGTGGCGGCACCCACTGCGCCATCTGCCCAAGGTAACGGCACCGCGGTCGCCTCGTCGATAGTCAGAAATGACCATTGCTGGACGGCAAGCGAAATGCTTCGTTGTGGTCATGACTAGTGGCGCCGGAGCGACGTAGCGTCACCGCATCGATTCCAGAAAGCCAGGGTTCCAGAAAGCAAGGGTTCCAGAAAGCAAGGAAGGTGGCGGACATGTCCACTGCGAGTGCGGTCGGCCGGCCGAATCTGCTGGGCGGGAGAGTGATCCTGCCGCACGACGCGGACTACGACGACGCGCGCGCACTGTACAACGCCATGATCGACAAGCGGCCGGCGATGATCGCGCGGTGCGGATCCGTCGACGACGTGACCGCGTCGCTGGCGTTCGCCCGGGCATCCGGGTTGGCGGTCGCGGTCCGCGGGGGTGGCCACAGCGGTCCGGGGTTCGGCACCGTCGACGGCGGCATCGTGATCGACCTGTCGCCGATGGACCGGATCGACGTGAACGCCGACGCGCGCACGGTTCGGGTGCAGGGCGGCGCGACATGGGGTCAGGTCGACTCCGCCACGCACGGTTTCGGGTTGGCCACGCCGTCCGGTGTCATCGCCACGACCGGTGTCGGAGGGTTGACCCTGGGTGGGGGGCACGGCTATCTGTCGCGCAAGTACGGCTTGACCATCGACAATCTGCTGGAAGCCGAGGTGGTGCTGGCCGACGGGCGGGTGGTGATCGCCTCGGAGTCCGATCACCCCGATCTCTTCTGGGCGCTGCGGGGCGGCGGTGGAAACTTCGGCGTGGTCACCTCGTTCACGTTCCGGCTGCATCCCGTCCAGTCGGTCATCTGTGGGCCGACGGCGTGGCCGGGTGCCGCCACTGCCGACATCCTCTCCTGGTTCCGGGACTTCATCCCGGCTCAGGACGAGGACCTGTACGGCTTCTTCGCGACGATGACGGTGCCGCCGGGCGATCCCTTCCCGCCGGAGTTCCACCTGCAGAAGGCGTGCTCCGTCGTGTGGTGTTACACCGGCGATCCGGCGCGGGCCGACGAGGTGTTCGCGCCGGTTCGGCAGATGAAGCCGGCCTTCGACGGCATCGGCGCGGCTCCGTACCCGGCGCTGCAGTCGACCTTCGACGGTCTGTATCCCAAAGGGCTGCAGTGGTATTGGCGCGGCGACTTCTTCCGGACGATCGACGACGGCGCGGTCGGTGCGCACGCCCGCTTCGTCGAGGAACTGCCGACGATGCACTCCGCGATGCACCTGTACCCGATCGACGGGGCGGTGCACCGGGTCGGGCAGACCGAGACCGCGTGGTCCTACCGCGACGTGAACTTCTCGCAAGTCATCGTCGGTGTCGACCCCGATCCGGCGAACGGCCCTGCCCTGCGGCGGTTTACGGCCGACTACTGGGAAGCGACCCATCCGTACTCGGCGGGCGGTGCCTACATCAACTTCATGATGGACGAAGGCCAGGAACGAGTCCGCGCCACCTATGGACCGAACTACCGCCGGCTCACCGAGATCAAGGCGGAATTCGACCCTGAGAACACCTTCCGTATCAACCAGAATATCACGCCTGCGAGGTGACCGGGACCATGAACAACACACCGAAATACTGTGTCAACGTTGACGATAGAGGCACCGGGTGCCCCGTGCTCCACCATTCCGGGACACCCGCTCAGACAAATGGCAGGTTCCTCAGCGTAGTCGCGCTGCTCTACGGCGGCCTCAGCTACCTGGTGTTCTTCGGAGTCTTCCTGTACCTGGTGGGTTTCGTGACCGACGTCGCGGTCCCACGCACCGTCGACCGCGCCCTGCACGCGCCGGTCGCACAGGCAGTGCTCATCGACCTCGGCCTGCTGCTGTTGTTCGCACTGCAACACAGCGTGATGGCCCGGCCCGCTTTCAAGCGGTGGTGGACCCGCTTCGTCCCCGAGCCGATCGAGCGCAGCACCTACGTGCTGTTGTCCAGCGCCGTATTCGTGCTGATGTATTGGCAGTGGCGTTCGATCGACGTCACCGTCTGGCAGGTGGATTCCGCACCGGCCCGGATCGCGGTGTATTCAGCAGCTGGTCTCGGCTGGCTGATCGCGCTGGCGTCGACGTTCATGATCGATCACTTCGAACTCTTCGGCCTTCGGCAGGTGCTGCACAACCTGCTGTCAAAGCCCATCGTGGAGAAGGGCTTCCGCGTCGTGTTGCTCTACCGGTTGGTGCGCCATCCGCTGATGCTGGGATTTCTGATCGCGTTCTGGGCCGCGCCGACGATGACGGCAGGGCATCTGCTGTTCGCGGCGGCCAACACCGTCTACATTGTGATCGCCGTGCGGTTCGAGGAACGCGATCTGGTGCAGGAGCTGGGCGAGCAGTATCACCGCTACCAGGGTCGCGTGCCGATGCTGCTGCCGCGGGTGTGGCGCTGATTCAAGCGGACTCTTCGGCCGCGCCAGGGTTGCAGCGTGAGGTGATCATGGCGGCGGTGTCCACCTGCGGCCGCCAGGGTTCGAGGTTCCAGCTGACCTTGCCCGGTTGGGCGAATTCCGCGAAGCGCCAGTGGCAAACGAATTGCTCGCGCATGCCCGGCTTGTCCGCGTCCGGAGCAAGTCTGAGCACCTCTGCCCAAGCTTGACCGGGGTCGACGAGCCGGGTCGACGCCTGACGGCCGGCGGCGGTGGGGTACACCCGCAAGCTGGCTGCGTCCGCGACCGTGCTCCACTCGGCGCGCGCGACGTAGCTCTGACCGGACGCCGCGAGGTCGATGTGTGCCGCCGTCGCCAGTGCTCGGACGACCGGTGACGGGGCGGCCTTCGCAAGGGTTCCGGTGATGCCGAAGTGCTGGATGCCGGTGAAGGCGCAGAACGCGATTGAGCTGAGGGCGACCAATATCCAGACGAAGACGCCGTCCCGCACCCCGTTGTTCGACGGTGTCACCCGGCCCGGCTCGGCGTAAGCCGCGGCTCCGGGTGATGCGGTGAATGCGGGGGCGGTCATGGGTCTCTCAGCTGTCGTGTCGGACGTGTCGATGGACAGAGTCTGGACAGCACCGCTTGGAAAGTTCTTGAAGAGAAAGAGGGATCCCGGATTCGAGGGCCGCGCGCCACGTGAACGCGTAGGCCTCGACTAGCCAAACATCAAGGGGTGAGCAACCTTACGAGCTCCGCCGCGCCGCGGATGTCGTGGATGCGGCCGACATTGGCGCCCGCGTAGAGCGGACGTCCCTCGACCAACTCGGCAGGCCCGTCCGCGGTGGGCGGTTGGGCGATCGGGAACGGCAGCCACGAGGGCAGCTGCGCGCGGACAGCACGATCCTGGGCCGTGACCGGCATCGCGTTGGCGAGGTGCGACATCATCCGGTTAGCGGCGCGGATCCAGCGGGGGCCCCGGGCGTCATCGCCTAGCCAGCGGCGGGTGGCCTCATTGGGAATCACCCGGTGCGGGGCGTCGGGCCAGCCCAATCCGAAAAGTTCGGTCAGCACTGTCTCGCTGGCTTCCAGGCAGCGCTTCTTATACGCCGGGTGGGCGCGACATTCCGCGCTGAGCAGGAAACGGGTGCCGACGACGGCCGCGGCCGCTCCGGCGTCCAGGGCCTCGCGCACACCCTCGGCATCGACGATTCCGCCGGCGGCCAGGACCGGAATGTCCACCGCCCGGCGCACCTGGTCGAGCAGTTCAAGCGCGGGAGTCGTGCCGCGGACATGGCCGCCTGCCTCAACTCCCTGCGCGATCACCGCGTCTGCACCCGCGGCGGCCGCCGCCGTCGCCTCGGCCACCGACCCGCACTGGTGGATCCAGGTGGTGGCGGCAATCCGGCGGGGAACGCCCCAGAACGTCACGATCACATCAGCGGCGGCCGCGGCCTCCACATCGCCGGGACGGACGAACGGCAGCAAGAGGTTCACCGCAACGGGCCGGCCGGTGAGCCTGCGTGCGGCCGCCAGTTCGGCGGCGATCGGGGCACGCGCGCCCGCGATCGTTCCGAGCCCACCCGCCTCCGAGACGGCCGCAGCCAGTTCGTGTCCCGCGACGGTGCCCATACCGGCCTGAACGACCGGCACGTCCATGCGGCGCAAATCGAGCACGGCGGGCATTCCTACCAGGCTACCGGCCTGAGGGTTTGCCCGGTCGGTCGCGACAGGCCCTCTCGCTCGCGTCCTAGACTCGGTCAGGTGAGCTATCGCGAGCTACCGGCTCCGGCCCGGCTGCGCGAGTTGGTGGAGTGCACGTGGGTCAGCGACTCGCCGCGGCGCACGCGGGTCCTGCCCGACGGATGCATGGACCTCATCGACATGGACGGTCGGGTGCTGGTGGCCGGTCCGGACACCGCCGCATTCATCAGCGACCAAAGTTGCGCTGTGGCAACGGGGATCCGGTTTCGTCCGGGTGTGTTGCCGAGGCTGCTGGGGATCCCGGCGGCTGAAGTACGCAACGCCCGAGTCGACCTGGAACTGTTGCGGCCCAACATCAGTGGCCTCGGGCTGATGCCGCTGACCGGCCGCCTGCTCCAGCACGAGGCCTCCCGCGAGACCGCACCGTGGCGACTTGCCGTTCTGCGTCACGTCACCGAGCGGCTGGGCAGCGGAGCCACGGTGCACTCCGTGGCCGGTGAAATCGGTTGGTCAGCAAGGAATTTGCAGCGACAGTGCGTCGCGGTGTACGGCTACGGTCCGGCGACATTGCGACGGATTCTGCGATTCCGCAGAGCAGTGCGGTTGCTGGAGGCCGGCATGTCCGCCGCCGATGCCGCAACCATGTCCGGGTATGCCGACCAGTCGCACCTGTCGCGACAAGTGCATGAGCTGGCCGGGGTGAGTGCCAGTCAGCTCGGCTGCGGGGCGTAGAGATCGATCGAGATGCCGTCCGGGTCGGCGACCGTGGCATAGCGTTGTCCCCAGGGGGCGTCGAAAGGCTTCACGACTTCGGGGTGACCGGCAGCGGTGAGCCGGCTGAACAGGTCGTCGACCTCCGCGGGCGCGCCGAGCCCGAACGCCAGCGTCACCCTTCCGGGCGAAGCCGGGGAACGCCAGCCGGCATGGAAACTGGCGATCGTCTCCTCGGTGTCGAGCAACAGGCGGTTGCCGCCCGGCAGTTCGATCTCAACGTGCGGAGTGTCGGTCTCGGGGATCGACAGACCGAGCAGGCGGTAGAAGTCCAGCGAGTGCGCGAGGTCGCTCGCCACGATCCCGACTGCGGCAGATGCGAGTTGGTTGTCCATGACTGCGACGGTAGATCGCGCCCGGTGCGGACGTCATGAACAAATCGGACAGCATCAGCAGTGTTAGCGTCGACGGCGTGACCCTCGCAGACCTCAAAGACATAGCCCTGACCACCCTCGACGGCAGACCGGCGACGCTGGCCGAATTGTCCGACGGCGCAACGCTGGTCGTGAACGTGGCCTCCAAGTGCGGACTGACTCCGCAGTACGAGGCCCTGGAGAAGCTGGCCAAGGATTATGGCGACCGGGGCCTGACCGTCGTCGGCGTTCCGTGCAATCAGTTCATGGGCCAGGAGCCGGGTACGGCCGAAGAGATCCAGACGTTCTGCTCGACGACCTACGGGGTGACCTTCCCGCTGCTCGCGAAGACCGACGTCAACGGCGAGGACCGCCATCCGCTGTATACCGAGCTGACCAAGGCCGCGGACGCCGACGGCAAGGCCGGCGACATCCAGTGGAATTTCGAGAAATTCTTGGTGGCCCCCGATGGCTCGGTGGTCAATCGGTTCCGTCCCCGGACCGAACCCGACGCGCCCGAGGTCATCAGCGCCATCGAGGCCGTGCTGCCCCGATAGGCAGTGGTCCGTTTAGATGGTCCGTTCAGCGGCGCCGTTTACGCGGTCCTTTAAGCGGCGCCGTTTACGCGGTCAGGTTTGCCGCTAATGTGCGGTGATGCTCCATCTGCGGGTGATCGCGCCGACCGAGTCCAGTGATTCGGTGCTCGAAGTCCTTCGCCGGGAGGTGGGGGTGACCCATATCGTCGTGCACCGCGACGCCGCGCTGGACCCGCCCGGCGACGAAATCACGGCCGACATCGCGCGAGAAAGTGCCAACGACGTCGTCGACGACCTCAAGGCGCTCGGGCTGAAACGGCGGGGCGCGATCACCCTGGACGTGGTCGACACGGTGGTGTCCACGGCGGCCTATCGCGCCGAGAACGAGGCCGACGGCGATCCCGCCGACGCGGTGGTCTGGGACGAGTTGGCCGAGAGGTCGCGCGAGGAGTCCACGCTGAACGCCACCTTCCTGACGTTCCTGACCCTGGCCTGCCTCATCGCGGCGGTCGGCGTTGTGACGGATTCGCCGGTGACGGTCGTCGGCGCCATGGTGGTGGGGCCGGAGTTCGGGCCGCTCGCCGCGCTCGCGGTAGCCGTCGTGCGGCGCCGCGGCTACCTTGCCCGGCGGGCCGCGCTGGCCTTGCTGGTCGGCTTCCCGGTGGCGATGCTCGTCACCGCGATCGCGGTGCTGGGTGGTGAGGCGGTCGGCTGGATCAAGCTGGGGACCATCCGACAGCTCAGTCAGGTTGACTTCATCTTCCAGGTCGGACCGCTGTCGTTCGTGGTCGCGCTGCTCGCCGGCGCGGCCGGCATGCTATCCCTGGTTTCCGCGAAATCCGCTGCGCTGGTGGGAGTCTTCATCTCGGTGACGACGGTCCCGGCGGCCGGTTTCGCGGTTGTCGCCGCCACTGTCGGCGACTGGGAGGTCGCCGAGCAGTCCGCCATACAGCTCGGGGTCAACCTGGCCGGGATCGTGCTCGCGGGAGTCCTGGTGCTCTGGGTCCACCTGCGGACCAGCTCACGGCATCGGGCGAACCGTCACTGAGGGTCAGCGGACTCTGGTGTCCCTATCCCCCCGATCGACTGGCGATGCAGGTCCGATAGGCCTCCATACACTGCGCCACAGCGTCGGGCGGCACGTACCGCTCGCCGTAGATGCCTATCTGCACGTTCGCCGACATACACGCCTGCTTCTGGCTGTCGCAGCTGGTCGTCGGTGCGTCCGGCGCCGGAATCACGTCTGTGGGGTCGTTTCCCTCTCCGGTGACGCACGGTGTCGTCTCCGGTTCGGCCGCCGCGGGACCGGCGACGATACCGGCGACCGGGCAGATCAGGACCGTTGCAATCGCCAACCGGGCGACGGTCATCGAAATCATCGAAGGCTCCTCACGGGAGAGTGTCAGAGATTCAGAAGGTAAGCCCGGGGTTTTGCTCGCCGTAGGGCATTTAGCCGCGGGCGTGAGGGTAGAAAGTCCCTGTCGTGTAATCCGTCGCGGGGCGAATATGACCTTCATGCTTCGCGTGTTATGTGTTGCCGCGACCGTGGTGATGACCGCCCTCGGCGTTGCCCCGCGGTCCGGCGCGGATCCGCTGGCCGATTTGATGAGCATGCTGCCATCGGGCTACAGCAGTGGCTCCTGCAAACCTGTCGGTTCACCGGGCGCGCTGGCCGCCGTGGAGTGCCGTAACAATTCCCTGCCCGGTGGCCCGACATTCGCGACCTATTCGCTGTTCCGCGATTACACCGGGATGTATGACGCCTTCACCAAGAGCCTGAAGGATCCCGCATGGATCGCCATGTCATGCCCCAGCAAGTCGTCGCCGGAACCCTTTGCCGTGCTGGGATCGGACGGCAAACCGACGGGTTTCTTCGCTTGCGCGCACGGCGAAGGCGCCGACTGGCAGGCCAGGAACGGAGCCCTCGCGTGGACGCGGAACGCCGAGCACTTCCTTGGCGTGGCAACCGTCAGGTACGAAGGTCAGCTGTATCCGGCCGGCCTGTTCAATTGGGTCAGAGGGCCGCAGCTCGAAAGAGACTGCGCCGCCGCCGGCGGCAAGTACACGGCCTGGCACGGTGACGCCGAAATCTACTATTCGAACTGCTGCTTCACCGACCACTGCGACGAGTACGTCGATGGGACGTACCAGGGGCGTTCGCAGGCATGACCGGCGCCCCTGTTCCCAACAAACAACACCGACGCCGCGTACGCGTCGCCACCCGGTGGATCGCGGCGATCCTGGTGGCATTGGCGGCGGCCGCCTGCACTTCGTCGCCCAAGCCTTCCCCGACACCCGTGGCACCGAGCCTTTCTCGCGGCCCGCAGCGCGCGCTGTTCGATTCGCTGTTCTATTCCAAGGCCGGCTCGCTCTACGTCAGCGACCCCGCCGGCACGCCGGGCCGCAAGCTCACCGACGGACCGGCGGATACCGAGCCGGCGCCGTCGCCCGACCTCGCGCACGTGGCCTACATCCACAAGGCCGCTACCGCCGACTATGGCGGCGAACTATGGGTTCTCGATCTCTCGCCCGCGCATGAGCCCCTCGGCGCACCGCGGCGACTCGTCGACCCGGGCGCGCTTCCGCCGGGGTTCGGGACCCCGGAGGCCGGCGATGGGCCACCGCGGGTGTGGCGTCCGCGCTGGTCCCCCACCGGGAACCGGATCGCCTTCCTCGAGGCCGGTCAAGGGGGCGGCCTGTTGCTGGTCGCGGACGCCCAGAACGGTCAGACCGTGCCGCACAAGCAGCGGATGTTCGCCGACGACAACTATGCGTGGGCGCCCGACGGGCAACACATCGCCTGGACGGGCGGACGTAGCGATGTCTCGCCCGTCGACGTCAGCGTGCTCACGGTCGGCGGTACCTCGACGCCTGTCGTGACTGCCGCCAATGCCTTCGCCGTGACGTATGACGTCGCGGGTCAGTCGATCTTGTTCGCCAACGGCAACGCATCCGGTGAGATGTTCGACGGGATCCCGTTCGCGGTCCGCGACGGTGGCATCTACTCCGTCGCCACCCCCGGCGGAGCACCCGCAAACCCACCTGGGGCGGCGACACCGGTCCTCAAAGGGCAGGCGTGGTACGGGGACGTCGCGGCGCTTTCGTCTGGCGCCGTGGCATTTACGCAAACCAGTGTGGACGGATCAGCCAAGAGCATGCAGGTTCTCGATGCGCACTCGTCGGTGGCCCGCACACTGGCCGGGAGCGTAACGGCGGATAGCCAGGGGCCGGTGTGGGGGCCAGGCGACATCGTCGCGTACGTCGACTCCGGCAAGCACTTGGTCGTGACGGACGTGGACAACCACGCGCCCAAGCAGATCGACACGGGTGTGGACGCTTTCGCCTGGCCACCCCGGTGAGCACTCGTTGCGGCCGGCCCGGCGCGAGCTATCCGGAACTTCTGCTACCCGCTCTCACAGGCCCGGCAAACAGATGGGGGATCCGCCGCAGGTGTTCGCCGGGGACGGGTCTCCCTCGAGGATGTGCGCACCAACTTGGATGCCGCCCTCGGTTCCCGGATGTCCGAGACTGCCGCCGTAGTAGTGATGACATGTGTTCATGTCCCACACCACGTCCGGCATAGGCAGCGGGCTGCCAGGGCACCAGACCCTGCTGCACATCGCCAGTTGATTGCAGATGCCCGTTCCCGGGTCGGCTTGTGCGATCCCTGTGCCCAGCCCCAGAGTTGCCAGCGTCAGGGCGCCAGAGAGCGCTGCGCCTGCGATGATTCGCCGCATTTCGTGTTCTCCGTTTCGGTAGGTCCGCGTGTCAGCGGTGTCTGGGCAAAAGTAATCCGGCATTCTTGCGAATTTCTGGCGTCTCCGGCCGCGAATGCCCCCGCGAGTGCCCTCGCGACTGCCAGAAACGGATCGTCGCCGTCGCCTCACCCGGACGGTGCCACGGAACTATCCGGCCTGCGTGAGTCCCAGATGTTGGGTGACGCGCGGCAATCCCTTATCGGAACCGCATACGGGCCTTGTTATGCCGGATTCGTTCTTGCCCTCCAGGGTGATCGGATCCCACGAGGCATAGCTGGCGTACGCCCCGGGCACTCGGGTACCCGACGAGCAGACTGCGTCGGAGTGCCAGGCCAGCGTCCACTGTCCGTCGAACATCCGCGCTTCCCCGAATCCCGGTCCGCCGGGACTGTTGGCCACCGAAGCGCAGCCGGCACCACACGGCGTGAAATACCAGTCGCTCGTGGTGGTTTCACCCGATGCGGAGGTCACCGTCGAAATGTAGTGGCCACTCATGGCCGGCTCAGCCGACGCGATTCCAGCCGGCCCGAAAGCGAGCCACCCGGCGAACACGGCGACAGAGACAACGCGTCGCGGAACGGTCATGGTCTGATGTCCTCTCTGAGAGCAGCCGTTACCCCATAGATTTGCTATAGCACAAAGACGGAGGCTTTGGGTCTGCGAGATTCCGGGACCTCTCCGGCGCGACCGACGGGCCATTGAGCGCAATGAAAGGCCCTTCAGCGAAAACTCCGCACCGGAATTGGCATCGGACGCCCGGGCTGACCAGTTGGTCCCGGCAAGACCCTTTCGTGGCACGGCGAATCCCCTGTGCTCAAAGGATTTCCACTGCGGCGGGTCGCGCCGCCGATAACGCCGACGCGAGTTACCGTGTTGCCGTGCCGGATTGGTGCGGGTGCTCAGCGACGGCCGCTGTTTCACGTCGCAACGTTCTCAAATACGTTGCGGCCGCACCGATCGTGCTTGGTTTAGGCACCGTCGCACCCGGGCTGGCCCAACCTCCCCGCGCGGCGGCGGACCCGATCTTGGTTGCGGCGGTCGAAGCCCCCGGGCAGGCGCCTAACATCGTCGGCCGCGCGCAGTGGGGCGCCCAGGAATCGCTTCGGAGCCGACCACCGGTGTATGACAACGGAATCAAGGCCGGCGTCGTGCATCACACCGCGACCGTGAACGAGTACGCGCCGCAAGATTCGGCGGCAATCGTGCGGTCGATCTACGCCTACCACACCCGGAACCTCGGCTGGCCGGACATCGCCTACAACGCCCTGGTCGACAAGTACGGTCAGGTATTCGAGGGCCGGTTCGGCGGGATGACCAGACCGGTCCAGGGCACGCACACCGGCGGCTTCAACCGCAACACGTGGGCGGTGTGCATGATCGGCGAGTTCGATGCGATGGCGCCCACGCCGATTCAGGTGCGCACCGTCGGCCGCTTGCTCGGGTGGCGGCTGGCCATGGACGGCATCGACCCCAGGGGCAGCACCTCGTTGACATCGGACGGTGGACCCTACACCCGGGTCCCCCGCGACACCGCCATCAGCCTGCCGAACATTTTCGCCCACCGCGATGTCAGCGATACCGATTGCCCCGGCAAGATCGGGTATGTCTCGATGAGCCAGATTCGCGACGTCGCAGCGCAGTTCACCGCGCGACCCAGTGCCTCAGATCTGGCGCAATCGCTGGAGGGAACTGCCATCTACGACCGGTGGCGGGCGATGGGCGGCATGAACAGCACACTCGGCGCGCCCAAATCACCGGAATCGCAAGGCGCGGGGAGCACGCGGTACGTCATCTTCGACAAGGGAGCGATGTACTGGTCCCCGGCAAGTGGGGCCCAGCCGGTCACCGGCTCCCTCTACGCCGCGTGGGGCGCCCTGGGCTACGAACACAGTGCACTCGGGCTGCCGACCAGCGCCGAAATCCAGGAGCCCGAGTGGATCGCGCAGAATTTCCAGCACGGCACCCTGAACCTGGACCGGCACAGCCGGACGGTCACCAGCGTGATCGACGGCATCGCCGCACTGGTGGCGCCCCCGTCGGCAGAAGGGCCGCCGACGCAGCTGGAGCGGTTCTCGCCTGCGCGCAACCGGGTCTGACCCACGGCCTTACGCTACAGGAACGGTGATCGGCGACGTGTTGTGTCCGGTCACTCGTACCCAAAGCGCCGACGAATCCTGGTGTTCGGTGGTTCCCCGGATGTCGACGGTCTCCCCCGGAAACACCGTCACGTAGTTGTCGTCGTACTCGATCGGCAGGATCTCGTCGCCGTCGCGCGAGGACATCACCTCGGCGCGCTCGAAGAACGCGACGTTGTGTGTGGGGTTGTGTAGCCGGACGACCACGCTCCCGTCGGCGGCCTGAGCAGTGACGTCGAGCGGCACCCGCGGCATGGAGCTCAAGGCGGTCATGTCCGCCCAACTGACCTGCATCGAGTCGAACGCACGGTCATTGTCGGGATCCCCGACGTCATCGGGCTGTTGGGACTGCCAGTAGACGTTCTCGGTGACGACCTCGCCGGTGTTGCGAGTCAGCTGAGCCCTGACGAAGAAGACGGGCGAATTGGCGAGCCCCCGGGGTATCGTCATGGCTTGTGCGGCGCCTCCCGCGGATACGTTGGTGCGCTGCGAGATTCGCTCGGCCTGCAGTGTTCCCTGCAGGTCGTAGATGCGAATCCGGACGAGGAGATCACGCTCGTCCTGCTGTGTCTGGTTGACGACGCTGATGCGTCCCGAGTTGCCGTCGCCGTCGGCGTAGGAGTCGAATACGACCGACAGTGGCCGCAGCCCCTTCTTGGCGCCGAAATAGGCACCGCCCGGGCGCAGGTAGTAGTCGAAGAGCTGGCCGAAGAACGACGGCCAGTGACTGTTCAGCATCCAGTATATGGTCATCTTGTGCCGGTCCCATCCCGTGGCGGCGAAGGCCTCGAACTGCGCGCGGGCCGACTCGTATTGAGCCAGTTGCGCTTTGGCGGCGAACGTCTCGGCGCTGTCGGACGGGCCGTACCGCAGGCCGATCGACCGTTGAGCACTAAGCAGGGCCCCGTTCTTCGGTTGGCCCCCGGCGTGGAAATACCAGGTGTCGTTGATCGGCCACAGCTGGTCGGGCGGGATGAACTTCCTGAGGCTGGCGAACGGCGGAATCTGTTCATTGCTGCCCTGTTCAGCGGACGCGCCCCAGGTGGCACCGTAGCGGCGGCTGAACCAATAGCTGGGCGGTCGCCAGGTATAGGGACCCGTCATGTCGATTCCGTCCCATTGGGCCATGCCGTCGCCGTCCCTCGACTGGAGGGAGGAAGTGTCGACAGTGGCGTTCTGCCAATGCAACTCATCGAGGATGGACCGGTATCGCGCCCGGATGTCCGGCGGGGGCAGGCCGTCGCTGCCATTCGCCCAGATGAACGCCGATGCGTGGGATCGCAGCGATTCGATCTGTGAGCGCATACTCGCCATTGCCACCCGGTCATCTTCGGGATCCCACTGCGCCCACTTCTCCCACTGGTTGCAGCACATCCAGCCGGCCATGAGCGGAATGCCGAGCTCGTCCGCCGTTTCGACGAGGTGTTCGCTGGTGAGTTTGCCCTCGAGTCGTAACATGTTCAGACCCAGATCCTTTGCGTATCGCAGAATCGTGGTCTCCCGGTCCGGGTCGTACCGGAACAGCAGATCGGGCGTGTAAGCCGCGCCGCGGATCGGGAAGTTCTTGCCGTTGACTTGGAGATAGAAGTCTCCGCCGTCGCCGGAGAATCCTTCGTCGCGATGCTGGGTGACGGTGCGGATGCCGAAATGAAGTTCTCTGGTATCGCTGGGCCGGTTGTCGACGCGGAACTCCAGCCGCAGATCGTGCAGCGCCGGCCGGCCCATGGTGTACGGCCACCAGAGATCCGGCCGGTGCAGGTTCAATTGTGCGAATTCATTCGGTGTTGCGGTGATTTGACGATTCTCGCCGGGTGCCAGGGTGACCGCCTGCTCCACGCGGACCGTCGACGCGTCCGGCCGGGTGATCGTGGCGCTCAGAACGCCGCGTGCGCGTCGCGCGGAGTAATTGTGAACCTCGGCGTGAATCGTCAACCGCGCGCTGTCGGTGCGGGGCAACGGAAGTTCCGAATTGACGGTCGCGGCACCGATTCCCACGTCTCCCAGCGATTTCAGGTACACCGGCTTCCAGATGCCGGCATTGCGGTCGGCGACGAAAGATGTTCCCCGCCGATCCGGATCATTATCTGGCGACGGTAGGCCGAGGTAATCCCAATTGATCCAGTCGTTCCAACTGTCGGCCAGCTCGACACCGTCCACATCTTGAAGCGCACGCTCGGGCGTCACCTTCACCGCCAAGACGTTTGACTGCCCGGGCCGAATCCACCGCGTCACATCCAATTCGTGAGTCACGTACATGCCGACCACCTGCGTGCGGTCGGCTACCAGGTGCCCGTTCAACCAGATTTCACCGCGGTAGTTGATGCCGGGAAAGTCCAACACGTAGGTCGTCCGGTCCGGTGGAGCGGTGAACTCGGTGCGGTACCACCAATCTTGGCGATACAGATCCTGCGGCACGTGGTCTCGAAGGTTCTTGCCTACGTAGAGATCTCGATAGACACCGTTTTCCCGGAGTATCTCCAGCACGGTGGCCGGCATGCGCGCGATTTTGTACCAGGCGGTGGCGTCATAGTCGGCGAGAGACAGGGCGTCGCCGTTCATCGAGGTCTTCGTCGCGGGAGACAGCGTCCAATTGTTCGACAGCTCAAGGCGGTCCGGTGCAGCGGAGGGAGCATGAGTGGCCAGTGGCGAGTACGCCGCCGCACACAGCGACAGCGAGGACAGCGCCAGCATGATGAAGATCTTGACGGCGACCTTCAGCATGCTCCTCGGCTCCTCGACACGTGTGTTCGCCTCATCATGCCGTCGTCCGTCTGCCGACGCCAACAGAGCCGGGTGCCGACTACGAGACGACTGCGGACCGCGGGCATGGTCGATTACGGGCCGGAAGGCGTCGACGAAAGTTATATTGCTGGTTCAGTAATTCTGCTGATTCTGATCAAGGAGCAGTCACATGGGGGATTCACCGGTCAGCGGCACCGGCAGACGGCGTATCAGTCTTGCTGCAGGCCTGTTCGGGGTGGTAGTCGTCATCGCTGCATGCCTCCTGGGCGTCGGTCTCTCGCCGGCTGGGACGTCATCGTGGCCGGCTCTTGCCGACCCGGGTTTCCACCCGCCTGACAGCTGCGGATCCCCGAACGACAGCGGACCCAGACTCGAGCTCTGGAAGGCCGTCAAAGACCACTATCCCCCGCCGGCCAACCCCTCGCCCAACATCTTCGTCAACGAATCATGGGCCCTGAAGGACGGCGGGCAGGGCAAACACGACCTGTTGGCGATACCGCGGGCGCGCGTCACCGGAGTCGAATGCGCGGAGATCTGGGGCCCGAAGGCCTTCAACCTCTGGAAGCCCGCCTGGGATGAGGCGGTCAAGCGGTTCCAGGGCGTTGACATCATGCTGGGCATCAATTCTTTCCACGGCCGCAAGCAGGATCAGTTACACATACATCTCTCGGGCTTTCAGCACCAGGCCAGGACCGACCTGAACGGCCTCAAAGGGATCCCGACGGATCTGTCGAAGTGGAACACGAGCATGTACGTCGTGATGGGCCACGTCTACCGAATCGTGCGAGTGAACGACCTCGACTCGAACGTCTTCAAACTGGTCAAGGACAACATCTCGCAAAACGATATGTTCCAGCAGTCCATAGCTGTCGTCTCCGCCGCACCTAACAAGGGCTTCTACATCCTCAGTACGCAGGGCAAACCCGATGCCGGGGAACCCGAACACAACCCTGAACTGCGGATCGGAAAGGACTTCGGCACCGAGGCGATCGACAGTCTCATCTCGCGGAGCTGACCGTGCGCTCCTGAGATCACAGCCTATTCCCCTACGCCGCCAACGCATTTGGTGCGTAAGACGAGTTCTGTGACCGCCGCGCTGCGCTTACGCCTTGCCGTTGTTTCCGTTGTTGCCGAGCAACAGTCCGCCGGTGCCGCCGGTGCCGGCCGTGCCACCGGCCTTGCCGGCGTTGCCGCCGTTGCCGCCGTCGCCGATGATCTGGGCGTCGCCGCCGTTTCCGCCCTTGCCCGCGGTGGTGGCTCCGAATCCGCCGGCCCCGCCGTCACCGCCGCTGCCGGTGACGCCGGCCTTGCCGCCGTTCCCGCCTGCACCGCCCGTGCCGTTGCCGTTGGCGTTGGCGTTGGCGCCGGACCCGCCGGCACCACCGGCGCCGCCGGAGCCGGACAGCAGGCCGGCGTTGCCGCCCGCGCCCCCGGCGCCGCCCTGCTGGGTGCCGCTACCGCCCGCGCCACCGTGCCCGCCGTTGCCGCCCGCGCCGCCCGAGCCGAACAGCACGCCGGCGTTGCCCCCGGCGCCGCCGGCCCCGCCGGTCGAGGTGCCGGCCCCGCCGCTGCCGCCGGCCCCGCCGGCGCCGAAGGACAACGCGCCGGCGTTGCCGCCCGCGCCACCGGCCCCGCCGTTGTTGCCGCCAGAACCACCGGAGCCGCCGGTACCGCCCGCCCCGAACACCCCGCCGGTGCCGCCGGCCCCGCCATTGCCGGAGAGGCCCCCGGATCCGCCGGTGCCGCCATCGCCGAACACCAGCCCCTTGCCGCCGGCCCCGCCCGTGGCCCCGGCTCCGCCGGCCCCGCCGACTCCGCCGTCGGCGAACAGGCCGCCGGTACCGCCGGCCCCGCCCACCCCGGTGGCACCGGGTCCAGCACCGTGACCGCCCGTACCGGCGGCGCCCGAGAAGAACCCGGCGTTGCCGCCGATCCCGCCTGCCCCGCCCTTACCGGCGTTCAAGGCCTGCCCGCCGTCACCGCCGGTGCCGCCGGCGCCGTTAAGCAAAGCTGAGCCGCCGGCGCCGCCGGTCCCCCCGATGCCACCGGCTCCGTTGGCGATGCCGCCCGCGCCACCAGTGCCGCCGTTGCCGAACAGGATGCCCCCGGCACCCCCGGCACCACCCGCGCCACCCGCCCCGCCGGCGGCGGTGTTGGTCGCGCCGTGCGCGCCGTTACCACCGTTGCCGAACAGCCAGCCGCCGTCCCCACCGGCTGCTCCGGTTCCCGGAGTTCCGTTGGCGCCGTTGCCGATCAGCGGACGCCCGGTCAGTGCCTGGACGGGCTGGTTGACGATGTTGAGCGCATCCTGTTGCAGGACGTGCAGCGGGTTGGTGCTCAGCGGTGCGTTGAAACCGTCGGCGCCCAACAGCAGCCCGCTGACGCCACCGAGGCCGGCCTTGCCCGCGGTAACCCCGCCCGTCCCGCCGCTGCCGGCGTTGCCGCCGTTGCCGATCAGCACACCGTCGCCGCCGGTCCCGCCGTTGCCGCCGGTGGTCACCCCGGCCCCGCCGTTGCCGCCGTTGCCTCCGTTGCCGAGTACTCCGGACTTGCCGCCGGCGCCGCCGGTGCCGCCGGTGGTGACGGCAGCCCCGCCGCTGCCGCCGGTGCCGCCCGAGCCGATCAGCTGGCCGGCGGTTCCGCCGGCGCCGCCAGTGCCGCCGGTGGTGCGACCCAGGCCGCCGGCACCGCCGGCCCCGCCGTTGCCGGTCAGCAGGCCGGCATTGCCGCCGGCACCGCCCGCCCCGCCGGCGGTCTGGCCGTTGTTGAGTCCTTCTCCGCCGGCGCCCCCGGCACCACCATCGCCGAAGCCGAACATGCCGGCGTTGCCGCCTGCCCCACCGGCCCCACCGGTGCTGCCGAGACTCGAACCGCCGCTGCCGCCGGTGCCACCGGCTCCGAACATTCCGCCGGCACCGCCCGCGCCGCCGGCCCCGCCGGTGGTCCCGGCGGTGGTGGACGTGCCGGTCCCGCCGGCACCGCCCGTGCCGCCGGCGCCGAATGTTCCACCATCGCCGCCGGCACCGCCGGCCCCGCCCGAAGCGCCGGCCCCGCCGGACCCGCCGACACCGCCGTCGGTGAACAGCCCGCCGGTTCCACCGGTTCCACCTGCGCCGCCGGTCGCGTTGCCGAAGGTGAATCCGCCCGTGCCGCCGGTGCCGGCGGCCCCGAAGAGCATGCCGGCGTTGCCGCCGCGTCCGCCTGCCCCGCCTGCCGCGCCTCCGGCGTCGGTCGAGGACCCTCCGACGCCGCCGGCGCCACCTGACCCGACCAGCAGGGCGTTGCCGCCCGACCCGGCGGCCCCACCGGCCTTGCCCGCCGTCGTGGCGGTACCACCGGCCCCACCGGCGCCACCGCTGCCGAACAGTCCCGCGGCTCCACCGGCACCACCCTTGCCGCCGTCAGCGCCCGCGGTCGAAGTTCCTGACCCACCGGCCCCGCCGTTGCCGATCAACCATCCGCCCGCGCCACCGTCTTGTCCTGTCCCGGCGGCTCCGTTGGCGCCGTTGCCGATCAACGGGCGTCCGGTCTGTGCCACAAATTGGGCGTTGACCACATCGAGCAGGCTCTGCAGAGGCTGTGCCGCAGCGGATTCGGCGGTCGCGTACGAATTTGCGCTCCCGGTCATCGCCTGCACGAACTGCTCATGAAACACCGCCACCTGCGCGCTCGCGCTCTGATAACCCTGACCGAACGTCCCGAACAGTTCGGCGATGGCGATCGAAACCTCATCCTCGGCGGCAGCCAGCAGACCGGTGGTACGGGCCGCCGCCGCAGCGTTGGCTGACTGAAGCGAAGAACCGAGACCGGCCAAATCTGTTGCCGCCGTGCTCATTGCCTCCGGCAGCGCGATGACATAGGACATTTCGACACCTTCCTGCGAGTCATGACCCCACGGCCGTGACGGGTGGTTTGATCGCCAGACCGCCGTCTGGTGAGCTTTGAAGAGATTTGGTGTTGTAGCGGCGGCCGGCTTGGTGTGCCTCAGCCGCCGCCGAAGGAGCAATTCATGCGGGTGCGAATTTCAGCGGGTAGTCAGCCCTGGCTTCTTGGACTTCGACTCGCCGGAACGGATTACGTCTCCGAGCGGTTCACCGGTTGCGATGGAGTGGCTCATGCCCCGGCTCCTCTGACGCGATGCTGGTCATGCCATGACGCTATGGGGCGAGACAGTGGCCCGTCATGACCACAACTAGGCATTTTCCAGCACCCGGCGATAGTCAGATCTGACTAATCAGCCAGTGGTCCGCCGCCCGCTGGCCGTAGGAAGTGGTGGCTCTGGGTCCCGTAATAAGTTGTCACATAACGTTTCATAGGCTGATTGTTCGCCGGGGCCGGGTGTTGGATCATGGGGCAGATGCCTCAAACTCTGGCCGGCGATATGCGCGCCCGTTGATGGTTAGAGCGGCAGCCGTGAGCGTGTCGAAGTCGGGCGACGTGCCCTACATACTCGAAAAATCAACCGCCGCAACGGCGGAAGCGTCGAAGCACCCGCGACCGGGCGGGTCAGCCGATTTCACGGATGGAGTCGAGGCGCTGGTTCACCCGGGTCAGCGCCTCGTCGAAAACCGCGACCTTTTCACCGCGTCTTTCGTTGGCCGGCTGGGCGGCCCCCCGCGCGCCTTCGGCCTCCACTCGGGCCGCACCTTGGCGCCGCAACAGGCTGAAGTTCTTCTCCCGCGCAGCCCTGAGCCGGCCCTGCAGATCTTTCAACTGCTTCTCATCCATGCGCTCCAAAGCGTCGGCATGGGTTTCGCCGATCAACGAGCTCTCCTGCAGGGTCAGGTTCACACGGTGGTTGCTCACCGTAATGTCATAGCCCGCGTGGCCCGAGCGCGCACGACAATCAGGTACGGCACCCCGAAACGTCACGCACGTGCCATCCCTCGTTCAGGGGCCCGTCAGGCGTGTGTGCGCTCATCCCGGATCGCCGCCGGCCCCGCGGGCCCCGGACCTGCCCGGCCGGATTACGCCTCGGACCTGCCCGGCCGGTTACGCCTCGGATTAACTTGTCGTACCCCGCTGGGAGGATGGGGTTATGTCGGTGACTGCCTTGGCGGGCTCTTTTCAGCGGCCTCCGGTCAAGCGTGTGGATGTGTTGTTCGAGGAGTTGTCGGAGTTGGCGGGGCAGCGCAACGCGATTGACGGGCGGATCGTGGAGATCGTCGCGGAGATCGACGGGGACGGGTTGTGGGGGATGACCGGGGCGCGCTCGGTGGCCGCGGTGGTGGCCTGGAAGCTGGGCACCACCCGGGGCAATGCCGAGACGATCGCGACGGTGGCGCGGCGGGCCCAGGAGTTTCCTCGGTGTGTGGCAGGCCTGCGCGAGGGGTGGTTGTCGCTAGATCAGGTCGGGGTGATCGCCGCGCGGGCCGGGGACGGCTCAGACGCTCATTATGAGCAGTTGGCCCGCTATGCCTCGGTCAGCCAGTTGCGCACCGCGATCAAGGGCGAACCGCGCCCGAAACCGGATCGGCGCCCGCCCCCGGCGATCAGCAAAACCAGCACCGATGAGGCCACGTGTTGGCGGATCACCCTGGCGGCCCCGCAGGCGGCGACGTTCGAGGCCGCATTGGCGTCGCATCGGGAGGCGCTGATCACCCAGTGGAAACACGACCGCCCCGAGGGTGCGTCGGAGTCGGCGCCGCCGATGCCTGACACGATGGATGCGTTTATGCGGCTGATCGAGGCCGGCTGGGACGCTGAGGCCACCGCCCGCCCACACGCCGCGCACACCACCGTGGTGGTGCACCTCGACGTCGACAAGCCCGCCGCCGCACTGCACCTGGGCCCGCTGCTCACCGAGGGCGACCGCCAGTACCTGACCTGTGATGCCACCTGTGAGGTGTGGTTTGAGCGCGACGGCCAGCCGATCGGCGCCGGCCGCACCACCCGCACGATCAACCGGCGGCTGCGCCGCGCCCTGGAACACCGCCACCCCTGCTGCGCGGTGCCCGGCTGCGGGGCCACCCGCGGCCTGCACGCTCATCACATCCGGCACTGGGAACACGGCGGCCCCACCGAGCTGATCAATCTGATCCTGCTGTGTCCGTATCACCACCGCGAGCATCACCGCGGGGAGATCACCATCACCGGCGACGCCGACCACCTGACCGTCACCGACCGCGACGGCGCCATCCTGCAGCTCGGATCCCTGGCCCGACCACCCACCAGCACCCCACCCGACGTCGCGCCTTACCCCGGGCCCACCGGCGAACGCGCCCAATGGATGTGGTACACCCCCTTCCAACCCCAACCACCGCCCACCACCAACTAGCTTGTTTCGGCGGCCGCGTGTCGAGGCTGAGACAGGCCGCAGCTGAGCAGGTCGGAAGTCGGGTTCGGTTGAAGCATCACTGGCGCCGCTGCGCTTTACGGCATCCGCAGCAATGCATGTCCCACTCAGCTGATGAAATACTATGCGCCACAACGGAATCAGTCATACCTGGCTGAACTGCCGGCGTTCAGAGTACGTCCGGCCGACGCGTCCGCACGCGTACACATCAATACCGTGACGACGGCTCGCCACCGGCAAGACGCGGCGCACTAGTTAAGGATGAATGAAAGACGCGTAGGCGGCTGTGCGTTGTTGAGGATCAGCACCGAACTCTGGTTGTTGACGTCGTCGAAGGGGAAGCCGTAGGCGAGGTTGGCAATGCTGTTGGTGTGGAAGAACTGTGCCCAGTTGTTCCACCGCCCTCCGGTTGGATAGTAGGCGGCGACGTTGGCCCACTGATCCGGCGCAATCGCCACGCCGCGGTTGAACGCCGCGTTGAGTTCGGCGAGGAACGCCCCCTGTTGATCGGCGCCGACGAATGGGCCGTTGGAAGCGAAAACCTGCGCCGTCGTGGGCTTGACCATGGTGTATGTAGAGGTGGCTCCGCCGTCTGGGGTGACGTTGTAATGGAACAGTCCGCCGCCGTCGATGTTTCCGGTCACCGTGTATCCGGGACCGTCGTAAATGAATTGGTGGGCTTGATAATTCGACCAGAAGTCGTTGATGGGTTGATCGAGCCAGCTGGCCAGGCCGCCGGGCGTGGCGCTGCGCGGGGCCAAAATCCGCAGCGGGTCGCCGGTGCCGTCGTGCAGTACCAATGCCTGGAACTCGGCCGGGACCGAGGCCGCGTACTGCTGGAAAACTTGGGCTCGCGTCAGTGTGATGCCGCGGGTGGCGTCAAACCCGGTGGAGCTCTGCCCCAGCTCGAACGAGAACGGCATCCCGAACTGGTCCACCTGCGTGGTGTTACCACCGAAGGCGACTGAGCCGTACTTGTAGGTCATCTCGTACCAGTCGTAAACCGTGTTGTAGTTCGGATCGGCAGGATTCGCGGGGTCGAGACCCGCCCAGCCCGAGTTGTCGGCGGCAATGCCGATGTAGAGCGGGTTCTTCATCGACATGAAGATCCGGCCGCCCTGAAATTCCGACGGGATCGAGAAGTTACCGGTCTGGTCGAGGGTGAACGACATATTGGCGTAATTCACCCCGTTGTAGGTGAGGTGACCAGGCGCGTTCGCGGCACTGGAGTCGATGTGGTGGGCTATGCCGTTCTGGTCGATCCACGACCACTGGCCGGGTGTCGTCTGGCCGAGCAGGGTCAGGTAGACCTCGCTGTTGCTTAAACCCGTGTTATTGATGAAAGGGCCAACGCGAAATCCGCCGGGAAGGCCGTTGGCTCCGTTGAGACCCGCATGACCGGGGCTCCCCAAGAAACCGGGCGCGCCACCGGCACCGCCCAGCCCGCCAGTCCCGCCGGGACCGCCGGCTCCGAAATTTCCTGCGGCATCGGCGGGCCCTCCGACTCCACCAGTCCCGCCAACTCCACCGGCACCGCCGGTGCCACCAATACCGAACAGCAGCCCGCCTTGACCGCCGACCCCGCCCGCCCCGCCAGAGCCACCGGGACCGCCGGTCTGACCCGCAACGCTGGTCGTGTTGCCGGTAGCACCGACTCCGCCGGCGCCACCGGTGCCGCCACGACCGAACAAGCCCGCCGCTCCCCCGGCACCACCTGTTTGTCCGACCGCGCCGGACCCGCCGGCACCACCATCACCCCACAAGATGCCGCCCGGTCCACCGGCCTGACCGGTCCCCGGGGCTCCATTGCGGCCATTGCCGATCAGCGGCCGCCCCAATAAGAGGTTGAAGGGCGCATTGATCACATCGAGGATGCTCTGCTCGATGGACTGCAAGGACACCGCGCTGGCAGCCTCCGCGGCGGCATACGCGCCGGCCCCAGAATTGAGGGCTTGCACAAACCGCTGCTGAAACGTCGCAATCTCCGCGCTGATCGCCTGATAAGCCTGCCCGTGCTCGCCCAGCAGCGCGGCTATCCCCGCCGACACCTCATCCGCACCGGCGGCCAGCAGCGTTGTCGTGGAACCCGCCGCCGCCGCATTGGCTTTCGTGACCGACGAGCCGATCAGCACCAAATCCGAGGCCGCCGTGACCACCATCTCCGGCGCCGCGCAGACAAACGACATTCCACACCTCCAGGCAACCCATTCACGCGAAATACTCGAAAGAGCTTTACCGGCGAATGTCCAAAGGTCAACAGGGCCGCACACATTGCGACAAATATTTGACGGCGTCGGGACGAGGAGATCTCGTGGACGGATCGGGACCTGCCACTTTCGTGAGAGGGATCGGCATCGGTGTCTAAGAGTGAGACGAAACCGACGATCGTTCTGACGCGTGCCGGAATTTATCGGCGGCCTTCGCCATCGTGAATGAACAACCAATCCGAGGGAGCGACTCATCGTGCTGGCCGACAGCCCAGCGCACCAGCCTCGCGCCCGCGGACGCGGCGACCGAGTTCGCGGCAAAACTCTGCTTATCTGTAAGTGATTGAGGGGTGTGTCCGACTGTGTCTCGTGATTTTGGGTAAGGGGAGTTCCGGCCGTGGGGAACAGTGTTATCTATGGGTCGGATCTGGATGCCCCGTGTGTGGCGGTGTCGGGGATGTGACGGTTCGCGTTACGCGTTTGGGCGAGGCGTGATCGGTGATTTGTCAGCGGTTGGCGGCCGATCACGCGGCGGCCATGGCTGTGTGTGTAGGCGCCCCAGGTGAAGGCGATGGACATCAGGTAGTTGAGGACGGCGAAGGTCAGTGAGCCGGTCGGGTCTCCTGAGGGTGTGACTCCGTTGCGTGCGGCGAGGTAGTCGGGTAGTGCAGCAATCCAGAAGAGGGCTCCGAAGGCGAGATAGATGATCGCGCAAACGGCTGCAAAGTGGTCGCGGGCAACATCTTTCGGTGTGATTGATGGGTCATGTAGCCGGGTTCGGTAGGCCCCGACGAAGGCGTAGGCGGTGATCGCTGCGGCTGCGCTGATCAGCAGCCAGGTCGCGATGAATCGGCCCGTCTGTTGTGAGGTGCCCAGGCCAAGTGCCAGCGACAGCACGTTGCTGAGCACCATCAGCGGCCATACCCCCAAACTCGCCAGAACGACATTGCGGACGATCTGCCAGCCGTGGGCCGGTGTGCGGGCCGAAATCCTGGTGACGAGTGCGATGGCGAACGGCACGATCAGCGAAAAGCCTTGCAGGCTGGCGTAGGGAACCACTCCCATTGAGGGTTTGGCCGTGGGGATCTCGGTGTTCCATACCCACCAGCGCCATTGCGGGCCGACTGTGTCGATGACTTCGAAGAAACACAGAAACCCGAACGCGACACACGTTGCGCCGACGACGGCGTTGTAGCGGGTGAAGATGCCGGTCCGTTGCACCAACGCGTAAGCGACGTAACCGAATACTGGATACATGGCGACGATGTAGTCCGGCAACCGGTCGAAGAAGAACTGCACCGAGAACTGCCCGTGGGCGAACACCAGTCCGATCTGATCCTGCAAGCCGAACCACTGTGGAAAATAGGTCACCGGCTCGACCAGCAGCAGCGCCAGCACCAGCGCGCACCACAGCACCAGGTTCGAGGAGTCCCCGCGCCGGCGATACCAGCGCAGCGCATGCACCAGGCACGCGATCGCGCCGATGATCAACAGCGCCTCGATCACCGGAAACGTCCAGTGCTGCAGAGCGAATGGATTGCGCAGGGTCAGGAACGGATTCCCGTCGCACCGCACACCCTCGATCGGTGCGGTCAGACGGGCGAACTCCGGCGTGCACGTATTCACCGCCACCCCTTTCGGTCGTCCCGCCTTGCCCAACTATAACTATCAGACACGTCTGTTGGATATGCTAGAGTCGCCGGACACGCGCTCCACCACCGTCAGGAGGGGTTCATGCGCCAAGGGCACGCCGTTGTGATCGGCGCCAGCATCGGCGGCTTGTGCGCCGCACGCGCTTTGCAGCACCGCTTCGCCACCGTCTCGATCCTCGAGGCGGATTCGCTGCCCGGTGTTCCCGAAGGCCGGCGCGGCACCCCGCAGGCCTGGCACAATCACTTCCTGCTCGCCGCGGGCCGCGAAGCGATCGAAAGCCTCTTCCCCGGCTTCACCGCTCGCCTGCTCGCCAACGGCGGCTGCGAAATCGATCCGGGACTGCAAGCCGCGAATTGCCTCATCAACGGCTGGGCGCCCCGCTCGCGCACCGATATGCGCATGTTCTTCGCCTCGCGGCCGATGATCGAGATGACGATCCGGGAGTTCATAGCCGAGGACCCCGACATCACCCTGATCGAGCAGTCCCGAGTGGAGCAGTTGCTGTCGCGCAGCGATACCGGCGGGCCGATCGTGACCGGAGTGGCCTACCGCGACGCCGACGGTGGACCCCAGCAGCTGGGCGCCGACTTCGTCGTCGACGCCGGTGGCCGGGGCAGCCGCGCCGCGAAATGGATGCAGCAGTTCGGCCAGGCGCCTGAAGAACTCACCCTGGATGCCAAAGTCAGCTATTCCTCGCGCTGGTATCAGTGGCCGAAAGACACCCTGCCGTGGTACCGCTTCCTGACCACGTTCCCGGACCCGAATCCCGCTGCACCCGAACCGCATCAGTATCTGTGTTCGGTCTTCCCGATCGAGAACGACAGCTTCATCGCGGTCATGGGGTCGTGGGGCCTGAGCATGCCGACCGATGTCGAATCCTACGAGGCCGCGGCCCGCCAGACGCGCACGCGGGAATTCTCCCGATTACTCGCTGCGTCCCAACCGTTGTCCGATGTCCACCACACCCGCTCGACGCGCAATGTGTGGCGGCGCTTCGACCGTCTGGCGGCTCCCCCACGCGGTTTCATCGCCCTCGGCGACGCGGTGTGCGCGTTCAATCCGATCTACGCCCAGGGGATGTCGTGTGCCTCCACCGCGGCAATCATCGTGCGGCGCCTGTCGCAGACAATCGATCCGGCCTCGGCGCAGTTTCCGAAAGCGTTTTATGCCGAGCAAGCCACATTCCTCAAAGGCGCATGGACGTTGGCGCTGAGCCGCGACGGCGGTTACCCGCTGGCGACCGGCAGCGAGGCGCTGCCCGACGGCGCCCGCAAGCGGCTGATGCGCAAATCCACCTGGCCGGTCTTTCATTTCGTGTCACAAGCGTGCTGGGAGGACGAAGCGGTGCAGATCCATTTCGACAGGGTCTACAACCTGCAAGAAACCGTGTTCGAACTGCTGAGGAATCCGCGAGTGGTGGCCGGCCTGTTGCGGTATGCCGTCAAAGCGCTGCTCGGGCTCAGCAAAATCCCGCCTCCGGTGCCACCGCAATTGCCGCCGCCTGACACCGATTACACCGCATTGCGTAATAAGGCGATGGGCAAAAGCTCCGCCGAACCGCTGGCACCGGTCGGGTAGCTTCGATGAATGCTGGGCTCAGCCGTAACGCGTCGGCCTCCGTCATGAGTGGCTCGGCACGCCACAACGTTTCGCGACGACGAACCGGAGCAGCCAAACAACTCGGCCGCCCACCGGGTAGCTCAGCAGAAGAGACCATCCCACGCCTGGTCGAAGCCGCTCAGCAGCATTTCGGGATGCACGGGTATGCCGGTGCCCGGATGACCGAGATCGCCGCCGCAGCCGGCATCACCCACTCCTCGACCTACCAATACTTCGCCTCCAAACGCGAGCTGTACCAAGCGGCGTTTCACGCCGCCCTGACCGAGTTGCTACCCGCCTACCGCGACGCGATCGACCTCGACGGCCCGGTCCGGGACAAGATCAAGGCCATCTTCCGGGCCTCTGCCCGCACGCACCGACACACCCCGGCCATCACACCGTTTCTGGCCTCCATCCCGATCGAAATCCGGCGCCATCCCGACCTGCTGCCCTCCCTGCAAGAGGGCACCGAACTGATGACCTCGCTGGTCGACATGTTCTCCGCTGCCCGCAGCCGCGGCGAAATCCATACCACCGCAACCGATATGGAACTGATCATGGCGTTCCTCGGCGCAGCCATGGGCATCGGGCTGCTCAGCCACGGCCTACCCGACAGCAACATGGACGCCATGGTCGACATCCTGCTCGCCGCCTTCGACGGCGAGTTGTTCACCCACTGATCCACCCCTGCAACCACCACAACGGAAAGGAAGTCGATCACAATGCTGGACAAAGCAGTCTTGGCGGCGTGTGTGATCTACCTGGCCCTGAGCGGATGGGCACTCGCGGGACCCGCGGGCATGGGACTGCCGCCGGCGGCCATGATGGTCATGAGTGCTGCGATGATGGTTCTGCTGCTGGGTCATATGTGGAAACACCTCGCTCTGAAACTGACGATCGCGTTCTTCGCCACCGCCTCAGTGCTGGAATGGGCTTTCGAACAGACCAACATCAGCTACGGCGGATTCATTTGGGGCGATATCCGCTACGGGCACTTGGGCGTGTTCTCCGTGCACGTGGGCGCCGTCCCCGTCGCCGTCCCGGTCATGATGGCCGCCATCCTGTGGCCCACCTACGCCACCGTCAACCTGATCCTCGACGGCCGCGTCGTCGTCGACCCACGCACGCTGACCTGGTGGCAAACCATCTGGCGCTGCGCGCTCTACGGCATGGTGCATTCCTGGCTCATGCTGGTCACCAACGCGATCAGCGTGAAATTCGACATCTACCACTGGGTAGGCCGAAGCCTCACCTACTCAGCCGACGACGCATTCCTCGGTGACCCCACAGCCCCCCTGGGATGGGCCATGTACGTGTTCATCACCATGCTCGTCTTCACCTTCGTCATGCTGCCCTTACTCGGCCGCAACACCCTGCAGCACAACGCAGATCGTCCCCTGACCTGGTCCGACGGAGCCCCCATCGTGTTCTTCGGCGTAATGGGCCTGCTCAACTACTTCAACCCGGTCAACCTCACCGCCGGCAACATCGCCCTATGGACCCTCGGTTTCTTCGCCGCCCTAACCGGCTACCGATTCGTCACCCTCATGCGCGACCACCACGAATACGTCGAAAACCGCTCTGCAGAACCAGAACTCGTCACGGGCGGCATCCCGCAGCAGTGACTAGGGCCAGTGTTTTGGCGTGTTGATCACTCAACTCTGCTTGGTGAGTGGCGTCGGTGGCGAAATGTCCGCAACTCAGGCAACTATTGCCTTTGTTCGCACGATTTCAACGGCAGCAGCAGACAGACCCCGTTGGGCAGTACCCGGTCGGTGCGTGCCGAGAGTTGGGTCATGTCCAGGATGTCGAAGGGACTGATCGCGATCTGCACGCCGCCCAAGACAACCTATTCAGAACAACGAGACGAAGCAGGCACCCACCGGAAACTCCGGCACGTGGTTGTACCCGGGATTACCGGGGAAATATTCAGCGACGGTCCGAGGACGCATGCCGTTCGTAGCCCGGCAGCGACTTCAGCCGTTGATACAGAATCGCTGGGCCGAGCCATCGGGTAATAAAGCGGCGTAGTGCGACGCCGTCGCGCTGCCGCTGCCCGCGATCGGTAAACAGAGACTGCACGGTACGCAAGGTCATTTCGGCAAGCTCAGCGAGCGCGGCGTCATCGAAGCCGTGCAGATTCCAATCGACATCGAGGCGGTGAAAAGCTGACAAGCAAAATGTAATTGCCGTGTCGGAGGTCAGCGACGTGACAGCCTGGCCCTCCCGTCGATCCGTCAGCACGCTCTCCAGCTGCGGATCGCCGCTGAGATTTTCGAGTCCGAAGGACACGCTCTCGACGACGGCGGTGACCGGGTCGTTGAGTCCCCGGACATGTTCTGCGAGCTGGTCGAGGAATCCGTCGACCGCACGCATCCCACTGGCGATCAGCAACGCGTCGGCGTTAGGAAAGTACCGGTACACCGTCTGGCGCGTGACCCCGAGTTTCCGGGCGACGTCGGCCAGGCGTATCGCCGGTCCGGTTTCGGCGACCACCTCGTCGACCGCGTCCAGAATGCGGGCGATCGCCTCTTCGTCCGAGGCAGGCGTCGCTCCCGCCCAGCCGCGACTACGCATCCGCTGTCACAAGCCTTTCCGCGTCGAATTCGATCGTCAGTGTCGTCGGGCCGGACATTCCCAGCAAGGATTTCCACGGCGCCGCACCGACCCGATGGGGTGCAGCGAGACGCCGGGCGAGGATGGCCAGGGCATCTGCCAGTTCCCGACGTGCCAGGTTCGCTCCCAGGCAGTAGTGCGCGCCGCCGCCGAAGGTCAGAATGGCGGGCAGGTCCCGCCGCGCGATGTCGAAGCGGTCAGCATCGTCGTAGATCGCTGGATCACGATTGGCCGCAAAGGTATTCACGAGTACGAAGGTTCCAGCCGGGAACAGGTAACCGGCGAACTCGACATCCTCCATGGCAGCGCGCGGCGCGAGACAGACGGCCGGCGAATGGCGCATGCTTTCCTCAACCGTCTGCATCGCGAGCTCTGGTTGGTCGCCCAGCTTCGCCCACTGATCCGGATGGTCGCAGAGCACCTGCACCGACGCGGCCAACTGATTCCGTGTCGTGTCCGTTCCCGCCATCAAGAAGCCGGCCACCAGCATGCGGAGTTCGTCGAGATTGAGCCGGTCGCCGTCGCTCTCAGCGCGGATGAGTTCGGAGAGCAGGTCATCGGTCAGATGGTTTCGCCGTGCGTCGACCATGTCATCGACGTACGCATCGAGTTCGCTCCACGCTCCCAAGATCGCGGCCTCATCGAAATTGGCGTCAGTCTGAAAACTGAAGGCTTTGAACACTTCGTCGGTCCATTGGGAGAACAACTGCCAGTCTGCGCGCGGCGCACCGATCAGCGCGCACATGATGGGAGTGGGATACGGCCGCGCGATGTCGGCCACGATGTCGCAACGTCCGGCGTCGATTACCTGATCGATCAGGCCATTCACCACCTCGTTGATGGTGTCCTGAAGCCGCGCCGTCGCACGCGGCGTGAACGCTCGTGAAACCAGTTTGCGTAAGCGGGTATGCGGCGGCCCGTCGAGTCCGAGGAGGCTGCTCATCAGTTTGTCGTACAACGGGCCCGAGGTGATCCCCTGCGCCGCCAGCGTAATACCTGGCGGCATGCGAAACCTGTTGTCGCGCAGTATCTCCCGAGCCAGCTCGTAGGACAGGATTTCCGGTCCGATGGGCCCGATGGCGATGGGTGCGCGCGATTGCGCCGCCCGGAGGTCCTCGAGGATGTCCTGCGGGGCGGCGGTGAGACTGTAGTTGAAGGTGGGCAGGCCAGCGTCGAAAACGTTTGGGGCAGGGCTGTTCTCGCTCATTGGTGTCACGCCTTCCGATAGCGCCCGGACGGGGGCGGTGGTACGGACATCTATGACTGGAGCGTATGACCATCCCCGAAAGACGTCAAGGTAATGTCACGTATTCCCAGCTAGGATGGCCCGGGGGCTCGCTAAGGTCATACACTCAAGCGATCGAACGTCTGATCGTCAGCAGGGTAAGCCGGCGGAACCCGTCCCCTGTCAAGCCAAAGCAACCAACCGCGACGAAACGCGCCCTACAGCCGGCGCGGACCCGCTACTGACCGAAGAAGCCGGACAACTGGGTGCCGAAGTTGCCGATGCCCGAGACGAAGGCCTGCGTGGCGAGGTTGAGGGCACTGGTGTTGAACGCGCCGGACACGAAGTTGCCGAGGTTCGCCCAGCCCGACTCGAAGGTGCCGAAGTTCTGCAGGCCCGACACGTTGATCCCGCCGGCGTTGAACAAACCCGAAGTCTGGACGAAGCGGTTCGCCAGGCCGGACACGGCCCCGGATGCGGTGTTGAAGAAGCCGGATGCGCCATTGCCGGAGTTGAAGAAGCCCGACGACGGGCCTGGGCCCGTGTTGAAGAAGCCGGGGCCCGACTGGAAGCCGGAGCCGATTGTGAAGGGGCCCAGAACACCGGTGCCGGCGAGATTGGTGACATTGGTGAACAGGTAATCGATCGGGGTTTGCGGTTGAAGGGTGTTCAGGTTGAAGGTGACGGGTCCAATGTTGCTGTCGGAGTCCGTGATTCGGATCCCGAGAATCGTACTGGCCTGGATGTGAATCGGAATCGAATACGTGAACGCGCCCGCTGTGACGGCATCGATGACGCCCGTGATCGGTATCTGTATGTTGAGCGGCACGTCGTAGTGGTACGGGATCGCCGGGATCGTGAAGGAGGAGTTGAGACCGAAGAGGCCCTGGTAGTCGCCCCTCCACAGGAAGCCGTTGCTGTAGCTGCCCGAGATGAATGCTCCCGTGTCGACGTTGCCGGAGTTGGCAATGCCGGTGTTGGAGTTGCCGGTGTTGAACCAGCCGGTGTTGTAGTTCCCGGCGTTGAAGTCGCCGGTGTTGTAGCTGCCCGGGTTGAAGCTGCCCGTGTTGGTATTGCCGACGTTGAACAAGCCGGTGTTGTAGTTGCCCGCGTTGCCGATGCCGGTGTTGACCAGGCCGCTGTTGAAGAAGCCGGTGTTGGTGCTGCCGGTGTTGCCGATACCGGTGTTGAAGCTGCCGGAGTTGCCGATGCCGAAGTTGCCGGTGCCGGAGTTGAAGAACCCGACGTTGTTGCTGCCCGAGTTGAACAGGCCGATGTTGCCGCTGCCGGAGTTCAGGGCGCCGAAGCCGACCTGGTTGTTGCCGCTGAGCCCGATACCGATGTTGCCGTTGCCGGTATTGCCGAAGCCGATGTTGCCGTCACCGAAGTTGCCGAAGCCGAAGTTGTTGCTGCCGGTGTTGCCGAATCCGATGTTGTTCAGGGCCGCCGTCAATCCCGGGCCGCTGTTGCCGAACCCGAAGTTGAAGCTGCCGATGTTGCCGCTGCCGAAGTTCTGGCTGCCGATGTTGCCGCCGCCGAAGTTGTTTCCGCCGACGTTGCCGTTACCCAGGTTGTAGCCGCCGAGGTTGCCGTTACCGAAGTTGAAGTCGCCGATGTTCGCGTTGCCGAAGTTCAGGGAACCGACATTGCCCAGGCCGAGGCTGAAGGTGGTGCCTCCGGTCGCGCCGTTCTGGAACAACCCGGCCAGGTCGGCGCCGACGTTGCTGAAGCCGGAGAGGTTGGCCGGCACGCCCAATCCGGTGTTGAACAGACCCGAAATGCTGTTGCCGAGGTTGGCTAGGCCGGACTGCAGCGAACCGTAGTTTTGGATGCCGGAGTTTCCGAGGAGGCCGGTGGCGAAGTTCGCCAGGCCCGAGCTGCCGGCGCCGTTGTTGAACAGGCCCGAGACGCCGCCGGCGCCCCAGTTGAAGAAGCCGGACGACGGAGAAGTCGTGGTGTTGAAGAAGCCCGGTGTCGCCGGAATGTTGATGAGCGGAATCGTGACGGGACCGACTCCCGCGTTGCCGACGATGGCAAGGACAGTCGAACCGTCGAGGGCGCCGATGTTGAACGACACCGTGTTGACCGGGGGTTGGCTGCCGAAGTCGACCGTGATGGGCGTCGTCGAGGGCGCGTTGGCAGCGCCGCCGTGGACACTGATGGGACCGACGGTGACGTTGAAGTTGGCAGCGTCGATGAAGCCGAGCACATGGGCGGTGCCGCTGATGTAGATCTGCGGAACGTTGATCGCCGACATGTTCACGCTGGTGATGGTGGCGGTGACCGGGATATTGATCGGTGCGTGAACGTCGAAGTTGATCGGAATCTCGTCGACCGTGATGGAGTAGCCGCCGGTGAGGACGCCCCGGTAGTCGCCCCGCCACAACAGGCCGTTGTTGTAGCTGCCGGTGTTGAACAGACCGGTGTCGACCTTGCCCGAGTTCCCCAACCCGGTGTTGTAGTCGCCGGTGTTGAACCAGCCGGTGTTGGAGTCGCCCGGGTTGAAGCTGCCGGTGTTCATGTTGCCGATGTTGTAGCTGCCGGTGTTGTAGTTGCCCGCGTTGGCGATCCCGGTGTTGACCAGCCCGGTGTTGAAGAAGCCGGTGTTGGTGCTGCCGGTGTTGCCGATGCCGGTGTTGTAGCTGCCGGAGTTGCCGATGCCGAAGTTGCCGGTGCCGGAGTTGAAGAAGCCGACGTTGTTGCTGCCCGAGTTGAACAGGCCGATGTTGCCGCTGCCCGAGTTCAGGGCGCCGAAGCCGACCTGGTTATTGCCGCTGAGCCCGATACCGATGTTGCCGCTACCGGTGTTGCCGAAGCCGATGTTGCCGTCGCCGAAGTTGCCGAACCCGAAGTTGTTGCTGCCGGTGTTGCCGATCCCGATGTTGTTCAGGGCCGCGGTCAATCCCGGGCCGCTGTTGCCGAACCCGAAGTTGAAGCTGCCGATGTTGCCGCTGCCGAAGTTCTGGCTGCCGATGTTGCCACTGCCGATGTTGAGGCCGCCGATGTTTCCGTTGCCCAGGTTGAAATCGCCGATGTTTCCGGCGCCCAGGCTGAATTGCCCGATGTCGGCCAGGCCCACGTTCCAGTTCGACGCGCTCGGGCCGTTGCGGAACAAGCCCGCGAGGTCCGTGCCGACGTTGTGCAGACCCGACAGGTTGGCCGGCGTCGTGAACAGGTTGGTGGCGGCGCTGGTGTTGAAGAGACCCGAGACGGTGTTGCCCAGGTTGGAGAAGCCCGTGACCAGCGTGCCGACGTTGTTGACGCCCGAGCTTCCCAGGGCTTGGAAGTTGAACAGGCCGGATGTGTTGGCAGCGAGGTTTCCGAAGCCCGATACGCCACCGGCGCCGCTGTTGAAGAAGCCCGATGACGGGGTGGCGCTGGTGTTTCCGAAGCCCGGGGTCGCCGGGACGTGGATGAGCGGGACGCGGATGGGTCCTGCGGTGCTGTGCACGGACAGGTTGATCGCCGTTGAACCGTCCGGGTTGCCGATGTTTCCGGTGATTGTGGGCAGGGTGCCGGTGATCGACGGGATCTGGATAGCGCTGACGGTGGCGTTGACGTCCGACCACAACGGGCCCGAGAACGTGAGATTGATTGGCGCCAGCTGGAATCCGTAAACCCGCAGGGTGCCGAGGTCGATGTTCAGCGGGATATTGAGCGGGATGTTGACATCGAGGTTGAGGGCGGGGAATTCCGGGATGGTGATGGTGTAGTCGAAGCCGACCAGGCCCTGGTAGTCGTCCCGCCAGATGAAGCCGTTGTTGTAGCTGCCGGCGTTGAAGCCACCGGTGTTGACGTTGCCCGAGTTTCCGATGCCGGTGTTGAAACTGCCGGTGTTGAAGCTGCCGGTGTTGACGCTGCCCGGGTTGAAGCTTCCGGTGTTGGTGCTGCCGGTGTTGTAGCTGCCGGTGTTGTAGCTGCCGGCGTTGGCGATCCCGGTGTTGACGCTGCCGGTGTTGAAGAAACCGGTGTTGGAATTTCCGGCATTGCCGAAGCCGGTGTTGTGGCTGCCGGAGTTGCCGATGCCGTAGTTGCCGGTGCCCGAGTTGAAGAAGCCGACGTTGTCGGTGCCCGAGTTGAACAGGCCGATGTTGCCGCTGCCGGAGTTCAGGGCGCCGAAGCCGGACTGGTTATTGCCGGTCAGTCCGATACCGATGTTGCCGCTGCCGGTGTTGCCGAAGCCTATGTTGCCGTCACCGAAGTTGCCGAAGCCGAAGTTGTTGCTGCCGGTGTTGCCGATCCCGATGTTGTTCAGGGCCGCCGTCAATCCCGGGCCGCTGTTGCCGAACCCGAAGTTGAAGCTGCCGATGTTGCCGCTGCCGATGTTCTGGATGCCGACGTTGCCACTGCCGATGTTGTAGCCGCCGATGTTCCCGTTGCCCAGGTTGAAATCGCCGATGTTTCCGTTGCCGACGTTCCATTGGCCGATATCGGCGAGGCCCACGTTGAACAACGATCCGCCGCCGCTGCTGCGCAGGAAGCCCGCGAGGTTGGTGCCGACGTTGCTGATCCCGGAGAGATTGGCGGGTGTGGTGAACAGGTTGGTGGCGTCGCTGGTGTTGAACAGACCCGAGACGGTGTTGCCCAGGTTCGAGACGCCCGAGATCAGGTCACCGAAGTTCTTGTAGCCGGAGATTCCCGACGTGCCGGATACCAGGTTGAAGAGGCCGGACGCGTTGGTGCCGATGTTCATGAAGCCGGAGGAGGTGCCGTTTCCGGAGTTGAAGAAGCCCGACGACGGGTTGGTGGTCGAGTTTCCGAAGCCAGGAACCGGCTTGATGTTCACACCAGCGAACGTGATCGGCAGCAGCCGGCCGTTACCGGTGATGTCGATCAACGGTCCGGTCGACCCCACGGGTGTGCCGATGTTGATACCGATGAAGGGCAGGCCGATCGTCAGGTTCGGGAATGTGATCGAGTCGAGGCCGAGGTTCGCGTCGCCCAGGATCGTGCTGGCGTCAACCGTCAGGGACGGAATGGTGAAGCTCGAGATCGTGATGGTCGGAAGTACCGCGCCGATCGGTACGGACAGGTAGATGGGCACGTCGAACTTCAGCGGAATAGCGGAGTCGGGAATGATCGTGGTCGCGTTGAAGTCGACCAGGCCCTGGTAGTCGGCCCGCCAGCCGATGCCGTTGTTGAAGCTGCCGGTGTTGAAGAGGCCGGTGTTGACGTTTCCGGAGTTGCCTACCCCGGTGTTGTAGTCGCCGGTGTTGACCCAGCCGGTGTTGAAGTTGCCCGGGTTGAAGCTGCCGGTGTTCGTGCTGCCGACGTTGTAGCTGCCGGTGTTGTAGTTGCCCGCGTTCGCGATACCGGTGTTGACCAGCCCGGTGTTGAAGAAGCCGGTGTTGGTGCTGCCGGTGTTGCCGATGCCGGTGTTGTAGCTGCCGGAGTTGCCGATGCCGTAGTTGCCGGTGCCCGAGTTGAAGAAGCCGACGTTGTCGGTGCCCGAGTTGAACAGGCCGACGTTGCCGCTGCCGGAGTTCAGGGCACCGAAGCCGGACTGGTTGTTGCCGGTGAGCCCGATACCGATGTTGCCGCTACCGGTGTTGCCGAAGCCGATGTTGCCGTCACCGAAGTTGCCGAACCCGAAGTTGTTGCTGCCGGTGTTGCCGATCCCGATGTTATTTAAGGCCGCCGTCAATCCCGGGCCGCTGTTGCCGAACCCGAAGTTGAAGCTGCCGATGTTCCCGTTACCGAAGTTCTGGCTGCCGATGTTGCCGCTGCCGATGTTGTAGTCGCCGAGGTTCCCGAGGCCGAGGTTGTAGTCGCCGACGTTTCCGAAGCCCAGGTTCAGCCCGCCCACGTTGCCGAGGCCCAGGTTGAAGTTCGTGCTGCCGGCGATGGTTCCGTCGAAGGTGTTTCGGAAGAGGCCGGCCAGGTTGCTGCCGGTGTTCGACAGGCCGGAGATGTGAGCCGCCGTCGACAGGTTGAGCGAGCTCGTGTTGAACAAACCCGACACGCTGTTGCCGAAGTTTTCCACACCCGACTGCAGGGCCCCGTAATTCATGAAGCCCGAATTTCCGAAGAGCCCGGAAGAAATGTTCTGGAAACCGGAGTTATTGAGACCGAAGTTTCCGAAGCCCGAGTTGCCGCCGATACCGCGGTTGAAGAATCCCGATGACGGACCGATGCTGGAGTTGAAGAGGCCCGGCATCGCCGGTTGGTTGTAGATCGTCCAGTCGACGGGGCCGATACTGAACGTGGCGGGCACATTCAGCGCCGTCGTTCCATTCGGATTGCCGATGCTGACATTCAACAGGGACAGGTTGAATGTGATCGGCGGGATCGTGAGCGAATTGATAGTTCCGGAAACCAAGGTAATTCCCGAGAACAATCCATAAGTGATATCGAAGGGAATGCTGCCAACGGTGATCCCGTTGTAGACACCGCTGGTGATCGTCGCATTGATAGGAATGTTGATCGGGACATTCAAGTTGAGGTGCCCGGGCATCTCGGGCACATGGATTATGTAGCTCCCGCCCATCAGGCCTTGCTCGTTGCCCCGCCAGAACAGGCCGTTGTTCATGTTGCCCGAGATGAAGGCGCCGGTGTCGTAGTTGCCCGAGTTCACCAAGCCGGTGTTGAAGTTGCCGACGTTGAACAATCCGGTGTTGTAGCTGCCCGGGTTGGCGGCGCCGGTGTTGAAGCTGCCGACGTTGTAGCCGCCGGTGTTGTAGGAACCCGCGTTGGCGATACCGGTGTTGACGATGCCGGTATTGAAAAGACCCGTGTTGGTGCTGCCGGTGTTGCCGAAGCCGGTGTTGTAGCTCCCGGAGTTGCCGATGCCGAAGTTCCCGGATCCCGAGTTGAAGAAGCCGACGTTGTCGTTGCCCGAGTTGAACAAGCCGATATTGCCGCTGCCGGTGTTCCAGTCTCCGAATGCAAGCAGGCGATCGCCGCTGAGGCCGAAGCCGATGTTGCCGTTACCGGTATTGCCGAACCCGATGTTGCCGTTACCGGTGTTGCCGAACCCGATGTTGTCGCTGCCGGTGTTGCCGAACCCGATGTTGTGAATGGCCGCCGTCAATCCGGGGCCGGCGTTGCCGAATCCGATGTTCCCGAAGCCGATGTTGCCGCTGCCGAAGTTCGTGCTGCCGATGTTGCCGCTGCCGATATTCGCGCCGCCGATATTTCCGTTGCCGAAGTTGCCGCTGCCGAAGTTGCCGCTACCCAGGTTGAACTGTCCGTGATCCGCCAGGCCCAGGTTGACGATCAGGCCGCCGGCGCTGTCGCGGACGGCCCCGGCCAAGTTCTGGCCGGCGTTTGCCAGCCCGGAGAGGTTGGCCGCCGTCGCGAGGTTGACCGTGCTGGTGTTGTAAATGCCGGAGACGGTGTTGCCGAGGTTCGCCAGGCCGGATGACAGCGCACCGAAGTTCTGTATGCCGGATATGTCGGAGCCGACGTTGAAAAAGCCGGACGCGCGGCCGGTCCCGCCGTTGAAGAAACCCGATGACGGCAAGGTGGTCGCATTGCCGAAGCCCGGCATCGGGTTGACCTTGAGCAGCTGAATAGTGCCACCTTGGAAGGCGCCACTGATATTGATGCCGACGTTGGTGTTCGGTCCGCCAATAGTGAGCGTCACCAGGGGCAGATTGATTGTGGAACTCGATATGTTGACGGGTCCCAGGTTCAGCGTTATCGGGTCGGGCGGCGGCGAGAGGAAGGTGGAGAACTGTTGCATGCCGCCCGGCAAAGTGAATACGGTTCCGCCGAATTGCATCACTTCGTTGACCGGAATGACCATTTGTTGGTCAAATGTGACGCTGGGAATGGTGACGGCAAGGTCGATCGCGATCTGGCCCGATCCGTCGCCCGAGGCGAGAATGCTGTTGTTGAAATTGCCGGTGTTCAGGAGGCCCGTATTGGTGCCGCCGGGGTTGAGGCCGCCAGTGTTGTAATTGCCCGGGTTGAAGAGGCCGGTGTTGATGTTGCCGACGTTGAGGAAACCTGTGTTGTAGTTGCCGACGTTGGCGATGCCCGTGTTGGCGAGGCCGGTGTTGAACCAGCCCGTGTTGGTGCTGCCGGCGTTGCCGTAGCCCGTGTTGCCGATGCCGGGGTTGCCGATGCCCCAGTTGCCGATGCCCGCGTTTCCGATCCCGACGTTTCCGGTGCCGGAGTTGAACAGGCCGATGTTGTTGGTGCCGGAGTTGAACAAGCCGAGGTTGCCGCTGCCCGTGTTCAGGGCCCCGAAGCCCATCAGGCCCGTTCCGGACAGCCCGATTCCGATGTTTCCGCTGCCGGTGTTACCGAAGCCGATGTTGCCGAAACCGTTGTTGCCAAATCCCTGGTTGTTGGTGCCCAGGTTGCCCAGGCCCGTGTTGTAGTCGCCGAGATTTCCCAGACCCTTGTTGAAGTTGCCCAGGTTTCCGCTGCCGAGGTTTGAAATGCCGGAGTTGCCGATGCCGGTATTCGACGCACCCGTGTTGCCGAAACCGATGTTGTCCTGGCCGTTGTTTCCGCCGCCGGTGTTTCCGTTGGCGACGTTGCCGATACCGATGTTGTGGTCGCCGACGTTGGCGAAGCCGGTGTTCTTGACGCCGACGTTGGCCAAGCCGGTGTTGCTGGTGGGGTCGGACCCGCTGAACAGGCCCGACACGTTGGGACCCGTGTTGTTGAGACCCGACACGTAGTTGGGCGTCGTGAGGTTCTCCGGGTAGGCGCTGTTCAAAATGCCCGAAATGGTGTTGCCGGTGTTGTAGATACCGGAGAGCCCCACGCCGGTGTTCAGCAAGCCCGAGACGCCGAGGGTTCCCGACGGTGAGTTGAAGAAGCCCGAAACATTGCCTCCGGAGTTCAGGAAGCCGGAGGCCCCGCCGTCGCCGCTGTTGAAGAACCCCGAAGAGGGGACGGTGGTGGAGTTGCCGAAGCCCGGCGAACCGCCGATCAGGCCTTGGTAGTCGCCGCGCCAGAAAAGGCCGTTGCTGTAGTTGCCCGAAATCAAAGCGCCGGTGTCGAAATTGCCGGCGTTGGCCACGCCGGTGTTGTAGTTGCCGCTGTTGAGCCAGCCGGTGTTGTAGCTGCCGGGGTTGAAACCGCCGGTGTTGCTGTTGCCCGAGTTGAAATTGCCCGTGTTGTAGTTGCCCGCGTTGGCGAAGCCTGTGTTGGCTATGCCCGTGTTGAAGAAGCCGGTGTTGGCGGTCCCGGAGTTGCCGAAACCGGTGTTGAAGATGCCGGAGTTGCCGAGACCGAAGTTTCCGGTTCCCGAGTTGAAGAAACCGATGTTGTTGGTGCCGGAGTTGAACAAGCCGAGGTTGCCGGTGCCGGAGTTAAACCCGCCGAACCCGCTCATGTTGTCGCCGGTCAGCCCGATACCGACATTGCCGTTGCCGTTGTTACCGAACCCGATGTTGCCGGTGCCGGTGTTTCCCAGGCCGATGTTGTTACTGCCGGTGTTGCCGAAGCCGATGTTGTGGAGGGCCGCGGTCAGCGAGGGACCACTGTTTCCGAACCCGATATTCCCGAAACCGATGTTGGCCGGCCCGAGGTTGCCCGAGCCGATGTTCGCGCTACCAGCGTTGTAGTTGCCGATGTTCGCGTTGCCGAGATTGCCGACGCCGACATTGGCCAGGCCGACATTGATGGTGAGTAGCAGGGCGGCACCGTCGGCGGCCGCAGTTGCACCCGCACCGGCCGCAGCTGTACCCATGCCGGCCGACACCGCGCCCGCGAACTGAGCGCCGGCGGCATTCGCCGCCGCGACGATGGCACTTGAGGCGTTCGCCACGCCCCCCACCAAGCCCGCCAAATTCGACAGCGGCAGGCTGAACGGTGTCATGCCCGCGGCCACGGCGGAAGCGCCGGAATAGTAGCCGAACATCGCGGCCACATCCTGCGCCCACATTCCCTCGTACTGTGCCTCGATGGCCGCGATCACCGGCGCGTTCAGCCCCAGCAGATTCGCTCTCACCACCGACACCAGCTGAGCGCGGTTGGCGGCTACGACCAGTGGATGGACCGTCGCCGCCTGCGCCGCCTCGAACGCGGCCGCCACAATGCGGGCGTGGCCCGCCGCTTCGCCGGCCTGGGCCGCAGCCGATCTCAGCCATCCCAGATAAGGTGCGGCGGCGCCCGCCATCGCCACCGCTGCCGAGCTCTGCCAAGCGGAATCCAGGAGGCCGGTGGTCAGCGAGCCGAAAGAGGCCGCCGCCGAAGACAATTCGGCGGCCAAGCCATCCCAGGCCGCCGCGGAGGCCAGTATCGATCCCGACCCCGCGCCAAGGAACATCCGCGCCGAGTTGACCTCGGGTGCCAATACCGCAAAATCCATACGCTGTCCTTCGCGGGTAACCCCCACCGAGGTGGCGGTCAGTTTCCAATCAACCGGCGTATAACGGCACCTACCGTACGGCCGGCTCCGGTTTTACGGACGGTTTCACACACATTCGTCGCAAAATTTTCGAGCGCCCGATGAATTTATTTGTCGAGCGCCGCTCCTTCGCTCAGCGGCGTCACAACATTTACGGCATTCGCGCGAAAACGTAAACGGTGCGTCCACGTTGGGCTACCGTGTTTGACTGCGCTGGTCGCTGCTGGTGGTTATCCGGGTTGTCCTGAGGTACGGCGAGGTCGCTGATGACTTTTATGGTGGTTTCACCAGAGCTGGTGGTGGCTGCGGCTTCGGACGTGGCGGGTATCGGCTCGACGATCTCTGCGGCCAATGCGGTCGCGGCACAGTCCACAACGGGAGTAGTCAGCGCGGCCGCTGACGAGGTGTCGCACGCGATCGCGGCGATGTTCTCCGGGCACGCGCTGGGCTATCAGGAACTGGCCGGGAAGGCCGCGGTGCTGCATCAAGAGTTTGTGCAGACGCTGGCTGCCGGTGGCGCCGGGTATGCGCGCGCGGAGGCGCTCAATGTCGGCCCGTTGCAGCCGCTTTTAGACCTGATCAACGCGCCTACCCAGCAGCTCTTGGGCCGTCCGCTGATCGGCAATGGCACCGACGGGGCGCCGGGCACCGGGCAGCCGGGCGGACTGGGTGGCTTGCTGTACGGCAACGGCGGTAACGGCGGGTCCGGGGCGGCCGGGCAGGCCGGCGGCGCCGGTGGAGATGCAGGTCTCATTGGCACCGGCGGCGCCGGTGGTGCCGGGGGTACCGGCTCGGCCGGCGGGGCCGGCGGGTCCGGCGGGTGGGTGTTCGGTTCCGGCGGGGCCGGCGGGATTGGTGGCAACAGCGCGACTATGGGGGGCACCGGTGGGGCCGGCGGGGCCGGCGGGGCGTCCCCGCTGATCGGCTACGGCGGCGCCGGTGGTGCCGGCGGTATGGGCGGGCCTAATAGTGGTGCGGGCGGCACCGGCGGTGTGGGCGGCAACGGCGGGCAGTTCATCGGCGTGGGCGGCACCGGCGGTGCCGGCGGGATGGGCAACGCCGGAGCAAACGGCGGAGCCGGTGTGGACGGTGTCGCCGGTGGGTCCGGCGGCAGCGGCGGGGCCGGCGGCAGCGCTGGTTTGCTGGGAGCCGGCGGGATCGGCGGGGTCGGCGGTGCCGGAGCGGTCGGCGGCGACGGCGGGGCCGGCGCCAATGGCCAACTCGGTGGTGACGGTGGGGCTGGTGGTGACGGCGGTGCCGGGGGTCGCGCGGGCGGCGGCCCGTTGCTCGGGCTGGCCGGTTCGGCCGGCAACGGCGGCGGCGGTGGTAACGGCGGTATCGGTGGGGCCGGCGGCAACGACACCGCCGCGCTATTAGCAGCAAACGGCGGCGACGGCGGCGCCGGCGGTCACGGGGGCGTCGGTGGGGCGGCCGCCGGACTCGGGGGGGTTGCCGGGAACGGCGGTGCCGGCGGTAGCGGCGGGGCGGCCGGAAATGGCGGGATCGCGACGAACACCGCCCACAACGGCGGTAGCGGCGGTAAGGGCGGTGCCGGTGGGGCCGCCGGGGCGGGCGGCAACGCCAGCAATAACGCGGTCAACGGCAACGGTGGGCTGGGTGGCAGCGGCGCGGACGGCGGTGATGGCGGTCATGGCGCCAACGCCACCGGGGCTCTGGCCGGCGGCAAGGGCGGCAACGGCGGTGCCGGCGGCAATGCCGGAGCCGGTGGGGCGGCCGGCACCGGTGGCGTCAGCGGGACGGCGGGTGCCTACGGCGCCGGCGGCAACGGCGGCGACGGCAGCTACGGCGGCAATGGTGGCACCGGCGCTGCCGGCGGGGCCGGGCTGGGCGGCAACCCCGGGCCCAACGGCGGGGCCGGTGGCAACGGCGGGGCCGGCGGCGCCAGTGGACCCGGCGGCGTCAACGGCAGCGGCGGCAATGGCGGCAACGGCGGCGTCGGCGGTACCGGTGGGGCGGGCGGCACGGCCGTCGCCCTTGGGACCAAGGGCGGCGACGGCGGCATTGGTGGGACCGGCGGCAACGCCGGCACCGCCGGCGCCGCCGGGACCGGAGGCAGCGGGGGTTCCGCCGGCATATCCGGCGACGGCGGCAAAGGCGGACTCGGCGGCAATGGCGGCAACGGCGCCAATGGAACCGCCGGCACCGTCGGCAACATCAACGGCGGCACCGGTGGCGGCGGCGGCGACGGCGGCCAAGGCGGAACCGGCGGCAAGGCCAATGCCGGTGGCACTAATGGCGGCGGTGGCAACGGCGGCACCGGCGGCAAAGGCGGCAACGGCGGTATCGGCCTCCCCGGGACGGCCAGTGTGGATGGCGGCAACGGCGGCAACGGTGGTAACGGCGGCGACGCTGGGAAAGCCGGCCTGGCCGGCACGGGTCCCGGCGCCGCCGGAACCGTCGGCACGGCAGGCACCGGCGGCAACGGCGGCAACGGCACCAACGGCGCATTGGGCGGCAACGGCACCAACGACTTCAACACCGATGGCGGGGCCGGCGGCAACGGCACAAAAGGCGGCAGCGGCGGTCAGGGCGGCAATGGTGGCGCCAGCAACGGCGGAACCGCCGGCAGCGGCGGGACCGGCGGCAACGGCGCCAACGGAGGTAAGGGCGGCCAGGGAGGTAACGGCGTCGCCGGCGTGCGGCCGCCGCCGCCCGATGGCTCCGACGGTCCGCCTGGTGGCGACGGTGGCATCGGGGGCACTGGCGGCGCCGGTGGCAACGCCGGCGCGGGCGGCGCGGCCGGCACGAATACCGGCGGTGGCATCGCGGGCGCCGCGGGCAACGCGGGCGTCGCCGGCCGTGGCGGTGACGGCGGCAACGGCGGCATCGGCGGCAACGGCGCCGACGGTGCCGTCGGAATCACCGGTGACGGTTATAACGGTGGCGCCGGCGGCGGCGGCGGACAGGGCGGTGCCGGAGGTCTTGGCGGCAACGGCGTCGCCGGCGTCGGCGGCGGCGACGGCGGCAACGGCGGCAACGGCGGCCTGGCCGGCCGCGGCGGCAGCGGCGGCACAGCGAGCGTTTTCGGTGACGGCGGGCCCGGCGGCGTCGGTGGCGTCGGTGGCATCGGCGGCATCGGGGGCGACGGCGGATTCGGCGGCGGCAAGGGAGGCGCCGGCGGCAGCGGCGGCAATGGCAACACCGGCGGAACCGGCGGCGGCGGCGGCGACTTCGGCCAGAACGGTGGGGTCGGCGGAGCCGGCGGAGCCGGTGGCGACGCCGGCAACGGCGGGCGGGGCCGCGACGCAAACGGTGGCGCCGGCGGCCTCGCCGGCAATGGTGGCACCGGGGGCACCGGCGGCGACGCGACAAACGTTGCCCCGTTCTCCTCCGGGTATGACGGCGGCAAAGGCGGCACCGGCGGTGCGGGCGGCAACGGCGGCCTCGGCGGCAGCGTCTCCGGCAAAGGTCTCGGCGGCGACGCCGGGGGCGGCGGCACCGGTGGTAACGGCGGTACCGGCGGTCACGGCGGCGACAGCCAGGTTCCGCTCACCAACAACGGCAACGGCGGCAACGGCGGCAACGGCGGAGTGGGCGGCACCGGCGGCACTGCAACTGCTCTGGGCGGCAAAGCAGCCTCGGGCGGCAACGGTGGCACGGGCGGTACCGGCGGCAACGGCAGCACGTTCGGCAACGACGACTACGCGGGCCTCGGTGGTACGGGCGGCACCGGCGGCACGGGCGGCACCGGCGGTAACTCCGCCGACGGCAGCTTCGGCAACTTCGGAACCGTCGGCAAGGCCGGCAGCGGCCCGACCGGCGGGCAGAACAACAGACCCCCGAATGGCGGCAGCGGGGGCAGCGGCGGCACCGGCGGTAGCGGTGCCACTTAGTCCCACGGCCGTTGTGAAAGAAAGGACGGGCATTCGAGTGGAAGCGTCGACTCATGCTCCGGGCCGAGCTCGGTGGGTGTCTTTTTCGGTTGTTTCGGGGGGCTTTTCGGGTTGCTCTAAGGGACGGCGAGGTCGCTGATGGCTTTTTTGCTGGTTTCACCGGAGATAGTGGCGGCTGCGGCCTCGGACGTGGCGGGTATCGGTTCGACGATCTCCGCGGCCAACGCGGCCGCGGCACAGTCGACGACGGGGCTGGCCAGCGCGGCCGCCGACGAGGTGTCGCACGCGATCGCGGCGATGTTCTCCGGGCACGCGCTGGGCTACCAGGAGCTGGCCGGGCAGGCCGCGGTGCTGCATCAACAGTTCGTGCAGACGCTGGCCGCCGGTGGAGCCGGGTATGCGCGCGCGGAGACACTCAATGTCGGGCAGATGGTGCTTGATCTGATCAACGCACCGACCCAGCAACTACTGGGACGTCCGCTGATCGGTGATGGAACCAACGGCGCGGCGGGCACCGGCCAGGCGGGCGGACTGGGTGGATTGCTGTGGGGCAACGGCGGTAACGGCGGGTCCGGTGCGGCGGGTCAGGTCGGCGGCGCCGGCGGGGACGCCGGCCTGCTCGGTGCGGGCGGTGCCGGTGGTGCCGGAGGTGCGGGTGCATCCGGCGGCGCCGGCGGGACTGGCGGGCAGGTCTGGGGTGCGGGTGGGGCCGGCGGGGCCGGCGGCAACAGCACGACGGCGGGAGGCACCGGTGGGGCCGGTGGGGCCGGCGGTGTCTCTCCGCTGATCGGCTACGGCGGCATCGGTGGTGCCGGGGGTATGGGCGGGCCCGGCGGTGGTGCGGGCGGCAGCGGCGGTGTGGGCGGCAACGGCGGGCAGTTCATCGGTGTGGGTGGCACCGGTGGTGCCGGCGGGATGGGCAGTGCCGGGGCTAACGGCGGGGCCGGTGTGGACGGTGTCGCCGGTGGGTCGGGCGGTGCCGGCGGGTTTGGCGGCAAGGCCGGTGTCATAGGCATCGGTGGGGTCGGCGGGCTCGGCGGTGCCGGTGGAGCCGGCGGCGACGGTGGAGCCGGCGGCGTTAACCAGCTCGGCGGCCACGGTGGGGCCGGTGGTGACGGCGGGGCCGGCGGTCAGTCGGGGCAAGCGCCGCTACTCGGGTTGGGCGGCGACGGTGGACATGGCGGGGCAGGCGGTCACGGCGGTATCGGCGGGGCCGGTGCTAACGACACCGCCGCCTTCGGGGCGACCAACGGCGGTGACGGCGGGGCCGGCGGTCACGGCGGCGTCGGTGGGGCGGCCGCCGGGCTCACTGCGGCCGCGGGCAACGGCGGCGCCGGTGGTGGTGGCGGCAAGGCCGGCAATGGCGGAGCGTCGCTGAACAGCGCCCACAACGGCGGTAGCGGCGGCAAGGGCGGTGCCGGTGGGGCCGCCGGGGTGGGCGGCAACGGCAGCAATCTGGCCATCAACGGCAACGGCGGCTGGGGCGGCAGCGGCGCGGACGGCGGCGAGGGCGGTCATGGCGCCAATGCCACCGGCGCCCTGGCCGGTGGCGCCGGCGGCAATGGCGGCAACGGCGGTAATGCCGGTGCCGGAGGTGGCAACGGCGTCGGTGGCATCGGCGGGACCGGGGGCGGCTACGGCAGCGGCGGTAACGGCGGCAATGGCAGCTTCGGCGGCAACGGTGGGACCGGGGCCGCGGCCGGGGCCGGCCTGAACGGCGACCCCGGGCCTAACGGTGGCGCCGGTGGAAACGGCGGAGCCGGCGGCAACAGCGGGGGCGGCGGCGTCAACGGCAGCGGCGGCAACAGCGGCAGCGGCGGAAAAGGTGGCACCGGCGGGGCCGGCGGCACCGCCGTCACCCTGGGCAAGAGCGGCGGCACCGGCGGCATGGGCGGTACCGGCGGCAACGCGGGCACCGCCGGACTCGCGGGGTCCGGAGGCGCCGGGGGTACCGCCGGCACATCTGGGGACGGCGGCACCGGCGGGCTCGGCGGCAACGGTGGTAACGGCGCCGCTGGAAAAGACGGCGCGGGCGTCCAGATCAACGGCACCACCGGTGGAGCCGGCGGGGACGGCGGACAGGGCGGAACCGGCGGCAAGGCCAACGCCGGTGGCACCAACGGCAGCGGCGGCAACGGCGGCATCGGCGGACTCGGCGGTGGTGGCGGCAACGGCCTGTCCGACTTGAACACCGACAGCGGCAACGGCGGCAACGGCGGCAAGGGCGGCGTAGGCGGCGACGCCGGGAAAGCCGGCGTGGCCGGTACGGGTAGCGGCGCCGCGGGAACCGTCGGCAAGGCGGGCACCGGTGGCAACGGCGGCACCGGCGGCAACGCCGGCTCCGGCGGCAACGGCGCCGACAACGCGAAGGCCGACGGCAACCCCGGTGGCGGTGGCGGCGCCGGCGGCAACGGTGGCCAAGGAGGCCAGGGCGGCGCCTCCTACGGCGGAACCGCGGGTAGCGGTGGCAAAGGCGGCAATGGCGCCAACGGCGGCAATGGCGGCCACGGCGGCGACGGCCCCACGTACGGCGAGGGCAGCGGGGCCGGTGCCGCCGGCGGAGCCGGCGGAGACGGAGGAAGCGGCGGTCCCGGCGGCAATGCGGGCTTAGGCGGATTCGCGGGCGTCAACAGCCTCGGCGGCACTGCGGGCACAAACGGCGCAACCGGCATAGCCGGCAACGGTGGCAACGGCGCCGACGCGGGTAACGGCGGAAATGGTGCCCGGGGATCGTGGTCCGCCTTCGCGGACGGATATGCCGGCGGCGACGGCGGCAACGGGGGCAAGGGCGGAAGCGGCGGCGCCGGCGGCAGCGGATTCAATGGTGTCGGCGGCGGCAACGGCGGCAATGCGGGCAAAGGCGGGAACGCCGGATCGGGTGGCGACGGTGGCACACCCGGACTGGGCAGCAATGGGGGTACCGCCGGTAACGGCGGTACCGGCGGCGCCGGCGGCAACGGCGGCAATGGCGGCCTCGGCGGGGGTAAGGGCGGCAACGCCGGCAACGGCGGCAACGGCAACAACGGCGGGGTTGGCGGCTCCGGCAGTGACTTCGCCGGCCAAAACGGCGGCCCCGGCGGCGACGGGGGTGCTGGCGGCAACGGCGGCGCCGGCGGCAACGGTTACGGCGCAATCGCAGGCACCGGCGGTAACGCCGGCAGCGGCGGGAGCGGCGGCGCAGGCGGCGCCGGCGCTTTGAATATTGGTGGTCAGGGATATTCGGGCGCGAAGGGCGGCGTTGGCGGCAACGGCGGCATTGGCGGCAACGGCGGCGATGCGTTGGGTGCCAATGGCTCGGGTGCCGGGGTCCCCGGCGGCGGCGGAGACGCCGGCAACGGCGGCAACGCCGGCGGCGGCGGCAACGGCGGTGCGGGCGGCAACTCCACGTTCTCAGATGGAGGCAACGGCGGCGTCGCCGGCGATGGCGGTAGCGGCGGCAAAGGCGGCAACGGCGGCGCAGGCGGTGGCAAAGGCGGAGCCGGGGGCAATGGCGCCAACGGCGGCAGCGGCGGCAACGGCAGCGGTGACGCCAGCCACGATGGCGGCAATGGCGCCGCCGGCGGCAACGGCGGCAACGGCGGCGCCGGCGGCAACGGCAACGGGGCCGCGGCCGGCAAGGGCGGCTCTGCGGGCAGCGGCGGCAGCGGCGGCAGCGGCGGCGGCGCCGGCAAGGGCGGACTGAGTACCTATTCGGGCGGCAGCGGCGCCGTCGGCGGCAACGGCGGCGTCGGCGGCAACGGCGGCCTCGCTCTCGGATTTGCCGGCGGCTCGGCCGATGGCGGCAACGGCGGCAACGGCGGCGTCGGTGGTAGCGGCGGCACCGGCGGAACTGCCGCCTCGTTCAGCAACGGCGGCAGCGGCGGCAGCGCCGCCGCGGGCGGCAGCGGAGGCAACGGCGGCGACGGGGGCCTGTTCGGCGGTAAAGGCGGCAACGGCGGCAGCGGTGCCACCGGCGGCAACGGCGGCACCGGCGGCAGTGGCAGCGGCACCGCCGGAGTCGGCCGGGCCGGTGGCGGCGGCGCCAGCGGCGCGAAAGGCGGCAACGCCGGCAGCGGCGGCACCGGCCACTTCGCTAACGGCGGCAATGCCGGCACCGCGGGCAACGGCGGCAACGGCGGCACCGGCGGCGAAGGCAACTCGACTGACGGCGGCTATAACGGCGGCGGCGGCGGCAGCGGCGGCGGCGGCGGCAACGGCGGTAACGGTGGCAAGGCTGACAATGGCGGCGCCGGCGGCACCCCCAGCGCCGGTGGGTCCGGTGGCACCGGCGGGAACGGCGGCTATGGCGGGTTTGACATTCTCAGCACCAACGGCAACGGCGGAAACGGAGGTACCGGCGGAAGCGGCGGCACCGGCGGAGCCGGAACCATGCCCGGCATCTCCGGCGCCAAAGGTGGTTCCGGCGGCACTGGCGGGAACGGCGGCGGCGGTAACACGAGCGGCGGCTCGGGTAACTGGGGCACCGGCGGTAACGGCGGCGGCGGAGGCGGTGGTGGCACCGGTGGCGTCGGCGGCAACGGCGGAGCCGGCGTCGGCGGCGGCCCCGGTAGTCCCGGCGGCGGCCCGTCCGGCGGGGGGAACAACCCGAATGGCGGCGGCGGGGGCGGCGGCGGCGCCGGCGGCAACGGCGGCACCTAAAACCTCGGGCCGTAGCTCCCACCGGCCCTTGTAATCCAGGCGCGTCGCGCTTTAAGGCCTGCTCACCCCAACGCTCAAAGGGCCCCGGCGGCTTCGTCGACGCGCTGACCGAGTTCGTCCTCGGCTCGGCAAATTCCAAGTGATGGCCGGGCCTCTCCGTCATACAAAGCCGCGTTGACCGACGCCGGCAATTGGGTATTTCGGCCTCTGCCGCACGCGCGGCGCGTCCGACAACATCAGATGACCGGCGGGCTGGCAAATGTCGGCCCAGCTGTGATGTGGGTTTTGTCGCGCCGAGGTAAGGGGTAGGAACCATGTCATTTGTGAGCGTGGCACCGGAGCTGCTGGGTGCGGCTGCAGGGGATTTGGCGAACATCGGCTCGGCGCTGCAGGCTGCCCGGACGGCGGCTTCGGGCTCGACGACGGCGGTACTGGCGGCGGGTGCGGATGAGGTGTCGGCCGTGGTCTCAGCGCTGTTCGGCGCCCACGGCCAGCAATTTCAGGCAGTCAGCGCACAGGCGGCGCTGTTTCATGAGCAATTCGTCCAGGCGATGACGTCGGGAGCAGGGGTGTATGCGACCGCGGAGACGGCCAATGCGGCGGCCGCTGCGGACCCGCTGACATCCCTGGTCGGTCAAATCCAGGGCACCGGGATATTCAATTACGACCCGGTCAAGCTGCTGACGGGTCGCCCGCTGTTGGGCAACGGCGCCGATGGGGCGCCAGGGACCGGGCAGAACGGTGGCGACGGCGGATGGCTGATCGGCAACGGCGGCAACGGGGGGTCCGGTGCGCTCGGGAAAGCAGGCGGGGCCGGCGGATCGGCGGGCTTATGGGGCCACGGCGGTGACGGTGGCGCGGGCGGAAACGGCAAGCCCCTCTCCAGCCCAGCAGGCGGAAACGGCGGTGCCGGAGGGGCGAACGGGTGGATCGGCGGCGGCGCGCCCGGGGCAGGCGGAGCCGGCGGCAACGGCATCACCGCCCCGTTCGGGGGTGGCGGGCATGGCGGGGACGGAGGGTCCGGCGGAGCTAACCGGCAATTGATCTCCCTGTTCGGCGGCTCCGGCGGTGCGGGCGGTGCGGGTGGCGCCGGCGGGTATGGCGGAACGCTGCCTTCCGGCCTCGTGATCGGGGCCGGTGCGGACGGCGGACATGGCGGAGTCGGCGGCCACGGCGGGTCCGGCGGCGCGAACCAGGCCCTGCTTGGCGGGGTTGGCGGAGCGGGTGGCCTTGGCGGCAACGGTGGCCAGGGCGGCAACGGCGGCACCGGTGCCGACGGCGTCAACAACCTGCCCACCCTGGCCGGGGGCAGCGGGGGTATCGGTGGCGATGGCGGTGACGCCGGTGCTGGTGGGGCCGGCGGCGCCGCGAACGGGTCCGTCGGAGGATTCCTGCAAGGGTTCCTCGGGCAGGCCGGCGCCGGCGGCGCGGGCGGCACTGGGGGCGGCGGCGGCACCGGCGGTACCGGCGGAGCCGCCGACGGCGCCCTTGCCAAGGGTTACGCCGGCCAAGGTGGCCACGGCGGCAACGGCGGCGCCGGTGGAGCAGGCGGCAACGCCAGCGGCAGCGGAGTCAACGGCGCCGGTGGCGGCGGCGGTCACGGTGGCACCGGCGGTCACGGCGGTGCCGGCCAAACCGATTCGGCCAGCGGTAACGCGGTCTTCGGCGGCGGCGGGGGTGGTGGTGGCGCCGGTGGGAGTGGCGGCCACGCCGGTAGCGGCGGCGCCTACGCCGGCGGTGACGGCGTAGGCGGCACCGGCGGCACCGGCGGCACTGGCGGCACCGCCACAACCGATAGCGGCGGCAACACCGTGGTCTCCGGGTCCGGCGGCGACGGTGGCGGCGGCGGGGCCGGCGCCCCCGGCGGGTCCGGCGGTGCCGGTGGCGGCGGCGGCGCGGGCGGTACCGCAGTGGCTGCCCTGCAGAACAGAGCTGCCGGCGGAGGCGGAGGCGGCGGCGGTGGGGCCGCTGCCGCCGGAGGCCTTGCGGGAGCCGGCGGCGCGGGTGGCGCCGCGGCCAACATCCCGTTGAACTTGACTGGCGCCTCTGGTGCCGGGGGTAGTGGCGGTAGCGGCACCGGTGGTGGTGGCGGTGGCGGTGGCGTCGTTGTCCCCGCGGGCAACTACCCAGGCGGCACCGGCACAGACAGTGCCGGCGGAGGAACCGGTGGCCTCGGTGCCAACGGTGGCGTTTTTGTCAACGCCGGGGGTGACGCAGGCACCGCTGGCGCGGGCGGCTCCGGCGGCCACGGCGCGGTTGCCAACAGCAATGACGGCGGCGCCGGTCAGCCCTGACGCACGGCCCATCGGGGCGGTTCCGTTCATCGGTGTAATGGACGCTCGAATCGTCGATTCGCCATGAGCTGGCAATGAGCGGCGGTACTACAGTTCCCTAACAGGTTGATACCGGTTGATGCAGAGCAGTTTTGAGCCCTCATATTGATGCACGATGTGCCCAGCAGAAATTGTCGGCATTCAGATGCGGGAAACGGTCCCGCACGTTCGTGCCCGAATTTGGGGGAACCGTGAAATCCATGAAATCCATTGCTGTCAGCGCGGCTGCACTGGCTGTCGTTGGCGGTGGCGCCGCCGGGCTGGCATCCAGCGCGCCGGGCATTGCGCCTTCGAACCTGTCTCAGGTGCAACTGGCCTCAACCGGCGCGCCCCTACCCCAGGACCCGCAACCCGCGTCGACACTGAACCTGCCGACTTCTGACCAGTTGACCGGCATCCTCAATAACCTTTCCAATCCGGGGGTCTCGTACCGGACCAAAGATGGTCTGGTCGAAGGCGGGATCGGGTCGGGCGAGGGCCATGAGATGGATCACGAGCTGAGAGTGGCATATCGGAACGGGCAACTCCCGTTGTCGTTCGTCGTCTCCAACATTCAGCAGAACGGTCCGGCCACGGTCATGTCCGATGTCGCCGTCTCGGGGTCGAAGCTGCCAGCACCGGTCACGAAGCCCCTCATGTTCGTCAACCAAAACGGTAACTGGGTGTTGTCGAGCCCGTCCGCGACCATGCTGGTGCAGGCCGTCGCCGGGAACTGACGCCAGCGCTTTTCAGAGCAGGATGCGCTTTCCCGCATTACCGGTTCGGCCACCGCCCCCGTTCCCTGGGGCACCGCCGTAGCCTGGGCCAGTCCCGTTCAAGGAAGTCTTCAGGGCATCGCCGCCGTCACCGCCGTTGCCAGCGTTGCCGGCACTGCCGTCGCCGCCGTCCCCACCCGGGCCGGCTAAGGCGTATCCGGTGCCCCAATTCAAGGCATCGGCGCCGTCGCCGCCGCGACCGCCGATCGGACCGGGTCCGCCCAGACCACCGGTGCCACCGGTGGCGCCACCGCTGCCGCCTCCGGGCCCATAGACATAACCCGTGATCTGGCCCAGTCCCCCGTCGCCGCCCGCTCCGCCAATGGTGCTACCGGAGCCGCCGGCACCGCCGTGCCCGCCTTCGGCCGATCCGGTTCCGCCGCCGGCATAGATGAACGCGCTGCCGCCGTTGCCGCCCGCACCACCGGCGCCCGCGATGCCGGCGCCCCCGTCGCCGCCGCGACCGCCCATGACGTTGGTGTAGTTGGTGCCGCTTGTGATCACGCTGGAGCTGCCGCCATCGCCGCCGCGGCCTCCGGTAGAGCCCACCCCACCGTTGCCGCCCAGACCGCCGGCGCCACCGTTGATGGATCCGCTGCCGCCGTTGCCGCCGCGACCGCCGTCGCCCATCTGGCCCGCGGCGCCGTCGTGGCCTAAAAGAGACACGTGGGCCCCGCCTGCGCCGCCCGCACCTCCGGGACCGCCGTTGCCACCGGTGCCGCCGGCCGAGAACACGCTCGAGGCAGTGGCGCCGTAGCCGCCCCAACCGCCGGTGCCGCCGCTACCGCCGGCGCCGCCGTTGCCCCATACCAACCCGCCTGCGCCGCCGGCCCCGCCCCGCCCACCGGGGCCGCCGACACCCCCGTTGCCGAAGGGCGGGTTGCTGTAGCCCTGAGTCCCGGTCGCCCCGGTTCCGCCGGCCCCGCCGCGGCCACCATCACCGAACAGCCCGGCGTCGCCTCCTCGGCCGCCTACGCCGCCACCGGCAACGCCTGAGCCCCCGGTGCCACCGTTGCCGAATAACAACCCGCCCGGTTTGCCGTTTCCACCGGTCCCAGCGACACCGTCCGCGCCGTTGCCGATCAGCGGACGGCCCAGCAACGCATTGGTGGGGGCATTGATTACGTTCAGCACACCCTGCGTAAGCGCTTCCAGTGGGCTCGCGTTGGCCGCTTCGGCGGCGGCGTAGGCGGCCCCCGCGCTGGTCAAAGCCGCCGCGAACTGGTCGTGAAACGCCCACACCCGGGCACTGAGCGCCTGGTACTCCCGCCCGTAGCCCGAAAAGAGCGAAGCTACCGCCGCCGAAACCTCGTCCGCAGCGGCGCTAAGTACGGTGCTCGTCGAGGCCGCCGCCTCCGCATGCGCGGTGCGCAGCATGGAGCCGATCCGCGCCATGTCCGCGGCCGCCGAACCCACCGACTCCGGTACCGCAAATACATACGACATTGCTGTCCGCCCTTCTGCGTCACCTCGAATCTGAACGTATCCAGGCCAGTCGCTGAGGGCTTGAGTAGTTGACTACGTAAGTTCTTCAGCGGGGATTGATCCGCCGGCGCGGCGAACATGACCGGGACCGCTGCATCAGCCGAGGGCGGATCCACCCGCGTTAAGGCTGTGGGTGTTACCTAACTGTCAATTTCGAGACGGCTGGGTAGCGATTTGCTAGTGTGCGTTTCAGTCTCAACAGCACCCTGAAGGAGTCCGTGGATGCGGCGCCAGTCCTTAATCATCAGCGCGCTGATCGCGCTCGTGTTGTCTCTTTTGTTTCCAGCCACTGCCAACGCGGACAAGCAATGCCCGGAAGCTGGGACCGGGGATGCCGCGGCGGAGAACTCCCAGCCCTTCCCCGTCCCCGACCCGTACTCCGGCAATTTGCTGGGACCGAACACCCTGCCCACCGGACCGGTGAAAAGGCTGCTGACCGACTACCAACGGCTCGGAACGCCAGCGCTACAACCCAAGGCCTTCCTCGACACGTTTTACGACCCCAACAGGGGCTGGAAGTGGCCGACCAACTTCGGCTTCGACGGACCGGCCGCGCCGTTCACGATGAAGAAGGGGCATCTGTTCGACCGGTTCGGGCAGCCCGATGAAGCAAACTTCCTGGCGAACGAAAAGCACACGCCGTTCGCTGCTCGGGCTTTGCCGCCGTCGTCGCTCAACACCTACAAGGGCTCGCCGGAAGCTAACTATCACGTCTACTGCGTCATGAAGGACCTGACGGTGCAGTCCGGCAAGATCAAGGGATTCGCCGGGCAGCCCGGCGGCGGCGTCCAGTACTTCCTGGGCAACACGAGGGTGAAGGACCTCCTCGCCGCCGGCCAGCTGATCGAGGTGGCGCCGAAGTACGGGCTCGAGGGCAACTAGCCGCACGGAACGGTGACGCGCCTATAGGACTCGCATTGCGGGTTTGGCACGTTAGCGCCAAATGACCTGTGCGACAGGATATTCAAGGCCAACAGAGCGTCGCGAGCCGTCAGACGTGCCCGTATAGCCCACCTCGACGCCGCTGCCGGCGAATGCTGAGATCCCCCGCGTTAGGCTCGAGTGGCCGCGCTGCCAGTTCGGTGGCGTGCGATCGCGCCGAGGCAGGAGATCGGCGCGTAACGACCGGGAAAGATTGCGGAGGGCACAACGATGTGCGGGATATTCGCTGCGATGACCCGCCGGGGTCTTCCGACTGAACGGTGCGATACCGCGCTCAAGCTCTTGGAACATCGTGGGCCGGATGGCTCCGGCACGTGGACATCGCGGGACGGGCAATGGACGCTCGGGCACACCCGGTTGTCGATCATCGGTCTGCACAACGGAAGTCAGCCGATGACGAGCCCGGACGGCGCGGTGCACCTGGTTGTGAACGGCGAGTTCTACGGTTACCGCGAGATCCGCGAGCGACTCCGTGCGAGCGGATACCACTTTTCGACAGCCAGCGACAGCGAGATCGCATTGCATCTGTATGCCGAGCGTGGCATCCAGGCCGCGACGCAATTGCGCGGCGAGTTCGCAGTGATCATTGCCGACGAACGCCAGCGCGCGATGTATGCAATCCGTGACCGCTTCGGTGTCAAACCCCTCTACTACGCGGCGGTAGACGGTGAGGTGTTCTTCGCGTCCGAGATCAAAGCGCTGTTGGCGCTCGGTGTGCCCGCTAAATGGGACCTCGAGGGCGCTACCGGAGGGTTCGGAAGATCCCACGAGACAACCGAGTTCGCCGGCATCAGTGCCGTGCCGCCGGGGTGTTATGCGATAGCCCGCGATGGTGATGTTCGCATCTACCCGTACTGGGATTGGGAGATCCCGACTGCCGATCAGATGCGGGCAGACTCGCGAAGTGAAGACGAGATCGTCGCCGAATTTCGTGAGGCGCTCCGGGATGCGGTGCGGGAGAGACTGGTTGCCGACGTCGAGGTCGCGTCGTATCTCAGTGGCGGCATCGACTCCTGTGCCGTCCTCGGGCTGGCCCAGCAGGAGATGAACCGGCCGATTCGCGCGTTCACACTCACCTTCGAGAACCCGCTCTACGACGAGGCCCGTGTCGCCGAAGAACAGGCCAAACGGGTCGGCGCCACGTACCACCCCATACCGATCACCGGGCGAGAGATTGCCGACTCATTCGCAGATGCGGTCTGGCATGCCGAAACTCAGATGTTCAACGGACATGGCGTAGCCAAATACCTACTGAGCCGTGCCGTCCGGGGTGCCGGCATCAAAGTGGTGTTCACCGGCGAAGGCGCCGACGAAATGCTGGGCGGGTATCCGTATTATCGCGTCGACGCGCTGAACAACGACGCGACACTGAGCGCCGACGAGAGACTGGCACTTCTCGATGAGATGCTCGGCGCCAACGCTGCGACTCGCGCGCTCATGATGCCGGATCGAGTCAGCAGCCAGGAAATGCAGGCGGTCGAGCGCAGGCTCGGCTGGCTGCCGGCAACGCTCAATGTCGGTGCGGCACAAACGAACAGCGTGGCACCGTTGCTGCGCGACGACCTTCCGGCCGCAGTGCGGGAGTTCCAGCCGCTGATCGCCGCGCTGGACCGCCTGCCGATCGCGCAGCGCGTCGCGGGTCGCGACCACCTGAATCAGATGCTGTACATCAACGCGAAAACGGTCCTGCCGAATTTCATTCTGAACTACCTCGCCGACCGCATGGAGATGGCGCACTCCATCGAAGGCCGGGTACCCTTCCTGGACCATCGTGTCGCCGGAGCCGCGGCCCGCGTACCAGTCCAGATGAAAGTCAAGGGAATTCGCGAGAAGCACGTCCTTCGCGAAGCGGCGAAAGACGTGTTGATACCGGAGGTTTACGACCGCCAGAAACATCCTTTCACGACGCCGCCGACCCGCGATCCGAACGATCCGATGCTCGTCTTCTACCGGGATACGTTTGCTTCGCAAGCGGCGAAGGATCAGCCGATCTACGACATGAAAAAGGTCTCCACGGCGCTCGATCAACTGCTCGAGTCCCCGGACGATCAGCGCATCGCGGTGGAGGGCGGTCTGCAGCGTGCTGCGAGCGTGGTTGTGATGCAGCAGCTCTTTTCGATGACATGAGGGCAGCGAGGAATCACGGCAGGCCGAGCTTGCGGCGTATGACGTCTAGGTAAGGCAGCGCCCCGCTCATGCCGCCGGCGCCGTTCGACCCGGTGGCGCCATCGGAAGTCGTTCCCGTGCCGCCGATCCCGCCCACGCCACCGGTACCGCCATTGCCGACCAGTGCGACACCGCCGCTGCCGCCAGTGGCGCCCGCTCCCCCGGTGACGCCGGTTCCGCCCACCCCGCCGCCGCCGCCGCGGCCGCCGTCGCCTATCAGCCCGGAGGGGCCACCCGCGCCGCCCGGCCCGCCGACGCCGCCGGTCGCCACACCGCTACCGCCCGCACCACCGAGTCCGCCGGTTCCGCCGTTGCCCCAAAGCCACCCGCCACTTCCGCCGATGCCGCCGGCCCCGCCGGAGGCAGCTGCGCCGGCAAGCCCGTCACCGCCAGACCCGCCGATGCCGCCATTGCCAATCAACAACGCGCTGCCGCCGGCGCCACCGCGCTGGCCGGTCCCACCAGTCCCCCCGGCCCCGCCGTTGCCGATCAACCCCGCGGCGCCCCCGGCGCCGCCGGCGCCGTTGTAGCCCTTGCCGCCGCTGCCGTACAACAGGCCGCCAGCCTGACCGTTCGGACTGACAGCGGTCCCGTTGGCGCCGTCGCCGATCAGCGGACGCCCCAGCAGCGTCAACGTGGGGGCATTGATCAGAGCTAGGACGTCCTGTCCGAAACTCTGCAGCGGCGAGGTGCTGGCGGCCTCAGCGGTCCCATACGCCTCCGCGCCGGCGCTGAGCGCCTGGACAAACCGTGCGTGAAACGCCGTCGCCTGCGCGCTGATCGTCTGGTAGTTGTGGGCGTGCGCGTTGAACAGGGCGACGATGGCCACCGAGACCTCATCGCCGGCAGCGGCCAACAGCCTCGTGGTGGCCGGCTGCGCCGCGGCGTTCGCCGCGCTGATCAACGATTCGACACTCGCCATATCTCCCGCCGCTGCGACCAACGCTTGCGGTGCTGTGACAACGAACGACATGGCCCCTCCTACTGACCGCAGTGAAAGCCAAATCAGCTTCACTGGAATCCCACATGCTACGCAGCAGCGAACTCGGCCGGGTCATTTCACAGAAGAGAGCTGGTGTCAGTCGCGAATTCCGGATCCGAGTCGAGGAGAAGTACGCGTCCTGACACTCTCAATCGACAGCCGACTGCGCCAGCCACTTCGCGAGATACGTTGCTGTACGGCTGTTTTCGGCGCTTGCCACCTTTCGTGGCGGGCCCGCCGCAATCACCTTGCCGCCATTGCTGCCGGCGCCCGGACCAAGGTCGACCACCCAGTCGGCGCCGGCGACCATGCGCATGTCGTGTTCTGCCACGACAACGGTGTTGCCCGCGTCGACCAGGCGATGCAGCTGCTCATCGAGCCGGTCCACGTCCGCGGGATGCAACCCGGTGGTCGGTTCGTCGAGAACGTAGAGGGTATGCCCGCGCCGGGGTCGTTGCAGTTCGGAGGCGAGCTTGATCCGCTGCGCCTCACCGCCCGACAGTTCGGTCGCGGGTTGTCCAAGACGGAGATAACCCAGTCCCACCTCCCGCAGCGTGGTCAGACTGCGCACAGCGCTGGCGACGTCGGCAAGAAACTCGAAGGCCTCATCGACCGTCATCGCGAGCACATCGGCGATCGTCCTGTCCCGATAGCGCACCTTCAGCGTCTCGTCGGAGTACCGCGCACCCCGGCACGCCGGACAGGTGCCGTATGTGCCTGGCAGGAACAACAATTCGACCGCTACGAACCCCTCCCCCTGACACGTGGAACAGCGACCGTCGGCCACGTTGAACGAAAACCTGCCCGCGGTCCAACCGCGTCGACGCGCCTGGGAGGTCGCGGCGAACTCGCGGCGCACGGCATCGAACAACCCGGTGTAGGTCGCCAACGTCGAGCGCGGCGTGCGCCCGATCGGGCGCTGGTCGACCATTACCAACCGGTCGATCTCCTCGACACCGTCGGCCTGGACACCCACACTCGCGTCGCGATCAAGGTCGATGATCCCGCCGTCGGCTTCGTCGTCGTCGGATTCGGCGGGCTCCGCCGCGCGTGCCGCTCCGAGATGACTGTTCACGACGTCGCCGAGGACCTTGACGACGAGCGTCGATTTGCCGGAACCGGACACTCCGGTGACGGCGGTATACAGACCCAACGGCAGATCGACGTCGAGGTCTCTCAAATTATGGAAGGAGATCCCGCGAAGTCGCAATTGTCCTGACTGAGTGCGGGGCTCACGCGGCGCCCGCCCAGGGCCGCCGAAAAGGTATCTGCGAGTGACCGATTCGTCGACCTCCGCGAGACCCGCTACCGGACCGCTGTAGAGGAGCTGTCCGCCAAGCTCGCCGGCGCCGGGTCCGACGTCGACGATCCAGTCGGCACGGCGGACCACGTCCATGTCGTGCTCGACCACGAACAACGAATTGCCCGCGCGCCGTAGCCGATCGAGTACATCGAGCAGTGGTTCGGCGTCGGCGGGATGCAGACCGGCGGACGGTTCGTCGAGCACATAGAGCACGCCGAACAGGCCGGCACGCAGTTGGGTCGCCAGCCGCAATCGCTGCAATTCACCGGGCGAGACCGTCGGAGTGCGGCGACTGAGCGTGAGGTAGCCGAGGCCCAGATCGATGAGTATCTGAAGGCGTGCGACCAGGTCGGCGGCAATCATGGTCGCCACTTCCGTGAGCTCGCCGGATTCCGTCGACTCGTACGCGGCGGCGGCATCGCTCCGAGATGCCGTCGGACGCAGCGTCTCTGTCAAATCGGTCAACGGCATCGCCGCGTAGTCGGCGATGGTGCGCCCGGCGAATGTCACCGCGAGTGCTTCGGGCCTGAGCCCGGATCCGTCGCACACCGGGCAGTCGACGCTGTCGACGAACTGCAGCACACGGCGACGCATCTTCGCGCTGTGCGAGTTGGCCAACGTGTGCCGAACATGACGCTCGGCGCTGGAGAACGTGCCGTTGTAGTAATAATCGGCCTGCACGGGATGCTGCGTCGGATCGATCTCGACTGTTGGCTGCTCATCTGTGAACAGGATCCAATTGCGTTGCCGCTTAGGGAGTTTCCGCCACGGCTTGTCGATGTCGTAGCCCAGCGTAATCAGGATGTCGCGCAGGTTCTGCCCCTGCCAGGCCCCTGGCCACGCTGCGACAGCTCCCTCCCGAATGGTCAGCGACGGGTCCGGCACCAGTGTCTCTTCGGTCACCCGGTGGACTCGCCCCAGCCCGTGACATTCCGGGCACGCCCCGACCGCGGTGTTAGGGGAGAAGGCGTCGGAGTCCAGTCGTTCCTTGGCTCCCCGCGGATAGGTTCCGGCGCGGGAGAACAACATCCTCAGCAGATTCGACAAGGTGGTGACCGTGCCGACCGTCGACCGCGACGTCGCCGAGCCACGACGCTGCTGTAACGCGACTGCAGGCGGCAGCCCGGTGATGTCATCCACCTTTGGCGCGCCGGTTGGCAAGAGTAGGCGACGGGCGTACGGAGCGACCGATTCGAAGTAGCGGCGTTGGGCCTCGGCATAGATGGTCCCGAACGCCAACGACGACTTTCCGGATCCGGAGATGCCGGTGAACGCGACCAAGGCGTCGCGAGGGGCGACGACGTCGATTCCCCGCAGATTGTGAACCCGCGTCCCGTAAACACGCACGCAAGGGTCTACGTCATCCGTGCTTCGGTAAGTCGTATCAGTCATCGTGTCTGTCATCGCGCTCAGACGAGTACCCATGCTGAGGGACTAGGAACACTCTTTGTAGAAGCAGCTGACGCCTGGTCGGGGGGCAGTGGGGGTACTGACGGTGGCAATGGAATCGGCTTGCATGCGGAACCCGGGCTGGCGCGAGGCATAGGACGCGGCCGCTTGCTTGTCGGTCAGCGACAGCGGGCAGCAGGCCGATTGTCGGAAACGGGCAACCCGTTGAGTCGCATTCGCAGCCAACCTGGAGTTGTCTAGCCAGTTTGGAACCGCGGAGGTGTGGAGTGAGTGGTTTCGGGAGCATCGACGGCGGGCCGCGCTCAGCGGTCGTCGTGGGTGCGGGCATCGTCGGGTTGTCGACGGCCTGGTTCTTGCAAGAACGCGGGGTTGAGGTCACGGTGGCGGACCGTATCGGCGTGGCGGCCGGCGCGTCGTGGGGCAACGCCGGATGGATCGCGCCGGGATTGACCATCCCGCTGAACTCGTCTGCCACGCTGCGCTCCGGGCTGCGTGCTCTGTTCGATCCGGCATCTCCGCTGAGCATCCCGCTGACCCCAAACCCTGCCTTGGCTGGCTTCTTGACCCAATTTGCCGCCAATTGTCGGCGGTCGAGCTGGAATCGAGCGGTGCGGGCCATCGCACCGCTCAACGAGGAATGCATTGAAGCGTTCGATGTACTGGTAGGCAATGGTGTCGACGTACCAGTGACGGATGCGCCTATCACAGCGCTGTTCCGCACCGCCAAAGATGCCGAAGTCATGATGGGAGAGCTTGACCAACTCGAAAAGTCCGGCCAGGCAACGTATATCACCCAGTTGGTGGGTGAGGCGTTGCGGGAACAAGTACCGCTGGCATCGCCCTTCATCACCGCTGGGCTGAATATCAACGGTCAGCGCTTCGTCGACCCCGGCCGCTTTGTGCACACGTTGGGCAGTGCGGTCGAGGAGCGTGGAGCGACGATCCGCAGGCTGGACGTCCGACGCGTGGTCGGTTCCGGCGGCGGCGTCTCGGTGTACCCCCGCACCGGGACGCCGCTGACCGTCGACGCCGCAGTCATCGCCACGGGAGCATGGCTACCGCGGCTGACCAAGGGCCACATACGTGTGCCTGTGCAGGCCGGCAGAGGTTACTCGTTCACCGTGCCGGTAAACCGCCCGGTCCCCGGCCCTTTTTATCTGCCGCACGCGCGGGTGGCGTTCACGCCGTACCACGGCGCGTTGCGAGTGTCGGGAACCATGGAGTTGCGCGACCCCGATGAGCCTGTGCGACCAGAGCGAGTCGACGCCATTGTCGCCTCAGCCGGCCCATCACTGGAGGGCGTGCGGTGGGGCGAACGAAGCGACATTTGGGTTGGTCCGCGCCCGGTAACCCCCGACGGCCGCCCGCTGATTGGGCAGATATCGCGCGGCATCTATGTGGCCGGTGGACATGGCATGTGGGGACTGACGCACGGCCCGGTGACCGGTCGATTGCTGGCCGAGTACATCACCACCGGCAAGCAACCCGAAAGCCTGCGCGCATTCGACCCGCTGCGACGAACAGGTGGTCCAGCGGTCGATCGGTAGCCAGGTCCTGCAGGATCACCACGGAATGTTCACCGCGCCAACAGGATAACGTTTTACCAGGGGCGACGCTGATGTTACAACTCGTCCCTGCGTAAATCTTTTGAACCCACGAAAGGATTCCATCGAAATGACTGGCAACGAACGAGTTTGGATGACGAGAAAGGCCTATATCGGCCTGCATATGCGGCTTGCGGCCCTGCGGGCAGGAGCTGACAGCGAAGTATCCACCGGGGAAAATGCCAGCGACATCATCGCGGCTGAGCATCAGGCTCGCCATGCACGCATCAGCCGTATTCACGACCTGATAGCCAACGCAATCGTCGGTGAGGATCCGCCAGATGACGGGCTGGCCGAACCCGGCATGGTGTTGACGGTCCGCTACGACGACACCGCTGAGACGGAGACGTTTCTGCTGGGTGTCCGCGGCGTCGAAGATGCTGACATCGAGGTGTTTTCGCCGCAGTCGCCGCTTGGCAGAGCGATCGTCGGAGCTCGCCCGGGTGACCGGCGATCGTATTACAACCCCGACGGTGTCAAGCTGTCCGTCACGTTGCTCGATGCGGCGCCCTACGGGACCTATGCATCGACAAGCAAACCCGACCAACCGGTTTCAGCCCGAGAGTCCGGGTCAGCCGCAGCGTGATCACTCGCATACGCGCGCGCATTACCAGTACACGTCTTCCCAGGCGTCGGCCAACAACGGACAGAGGAGGAGATGGCTACATGTCAACAATCACTGAGAAGCCCGCCACCACAGGCATTAGCCCGCTGACCGGGCCGCGCCGCGCAGGCGGCGACAGCCACGAGGATCTATCGTTCCGGCTGCGTGCCCTCCAGCGGTGGGAATCCGAGGGAGGTGCAGTGCATTCGGTTGACGAGATCTCGGCCGGCGGGTACCTGGGGTAGCGGCGGGCAGGAGGCTGACCGTCGCCTCCAGTCCTGACAGCGGGCGACGCGACATCCCCATCTCGGCCACCTTACGCAGGGTGGCGATCGGGGACACCTCGGTGATCCCGTAGGCCTGGAACGAAGCCGTGGGCAGCCCTACTGCCGCACGCTGTCTTCCAGGTGCGACGTCAACCCGAACTTCTCAGCGAGCGCCAGCCAGTCACCGCCGGAGACCACATGAGCAGAGCGTTCATTTTGCCTGGGCGCGTTTCCTCGCCACGTGAATCTGAATCGCGACCCGACGAGGTCGAGACACCCGATGGTCAGCGGCTGCACACCAGGAAGGCGCAGGACGAGGCCGGTGATCGCAGGGTAGTTATAGGTGCTTCCGTCGCCGCTCGTGACACTGTCGGGCTGGAAGACCGCCGGTGTCGCGGTGACCTGCGCACGCGACGCCGAGGCGGTGACCGCACCGCTGTCCGGGTCGATCAGCCGGATCGCATCATCGTCCATGTCAACGATCAGGCTCGGCCGCGAAAGCGACTGCTGATGGCGCAGGTGTTCACGGAAGGCAAACGACCCGAACTGCTCGGCCAGATACGGGTTGGGAAATAGCAAGCAGCGAGTCGGTTCCGCCAGTGCGGGACCGCGTACCTCCGCTCCCCCGAGGCTGCTGGCTATGGCGAGAAGCTCATCGAACTCTGACGACCACAACCACGCGTCGACGGCCGCAACTGGCTGGGCGTCCAGCCGTGTCGACGGACTGATCCGACGATCTCGTCCGCCGAGAACAAACCGGTGTGAACCTGATTCCAGGTGAAGCGCCACACCCATCGCCGCCCAAGGGCCCAGCTTTGCGTCAACGAATGAAAAGACCCTGGCCGGAACGTGATTGACGGTCAGGCCATCGCTCGTGACGTCCAGGAGAATTTTTTGGCGCGAACGCCACCACACATAGGCCAACCAAATCAGCGGAACCACCACGGCTAGGGCGATCACCGCACCCAAGCCCCACTGCATCCACGGTCTCAACGACCTGACCATGGTCAACGCAAAGACCGCCGCCGCCACCGCGGTGTATACGACGTAAAAGACTCCCTTTCTCTTTCCGGTGACGAACTCGTTCATTCGGGAAGAGACGGGCGGGGAGAATGCCACGAACTGGCGCGACACCGCCGATCGGTCGTTGACGCTCATGCTCAGAAGTATCCGGCGCCGCGCGGCTACCGAGCCCAACATTCGGGTCCCGCGGTGGCCTGGAACACGCGACGTACAGCTGGGCGACGAACCCGAGCGGCCGAGGCATCGTCTGGCTAACTACTGGCGCAAGGTGGTCAAGGGCGGCTCGTTCCTGTGCGCTGATAGCTACTGCCGGCCTTACCGACCGGCCGGCCGCAGACCGCAACCTATCGATACCGGCATGAGCCACATCGGCTTTCGCTGTATCGTGCGCCCACCATCGGCTGCGTGAGCGAAGCGCCTACTCATCAGCCCGCAGGGGCAATGTCGACCGGGATGCCGTTGAGCACAGCGGTGCCTGATAGCGGGTCAAGATGAGTGCCGTCGTTGAGTTGGTTGACGTTGACACCGGGCTGGCTTGCCGCGAGCTTCTGTCCCGTGCCGCCGCGATCGTGTCCCCACCCATGCGGCAGCGAGACGACGCCCCGCCGCATGGCATCGGTCACCTCGACCGGAGCAATGAGTTCACCGCCCGGGCCCTTGATCACCGCAATATCGCTGAGCCCGAGGTCGGCGGCGTCGTCCGGATGGATCCGCAGGGTGCAGCGGTTGGTGCCGCCTGACAGCGCCGGCACGTTATGCATCCAGCTGTTGTTGGAGCGCAGATGGCGCCGGCCGATCAGCATGAACGGGCCTTCGCGGAGGCCGACCGATTCGCGCAGCCGCGCCACGTCGGCGATCAGCGGCTCGGGCGCGAGTTCGATTCGCGCCGTTTGGGTTCGGAGTACCTCGGGAAGCCGTGGTTGCAACGGACCTAAGTCGATGCCGTGCGGCGCGGCCTTGAGCCGTTCCAGAGTGAGCCCGTCGGGGTTGGCGCCGAAGGCATCGCCGTAGGGCCCGAGCCGGAGCATCATGTCCAGGCGTCGTTCGTAGCCGGGGCCGGGGGCAAGCATCGCGGTCAATTCGTCGACCGCGCGCCCGGCGACGGGTGAGTCCGCGTCGGCGACCTCCTTGGTCAACGTCATCGCAATCACCTGATCGTCCACCAACGCGACGTCGCCGTCCGGTGCCAGGCCATAGAGAATCAGTGCGATGCGCGACAGGATCTCCGGCTCGTCGGGCCGTGCGTCCAGCGGCAGAGCTGGCGGTGAGTAGCGCACGTTGTTGTGCACCGCAAGGTTGTTGAGCGCGAAGTCGAAGTGGGCGCTCTGCGCCGGCGGGGGCGGCGGCAGGATCACGTCGGCGTGACGGGTGGTCTCGTTGAGGTAGGGGTCGATGCTGAGCATGAAATCAACGCTGTCGAGCGCGCGGTCGAGCCGATCGCCGTCCGGCGCCGACAACACGGGGTTTCCGGCGATCGTGATCATCGCCTTGATCTGACCCTCCCCCGCGGTGTCGATCTCCTCCGCGAGCGCGGCGGCGGGAAGCTCCGACATCACCTCGGGGTGGCCCGAGACACGGCTGTGCCAACGCCCGATTCGGAACCCTCGGCCCGGCTTCGGCGGGCGGGGTGTGGGCGCCGTCGCGCCGAGGGGGAACATCGCTCCGCCCGGTCGGTCGAGGTTTCCGGTCAGGATGTTGATTGCGTCTACCAACCAGCTGGCAATCGCACCGAATTCCACTGTGGAGGTACCCATTCGGCCATACACGGCCGCAGTCGGGGCCGCCGCTATCTCGCGGGCCAGCACGCGAATGTCATCAGCGGATATTCCGCAGTGCGAAGCGACCGCCTCCGGCGCGAATTCATCGGACAGTGCGCGGATTTCGTCGACGCCGTTGACGTGCTGCGCGATTCCGCCGAGGTCTTCTGCGACAAGGCCCTCTTCGAAAAGCGCGTGCACGATGGCGAACAGCAGTACGGCGTCGGTGCCGGGTCGCGGTGCGAGGTGGCGGTCAGCCAGTTCGGCCGTCCGCGTGCGGGCGGGATCGATGACGACGAGCTTGCCCCCGCGTTTACGCAGCGCACGCAGCTTACCGGGGAAGTCGGGGGCGGTGGCCAAACTGCCGTTGGACACCAATGGATTAGCGCCGATGATGACCAGATAGTCGGTGCGATCGAGATCGGGCACCGTGAACGCGACCGGGCTGCCGAACATCAGGCCGAGCGCGACGTGCTTGGGCATCTGATCGAGCGTGCTCGCGCTGTACACCTGCCGGGTGCCAAGACCGCGAATGACTAACGGCGAGTACAGGCTACCCGCGACGGTGTGTGCGCTCGGATTACCGAAGTAGACGCCGACGGATGGGCCGCCGTGCTCGCGAATAACCTCACCCAGGCGGTCTGCGACGACCGCGTACGCCTCCTCCCAGCTGGTTTCGGTCAGCACTCCCTCACGCCGGACGAGGGGCCCGGTCAACCGGTCGGGATCGTTATCGAGCTCGCCGAAGCTCGCGCCCTTCGGACAGATGAAACCCGCACTGAACACGTCATCACGGTCGCCGCGAGCACCGACCACCCTGCCGTCGACGATGGTCAATGTAAGGCCGCAGGTCGCCTCGCACAGCGGGCAGATCCGCAACGCTGTCCCGGTTTCTGCTGTCATGCCAGTTCCTTCCCAGGTCCGTTTTGGGCACTCTGGTCCTTCAATAGCAGCAACGAACGCTCCGTTCAGGCACCTCTCGGGACGGGTCGAAGACGATTCCGACGAACACGTCGATGCCCGCCGCGGCCAGTTCATCGAGGCGCTCGGAAACAGTCTCCTCGTCGCCGTTAATGGCCGCGCCCTCGGGTCCGGCGTAGCCCAGCATTATCCTGGCTGTTGTCAATGTGCTCGTCGGGTGGGCGACCTCCTGTGCTCGGCAGTCGGACACTCGTGCGCGCCACCCATCCAAGAAAAGTACGCAACTTCGCAGCACCTACCGCAGATCGGCCATCCATCGCTCACAGTGTCCGTTTTATGCGGTGCTCGAGCTGTGAAAGCACGTACGTAACTGTTAAATCACCTGTACTGCAATCAATTTGAGCTAATTGAAGCTTGCTCCTTGAACCCCTCGCGCAGCCTTCGTTGCCGCGTATTGGCCGAACAACGCTGCCGAACGGAGAAATGGCAAGTCGGGCCGCCTCACCCATCCGAAAGTCGTTGCGCCAAAGCCCACGCCATTCGCGCCAGGGCGCGGTAGCGGTCCCGGACCTCTGATGTGCCGGCCCTGGAGTCGGCCGCATTGCCATCGAGCCCGCGCCGCCACACGCCGGCGGTGATGGAGGCAAGGCGGAACATGGAGAACACGATGAAGGCGTCGAGCGACCGGGGTGGCTCCCGGTCCGCATGCCGACAGTAGCTCGCGACGAAGGCTTGCTCATCGGGTATGCCGGTGCCCGTGAGGTCCTGCCCCGCCACGCCTTTGGTGCCGCTGAATTCCGGCGAAAGATGGTAGGTCAGACAGGTATAGCCGAGGTCGGCCAACGGATGGCCGATGGTTGCCAGTTCCCAGTCCAAGACCGCGACAATCCGCGGCTCGCTGGGATGGATCAGGACGTTACCCAAGCGGTAGTCGCCGTGCGCGATGCACGCCGGCTCATCATCGGAGGGCAGGTGTTCTGGCAGCCATTGCGCCAGCATGTCCATCGTCGGCATGTCTTCCACGCGCGCGCCCTGCCACTGCCTCGTCCACAGCGCCACCTGACGCTGCAGGTAGCCCTCCGGCCGGCCGAACCCCTCCAGTCCTGCCGCACGCCAGTCCACACCATGCAGCGCGGCCAGCACCCGAGCGAGATCCTCGTAGATCGCCGCACGCTGCGCCGGTCTGCAGGTGGGCAAGGCTGGGTCGTGAAAGATGCGTCCGGGGACGTAATCCATGATGAAAAAAGCTGTGCCAATGACGGATTCGTCGTTGGACATCAGCCGCATGCGGGGTACCGGCACATCGGTGTCGCGCAACGCCGACATCACACGGTGTTCGCGTTGCACGTCATGCGCCCGCGGCAGCAACGTGCCCGGGGGCTTCTTACGCAGGACGTACTCGCCCTCGGCGGTGTGCAGGTGAAAGGTCGGGTTGCTCTGCCCGCCTTGAAACTGGCGAACGCTCAGTGGACCGTCGAAGCCCGGCAATTGGCCGCGCAGGTGCCGTGCGAGGGCGCCCTCATCAAAGCGGTGCGCCGGTAGCACCGGTACCAGTTCTGCAACACCGTCCATCGGTGCCACCTTACGTGTGTCATGCGGCTCCCTAGGGCGGTCGTCGTGAATGTGCCGCCGGACCGACCGGACGACTAGATGTTCGCCAAGAAGCATTCGACAAGGCGTCCCGCACTACGTTGTGGCAGTGCGTGATTGGTACTGCCGCTAGTTGCCGACGCCGGGCAGGCCGGCAGCGGACGCAAACGCACGTAGTTCACGCTCGATATCCGGACCCGCCGGCTGATACGCCAATTCGGTGACGCCCGAAGCGCCTAAAGTGGCGATCTTGCCAGGCATCTCGTCACGAGTCGCCGTCAAAGCCATCGAGCTCGCCATCGGGATCAGGTCTGCGACGTGAGGTGCGTCCCGCGGGTTCGCCTCGACGAGATGGCCGGCGTGGATCGCAAGATGCCGTTCGTGTTGGGGCACAGCCTCAATCGCTTCGCGCCAGTGACGTCCGCCGGGCAACGCGTCGACCGCCGCCGCGCCGCCCCGTTCGTACATCGCGTGGTAGAGCACCGCAGCTGCCGGGCCGGCGGCCGCGACCACCCGCGGCGACGTCAACTCCTCACCGTCGTCCAAGACGGTGCCGAATGCCAGCAACGCGCGCCAGCCGGCCGCCTTCACAGCGTCCGGCTGAGGGACGGCCGCGGAGAAGACGCCGTCGCCCAGCTCGGCCGCGACCGCCAACCCTTTGGGACCGTCCGCGCCGATCAGGATAGGCACAGCGAGCGGGCGCTGCGCGCCGAAGCCGGGAAGCTGCAGCATCCGGATCGTGGCGCCGTCCCACTCAGCCGGCTCGCCTGCCAGTAGCGCCTTGAGACAGCGGACGTACTCGGCGACGCGCCGCCACGGCATCGGTCGCTGCCCCAGCGTGAAGCGCCCCGTGAACCCCGAGCCGATCGCGACGGCCACACGATTGGGTGCCTGATCGGCGAGCTCGGCGATCGCGGCGGCATTGACCATCGGATGTCGCAGGCTGGGGACAAGCACCCCAGGACCGAGGCCGATGCGAGTCGTGCGCTCGGCGCACCGGCTCAGCACCATCCACACGTCGGGGTAGAGCGCCGGCGAGTCGTAGAGCCATGCACGTTTGTAGCCCAGCTCTTCCGCCAGCTCAACGTGTTTGGGAGTGGTTGACGACGTCGCGAACGCGCAGGAGATCTCCACGTGAGCTGACGGTACTCGCCTCGCCCCTGCGGATCCCGATGTCACCAACAGCCGGCGCGATACATGATTTGAGTGGGGCGGCCGCAAGCTTTGCGCCTACGCCGCCACGTTCAGGCTCGTGAGCCCGCGTAGCACCGGATTCGTCCGGTACACCGGCCGGTCATCCACCAGCGAGAGCCTCGGGAACCGCTTCGTCAGCGCATCAAACGCGAGCCGCGCCTCGAGCCGCGCGAGCGGCGCCCCGAGACAGAAGTGCGTGCCGAACCCGAACGCGAGGTGCGGGTTCGGGGCACGCGCGAGGTCGAGTTGGTCTGGGTCCTCGAACGTCTCGGGGTCGTGGTTCGCCGAGCCGATGTTCACCAGCACGAGCGAGCCCTCCGAGATCACCTGGTCGTCGATCGCGACGTCTTCCAGCGCGACGCGCACCGTCGCCTGCACGGGCCCGTCGTAGCGGAGCAGCTCTTCGATCGCGGTCGGGAGCAGCGCGGGCTCCTCGCACAGCCGGTTCCACTGATCGGGCTCGCGCAACAGGGCGAGCGTGCCGTTGCCGATCAAGTTCGTTGTTGTCTCGTGCCCGGCGAGCAGCAGCAGGTTGCCGGTCGCGAGCAGCTCCGCATCGGAGAGCGCGTCGCGCTCCTCCTGAGCCGCGATCATCGCGCTGATCAGGTCCTCGCGCGGTGAGCGGCGTCGGGCGGCGATGACATCGGCGAGGTAGTCGAAGACCTGGCGCGCCGCCTCCGCGCTGGTCGCGCGTGCCTCGGCATTGGGCGATCCGAAGCCGTTGATCATCGCGCTCGACCACTGACGGAACTGACGGTGGTCCTCCGCCGGGACGCCGAGCAGCTCAGCGATCACGATCGCCGGGAGCGGCTCGGCGACGTCGTGAATCAGGTCGAAGGTGCCCTTGGCCTGCGCCTCGTCGGCGAGCTCGCCGACGATCGCCTCGATGTGGCCGCGCAGCGCGGCGACGCGCTTGGGCGTGAAGGCCTTATTGACGAGTTTGCGGACGCGCGTGTGGTCGGGCGGGTCCATGACCAGCATCGAGCGCATGCCGGTCGCGCTCTGGCGCAGAAACTCCGGCATGCGGTCGAGGTTGTCGCGCATGAGCGGCGCGCGCAGCCGCTCGACCGAGAAACGCGGGTCGCGCAACACCGAGTGGACGTCGCGGTAGCGCGTGAGCATCCACGCGCCGGGGCCGGCGTAGTTCGGGACCGGCACCTCGAGCACGGGCCGCACAGTGCGGATCACGGAGTAAATCGGGTAGGGGTTCTCGAGCGAGCCGGCACTGCGCAGCGGCAGGAAAAGGTCGAAGTCAGCGGAGCCCTCAGGAGAAGGAAGGGGTGACGACCCGTCGCGAGAGTGCGCCGAGCGCTGCCAGACACGAGACGTCATGGCGAGGTCCTCTGGACGAGCACAGTGTTGAGAATGACCGACTGACCAGCCACAATAACACCGTGCCCACGACCGCCTCAAGCGCGCGCGAAGCGCCTCCCCTATCGGTACATCGATAGCAAAGGCGCGCTGCGGCTTCGTGATCCAGCACTTCCGAATCGTCCGAGTCCTGCGCGTGGCGCTTGCGGTCGTGCGCGTCCTGCCCCGCTACCTGCTGCTGCTGGCGCGCGATCGAAGCGCGCTGTGGCCGACCAACGACGCCGACTGGCAGCGCGCGCACGGCGCAGCCGCACGCGAGATCAAGCGCGTCGCGCTCTCGCTGGCCGGCGCCTTCACGAAGGCCGCCCAAATCCAGGGCGCACGGGCCGACTTCTTCCCGGCGCCCTTCATCGAGGAACTGAGCCAATTCCACGACGCAGTGCCGCCGCGGCCCTTCGAGACGCTGCGACCGCTCGTTGAGCGCGACCTCGGCCGCCCCCTCGACGAGGTCTTCGCGACGATCGACCGCCGGGCCCTCGCCGCCGCTTCGTTGGCGCAGGTGCACCGCGCAACGCTGCGCGACGGCAGCCAGGTCGTCCTGAAGATCCGCTATCCCGAGATCCCGAGGATCATTCCGCTCGACCTCGGCATGCTGCGCCGCGTCGTCAGGATCGTCATGCTCGTGCAGCGGCGCATCGACCTGCGAGCGCTCGTCACCGAGACGACGCGCTTCATCGAATTTGAGCTCGACTTCCGGCGCGAGGTGCGCTCGACCGAGCGGCTCGCGAAGAACCTCACTGACGTCCCCGTCGTGGTCGTCCCCCGCGTATATCCGGAGCTGTGCGGCGACAACGTGATCGTGCTCGAGTACCTGCAAGGCATTCAGGTCGCGCGCACGAAAGAGCTTGTCGCGGCAGGCCATAAACTCTCTGAGATCGCGCGAAACATCGGCGCGCTCTACGGCACCATGATCTTCGAACAGGGCTTCTTCCACGGCGATCCGCACCCCGGGAACCTCCTGATCCTGCCCGACGGCCGGATCGGCCTCCTCGATTTCGGCTTGGCCAAGGAGCTGCCACCAGGGTTCGCGCGGCTCGTCGCGACAATGATGGTCTCTTCGATGATCGGCGACTCGCGATCCGCGTTCGCTGCTGCCGAGCAACTCGGCTTCGACGTCGCCTCAATGAAACCCGAGAACCTGCGCACGCTGATGCTGATGACGATCGGCGACAGCGACACCGAAGCTGGCTTCTTCGAGATCCTGGGCGAGACGAGCCTGCGCAAGATTCCGGAGGACTTCGCGCTCGTTGGGCGCACGCTGATCCTGCTGAACGGGCTCTCGCACCGGCTCGCGCCCGGGCGCCGGTTGATCCAGGCTGAGCTGCTGAAGCACCTCGCCGCGGGCGTGGCCCGGACAGACGGCGACGAGCCGGTTCCACCGCCCGGCGCGGATAACGCGGCCCGCAAGCCCGCCTAGTCCTGAGGTTTGGCGGGGATAGCCGGGGCCACGACGTTCAGGGTTGCTGGTCGGGCAATGAAATACCTAGTGGCGCACTATAGTTCGAGACCCGCACCGCGCTGGATGGTGCCGACCTACTGGTAGCGCCAGACACCAACCTGACCGTCGACCCCTTTGAGAGCCGCCATCTCGCGCGCGCCTACCGGGTTCAGTTCGGTTATCACCTCGGCCGCACCCGGCGCCTCGCGCACATGGTCGGTGCAGACGATCTGGCGCGAGTCCGCGATCGCCTGGACGCGGGCCGCAATGTTCACTGTCTGGCCGAAATAGTCGAGGCGCTCGTTCAGGTCCACCGCGATGCACGGGCCGGCGTGCAGGCCGATCTTGAGCTCGAGATCGCCAACCCTGCCAACTTCACGGTTCATCACCATGGCCGCTTCCAGGGCCGGCGCCGGCGTCGGGAAACTCGCCATCACCGCGTCGCCGATGGTCTTCACCACCGCGCCGCCGCGTGCGGCGACCACCTCGCGCAAAATGCCGAAGTGTTCGCCGACGAGGGCGTAGGCACGCATGTCGCCCATGCGTGAGTACAACTCGGTCGAGCCCTTGAGATCAGTGAAGAGAATGGTCAGGTTCTTCAGGGCCAGGCCACCCTGCGCCGGAATGCTCTCGGCGCGGAACAGATCGCGGAACGCTTGAGTAGTTACCAACTCCTGGACGGAAAAGAACCGATGGAACTTTCCGCCCGACTGCCCAGCCAATAGGGCGAGCTTCGCGGCGAGCGCCTCCGGCGAGGACGGACGCGGGTCGGCGAAGGCTCCGAAGACCACCGGCCGGCCGAGCCGGTTGTGCAGGGTCATGTGCACTTGGCCGGCCGCAAGCTGGTCACCATCCTGAACGAGCTCGCCACCGGCAAGGACCTCATAGTCCAATGCGGAACCGCCCGCTTTTTCTTCGACCGTGAACCGCCGCAACGAGTGGTACTGCGGCAGAGCCAGCACGTAATGCCCTGGCGCGAGCGACATCTCGGTCTCCAGCTTCGCGCCAGCCGGAGCGGTACCGAACCACACAGGGTTTTCCACGGCGCGGTCGATGTGTGATCTGTCAGCGACGCTCGGCGAGAAAAACAGTGTGAGACTGTCGCGCAGGAAGTCGAGCTCATTCGCGTTGTGGAAGCGGATCGCTCGCGCCGATGGCGCGACATTGAAGGTGACCTCGACGTTGTCGTCGATCACCGGGGGTACGGAGATCTCGCAGATTGCGCAGAAGCGGTCCTCGTTGAGCGCGCGCAGCGCGTGATCGGTGGTGATGAAACAACCGCAGGCCGGGCAGAGGACGCCCCAACCGAACTCGACCACCCCCGCATGCGCCGCGTGAAGGAACAGGTCCACCGCCAAGCGCTCAGGCGTACCCGTCTCACTCGCGTAGCGATAGGGGTTCATGCGGAAGAGCTTCTCGTCTGGCGACTCGGCTATGTAGCGGGCAAACCTGCCTACGGCTGTGGCGTCGAAGTGGCCAACGTTCTTGACGGCTGCAAGGCGGCTCTGGAGGACAGCGGTGGTCATGGCACCTCCCGGATTGGCGCCGGTCGGGACGACCGAATTCGCGCGCTAGACCGACAACAACGGACCGGTACTTCTTATTCCGTTATTCCGTGATCGCCCGCATATTTGAACCGTGAGCGGGGCATCCGTCGGTATTCAGATTGCGCCCGACGAACCAAGGCACCACATTTCCGCCGCGTCGTAACCGGCCAGCGTGGTGAGTAACTCTTCCGTATGCTGCCCGACGTCAGGTGCTGCCGGCGGCGCGAATTCGTCGTCGGGTTTGGTCTTGATGCACGTTCCCATCAATCGTTGCGACGTCCCGTCGGATTGCGCCTCGTCGTAGACGAGTCGGCGAACCTTCGCGTGGTCGTCGTCGAACAGATCGGCGCCCAAAAATGCTGGGGCGCCGGCGATATCGGTCGCAATGAAGAAGTCGGTCCATTCCTTGCGGGTGCGCTCCTTGAATATCGCCGTCAACTCCCCGCGCAGCCGCGGGCCGTCTATCAGAACGTGAGAATGCCCGCCTTCACCGGACCGGATGCCATTGTGGAGAACATGGCCGGCCAGTTTTCGATGTTCCCGGAGTCCTACGCCTTCGAAATCGTCAACCTCGCCAGCGATGGTCCCGTGGTGCTCACCGAACGCCTGGACTACATTCAGGCTCCTGACGGAAGTAAGCCGGCCATCCCGGTGATGGGGACCTTCGTCGTCGACGACGACGGGAGGATCACTCGCTGGACCGACTATTTCGACCTGAATCTGATCATGAAGCTCCTGCAAGACGAGGACATCAGCGGCCTGGTGCCCGCGACGACATGAGGGGGTTCCATGCGAATGCCAAGGGCCATCGCAGACTTCAACAGTCGAGTCACCAATCCAACGGCTCTTTCGATCACGCCGTGGCTTCCATGCCTGGGGACTCTCGAACACGTCGGACGCAAATCAGGCAGGCATTATCGAACGCCGCTGTTGGTCTTTCCTATCCGCGACGGCTTTGTCGTTCTCATCGGGTATGGACCGAAGTCGGACTGGTTGAAGAACGTACTCGCCGGTGGACGGGCGGTGCTGCACAAGCGCGGCAAGAGTATTGCGCTAGGCAATCCCCGTGTCCTGAGTAAAGCTGAGGGCGCAACGCTCGTGAACGGGCTACCTGGTGTGTTTTACCGTCTGTTTCCGTACGACGAAGGGGCGCTGGTGTTGACCAAAGTTGATGCCACGCAGTGACTTTGAGCACGAGCGTCTATCGCGGACGTGATCCGCGGGATGAAAGCTTGGTTTTACGCCGGAATCCGGCTCCTCATGCAGTGCAAATGCTGGTGATTCCGTCCCAACCTGCCGCAAAATAGAGCGATGAGCGCCCGCGAATACCGCGACGACGACACCGGCTATCTCAATTGGCGCGACAAGAATCCACACGGCTATGTACTCAACATCCACCGGAACCACAGTCCGGCCGACGCGCATCTGCATGATGTCAGCTGCAGCTCGCTCCTCGCCCCAATCGTCGCCGGGCTCAAGCTGACCGACCACTACGTAAAAGTCTGCGGAAGAACCGCAGATGAGGTACGAGAGTGGGCTGGTGAGCATGTGAGCGAGCCGCTACCCGATTGCAAGTCCTGCCGCGACATAGGCGCAAACGGTGGAGGTACTAGCCACAATCAGTCCGACGCCAGAATGTGCCCCCGGTGCTCCATGTATCAACTATCGGTGACCGGCAAGTGCCCATCCTGCGACGAGGACTAAATCCTCCGCCACACCACCCCTGCACCCGCCATAGGAGCAAGGACCCGCTGAATCGTGCGCGAGAGAGGCGGCGTTGAGTCCAAGTATGCATTTCATAGGTTTTTAGCCTATGATTTGCATAACGAAGGAGCAAGCATGGCGCGAAAGCGCAGCACAGCGGTCCCCGCCGGCTTGACCGCGCATCCACTCGGCACGTTCCGTCCGGCACAGGCGAAACACACCTACGCGTACCCCGCTGCGGAGGTGGCGCGTCTGCGCGAACGCGGACTCCTGCACCGTCTCACCGACGGCTATTACGTCGTCGTGCCGCGGGACATGGTGGGTCGCAGCTGGATGCCGGGCCTGGAAACCGCAGCGGCAGGTATCGCTTCGGCGATCTACGGCCCGGACGACATTGTCGTCATGGGCGTCAGCGCCGCGCGGCTACACGGAGCGATTCCACGCGCACTGGCCACGGCGACGGTCGCCGTCCCAGCCCAGCATCGCCCTATCGCGTTGTCTGACCGCACTGCGGTGGTTCGCTTCGTCAAGCGGCACACCCAACAATTAGACGCCGAACGCTACGAGACCGAACTCGGATCGACGCTGATTACCACACCCGAGCAGACCATCCTGGATCTTGCCCACCGCCCTGAACTTGGCGACGCCGAAATCGATGTTCCGACCGCCGTCGCGGCACTGTATGAGCACAGCGATGAGGACCGCCTGAAGGCCCTGGCGATCGAACAGCGACGTGGGGCATCACTGGAGCGGGCAAAGGGCTGGACCCATCAATGAACAGCGACGAAAAGGCCTCCGTAGCAGAACAATTCGGCGTCGCCGCTGAACAGGTCGAACGTGATCACCTCATCTCTCACCTCTTGGCGTTCCTGGCCCGGGACTTCGGCGACAGAATCCACTTCATCGGCGGCACAGCGTTGGCCCGCACCCACCTGCCGGACGGGCGGCTGAGCGAAGACATCGACCTCATCGCAATTGGCGACCGCAAGTCCGTCGCTGCCGATCTGGATGCTGCCCTGCCCCGCGCGCTCGCACGCACCCATGGGCGACTCACCCTCGACCCAGCACTTAGCCGTGTTCCCGACACCCGACCGGCGACGCTCCGCAGATCCGACGGACTGACGGTGCGCGTACAGCTGCTTTCGTCGCGGGACCGAGTCGTATGGCCGACCGAGCGACGGTCCTTGGTCCAGCGTTACGCCGATGCCCCCGCCGCCGAGTTGTTTGTGCCCACGCTTCCCGCCTTCGCCGCTTCCAAGACGGCGACGTGGGTCGACCGCCACGCGGCCCGCGATCTCTGGGACCTCTGGGCCCTCACTTGCCTGGGGGCCGTTGACACCTCGGCAAAGGATCTCTACCGGCGCCTCGGTCCGACGAACCAGCCGCCGGCCCGGCACGACTTCACGAAGACACCCACGGAGCGCGAATGGCAGAACCAGCTCGCCGGCCAAACCCGCCTCAAGCTCACGGCGAGGGACGCTTTACGCGCCGTACGGGACGCCTGGGCTCAGGTCAGCGGGTCCACCTGAACTCTGAGCTTTGAAAAAGCGCGTCTGACGTGGGGCGAGCGTGGCTCGAAGCCGCTTCTAACGGATTCCGAGTCACTTCGGAGCCGCCAACGATTAGTGGAACGGGTTAGTGGATCGCAGGAGACCGCCTGCAAGACAAGACTTTCGGTTGTTTCTCCAGTCGACGAGTTCGGGCGATCGACGCGCCGGGCGTTACCGAGCCTAAGATTCGCGACGCTGTCAATTCGCCTTGCGCGTAGATCGGCGCGGTTCAGTGTGCGGCGATTGAAGTAGTGACCTACTTAAGACACCTCCGTCGTTTGGGGCAACGCTTGGGTCGTGCGGTAGCCGCCGAGCCACACGGAGGAAGACACCATGACCGCAACCCGCGCACATCCTCGAATGCAAGCCCATGGCCGGCGACGTTCGGGCACAGATGCAACCGAGCCGGACCCTCTTACGAGCCACGGCGTTTCTCGGAGTCGGGACTGGGCTGACGAGCCGAAGGAGTCGACATGTCGTTTGTGATTGTGGCGCCGGAGTTGATGACCACGGCCGCAGCGGATTTGGCCCGCATCGAGTCGGCACTGCGGGCCGCGCATGCGGCTGCAGCAACGTCGACAACGCAGGTGCTGGCTGCTGCAGGGGACGAGGTGTCGCAGGCGGTCGCGGCGCTGTTTTCCGCCCACGGCCAGGAGTACCAGGCGCTCAAGGCGCAGGCGTCCGCGTTCAATGACGGATTTGCGCGGGCTTTGGCCGCAAGTGGCAGCGCTTATGCCAGTGCGGAGGCCACCGCCGCCTCACCGCTGCAGGCTGCGCAGGACGCGGTAATGGGCGCAATCAATTCACCCTTCCTGATGCTGACCGGGCGCCCACTGATCGGTGATGGCGCCAACGGGCTGCCGGGTACCGGACAAGCCGGCGGGGCCGGCGGGTGGCTGATCGGGAGCGGCGGCAATGGCGGGTCGGGCAAGCCAGGCACCGGCAACGGGGCCGGCGGTATTGGCGGGGCCGGCGGCGCGGCCGGCCTGTGGGGCCACGGCGGTAACGGTGGGGCCGGGGGGATCGGCGGCTCGTCGGGAGGGATCGGCGGTAATGGCGGGGCCGGGGGTGCCAATGGGTGGATCGGAGGCGGCAATGGCGGGGCCGGCGGGCCTGGCGGGACCGGCGGAACTGGCGCGCCCGGCGGCAACGGCGGAGTCGGCGGGCCCAACATTCAGCTGTTGTCGCTCAACGGCGCCGGTGGACCCGGCGGGGCCGGTGGTACCGGCGGGGCCGGTCATGCCGGCGTCGACAGCACCGTCGCCGCAGGGAAGGGCGGTACGGGTCTTGCAGGCGGGGCGGGTGGCCAAGGTGGCGCCGGCGGCGCCAACCAGGCGCTGCTGGGCGGATTCGGCGGAACCGGCGGCACCGGCGGAATCGGCGGGGCGGGTGGCGCCGGCGCGTCAGCGGATGCAGCCCACACCGTCGCTGGTAATGGTGGCACCGGCGGGGCTGGCGGGGCCGCGGGTGCGGGAGGTGCTGGTGGCGCTGGCGGAATCCTGTTGGGCCACCCGGGCACCGGCGGCCTAGGCGGCACCGGGGGCACCGGCGGTGCCGGCGGCACGGGCGGCGCCGGCAACGGTCTGAACGTGTTCAGCTTCGGCGGCTTCGGCGGCAATGGTGGTATCGGCGGCGCCGGTGGCTTTGGCGGCAACTCCAGCGGCGCCGGTATCAACGGCACCGGCGGCGGCGGCGGTACCGGCGGCGCGGGGGGCACCGGCGGCTACAACCTGGGCATCTTGGGGACGGACGCCGACGTGCTCGTCGGCGGCGGCGGTGGCGGCGGCGGCGTAGGCGGCCGCGCCGGAGGTGGCGGTATCGGTGGCACCGGCGGCGGTGGGGGCGGCGGTACCGGCGGCACGGGCGGCGTCGGCGGCACCGGCGGCGGCGCCTTCGAATACGACGGCTTTAGCCTCAACTTGGGGGCGGGAGGCGGCCACGGCGGGGGCGGCGGTGCCGGTGCCACTGCTTCCGGGAGCGCAGGCGGACTCGGGGGCGCCGGTGGCGGCGGCGGTGGCGGCGGTGTCACCGACAGCGGTGTCGCGACCGGCGGCGGCGGTGGTGGCGGCGGAGGGGCCGCCTCCGCCGCGGGTGTCGGCGGCACAGGCGGTGTGGGCGGTTGGGCCTCCTGTGTCGCACCCGGCACCGGCCAGGGCGGCAACCCCGGAATTGGCGGAGCCGGCACCGGCGGCGGCGGCGGTGGTGGCGCCTTCGCGATAAATGGGGGGTTCTTTGGCGCCGGGGTTGCCAATGGCGGGGCCGGCACCGACGGTGCCGCCGGCGGGGCAGGCGGGGCCACCGGCAACAACTGGGATACCACCATGGGAGGCCGCGGCGGCAAAGGCGCCATCGTCGCTGTCGGTGGTACCGGTGGCGAGGGCGGTGCCGGCGCCAAGTGGTTTGGTGGGGGCGGCGGCGTCAGCGGTCAGTCCTGAGAGCAAGTGGGGCGACTCCCCCGACTTCGCGGCCACCTGACAAGTCGGCAATCCATCGGGAGTCGGGTCCACGTTTATGCGCTCATTAATCGCCCGCGGCCTATCCGCGGTAGCACTAAATGACCAGACGCGCACGGCCGGACTGCTGTCCGCGATAGGGGCCACGGCTGCCAGGAACATCCCGGCAGCGGTGTCGCACCCACCAGGCCGCGAACCTGATGGCCATCACCGCCAAGGACTGGCCGTATTAAATTTGGGAGAGCGGACCAACAAATATCGACAATGCAGGCCCGAATGCCAAAAGGAATAGAACATAAGGTAAAATAAATGGCAACCACAACGGTGCCGTAATAAGTAAAATAATGTTCGCTATTACCAGTTGAATATTCGTTACTAACTCAAAGATTTGACTGTTCAACGTGGACTGAGCGGCTGCGGCAGCAGCGGCCACCGGGGCCGCGATCGCCGTCAAGGGCTGCAGCAATGCGGTGCTCGCGGCCTCGGCGTTGGCATACGCAACTGCGCTGGCAGTCACATGCTGCACAAACTGCTCGTGAAACGCCGCCGCGTCCCCGGCCAGTTTCTGATAGTCCTCGGCGTAATCGGACATCAAGTGTGCGATGGCCACCGAAACCTCATCGGCGGCCGCGGGCAGCACGGAACGAGTCGGTGCCGCCACCACCCTATGTGCGACGTTGAGCGTGGAACCAATAGTCGCCAAATTCGTTGCCGCGGCCTCCACCAGGTCCGGCGTCATGATCACTGCTGACATCGCTGGCCTCCGTCTGCCCCATCGACTCATCAGTGGAACGAAGTGTTGCGCGACCGTGTGATGTCTACTAGGGGCTTTCGTCCCCTGATTTGCGCGCGGGCATGGTGACGCCACTGGCCTGGATAGGACGGCGCAAAACTGACCGATTCTGGTCCTGGTGTCGCCACGCCCGCTACGCCCGTGCCGGCCCTAACCGTATGCGTTGCTCGGTAGTTGCCACAGCTGGCGGGGCAGCCGGCGACGGCTACATTGCTGGGCCGGGTAGTCGCCGTTCGCCGTCCGTTGGATCAGAAACGCATTCCGGTACTGTTGTAATATGCTATTCGTGCTTCTTGAATAGCTATTTGGGCTTCTTTTTCTGCTTGTTCAGCTAATTTTCTTGTCGCTTGTTCTGCTTGTCTCAAAAATTCTTGCTCAGCTTGTTCAACAGCCCTTCTGGCGTCGCCCAGGGCTTGTTCTATGAGAGGTGCCTGTCTCACAAAGTCGTTGAACATCGCTTCCGTCGTCTTGTAGTATCGCAGAATTTCGCCCTGGGCGTTAGTGTCAAACTGGTACACCTGATTACCGACTCTTTGGAAAAAACTTTGGGCGAGTCCGTCACCCCGCGCAAAGGCGTATAATTCCGATCCCAGAAGACTTCTCACATCGTTCGGATTGAGGTTGAAATTCCAGAACTTTTTGTAATTTGGATCGACGATGGCTTTGAGAAAGAAATCTGGCTCGTAGAGGCCTGGTATTTTGCTTCCGGAAACGACGATCTGTTGTCCGTTGGTAAAGATCTCCACTCCGTCCTGAGAAAGGATCTTCACACCGGTAGCTACAATCTCCTGAGTACGCTTCGCTATCGCCGCTACGCCCTGTTTCCAGATCGCTCGGTCTACTTGTGCGCCAACAGCTCTGCCAGCGAATTCAGCTAGCTTTTGGAAGATCGTAAATATCCCGGCATCTTCCGCGGGTCCGGCCGCCGCTGCGCTCAACGCTCCGGCGGGAGATCCGACCAGCAACGCCAGCGCATTTTCGGCCTCAGCCTCACCATAGGATGCCGCGCCGCCGGTCAAGGCCTGTACGAACTGGTCGAGAAACGCTGCAGCTCTGGCGCTCAGCGAGCGGAATTGCTGCGCATGGCTGCCAAAAAACGCAGCGATCGCCGTGGAAACCTCATCTTGAGCGGCGGCCACCACGCTGGTGGTCGGCGCTGCCGCCGCCGTACTGGCCGCGCTGATCGTCGAACCGAGACTTACCAAGTCCGAAGCCGCGACCTTCACAGCCTCCGGCACTACCGCCACATAAGACACCCCACACCTCCACCAGCCCAGTCACTGACAGGTGTCACCCCCCGAATTGGCGACACGGCGATGGTAGCCACCCCATGCGGCAAGTGCGGGGCGAATCGTCTCGAAATATTGACGTCCCGGCACCGGTCGCCGTCCACAGACCACACCGCAGCACGTCCGCCCATCCGCTGCACCACCATCCGGCGCGGACACCTTGACCAGGCCTGGGGGCGAGCGGCACAACCACTGGGTCACCATCCTTCAACTGGTCAACGCGTTTAACAACGGTTACCGCTAACCGCGGTCTTCTCTGCTGTCTGCAAAATCAACAAATCATCGATAGTTCGCCGACATCACACCAGGTGACGCTGCTCAGCTACGCTCAGCTCCCTCATCGAAGGAGTGTCAAGGATCAACCGAAGTAACTGTCACGCATCAGCCGAAACACTGTCAGGCATCACCCGAAGACGAAACGTGAAGCATCAGCCGAGCTAATGCACCTCTGATGTAGGGCTGTTCAGCGTCGGTTGATGGTTGACGTTTCTATGTCGGTTGATCCTTGACACTCTGGGTTATGGGTTAGGCCTGTTCGCGGGTGCGGAAGGCCCGTTTGTTTCTTACCTCGCCGCGGCTGGTGCGCGCGACAGTCTTGACCAGTTCATCGCCGATGAAGAACCGCAGCAGCTCACCGTCGACATGGACATCGCAGCGGGCCCCGGCGTGATGTGCTCCCAGGCAGACCTGCTGCCAGGCCACGCTGACTACCCCGTTGGTCGTCACGCGCCGGCTGACCCAGTCGTCGCCGCTGCGGTCCTCGCGGCTTTTCCGCGACTCCGATGGGGCAGTCAGCACCGCCCCCGCGGCGAATCTTTCCGCCGGGGTGGCCATCTCCAACGCTTGATGCGGACGGGTGTTGTTGTAATAGTCGACCCATTCATCCAGGGCCTGCTGGGCGGCCTTGAGGTTGGTGAAAGGTCTTTGCGTGCTGAGGAATTCAGCACGCAAGCTGCGGTGGAACCGCTCGATCTTGCCGGTCGTGGTCGGAGACCGGGGCTGGGTCAGCAGGTGCTCGATACCGTTCTCGCGGCAGATCGCGTCGAAGAGAACCTCCACCGGGGGGTGGTGAAATCGGCCGGTGAAAACCTTGCCGTTATCGGTCAACAGCTGATGAGGTACCCCGTAGGCCGCCAGCGCGGCCCGCAGCCCGTCGCACACCGCCCGCGTGCGTTCAGCGGCCATCAACCGCGCCGACACACACATCCGGGAATGATCATCGAGACCGGTCAAGGCTTTGGCGCTGGTGCCATCGACCAACGGGAAACCACCCACCACGTCCATCTGCCACAACTCCATCGGCGCCCCGCGTTCCCACCGTTTCCACTTCCGCGAACGCCGATCCCGCAACGCCGGATCGATCATCCCGGCCCGCACCAACGCCCGGTACGCCGCCGACTCCGAGGGCACCGGACGCACCCCACGCCTCTCAAGCTCAAAGACCAACCGCCGCGGACCCCAATACGGTCGCGACCGCCGCAACTCCAACAACGCGGCCTCCACCGCCGCCGACATCTGATGCGGACACGACACCGGCCGATGCGACCGATCCACCAACCCCTCCAGGCCCTCAGCCTCATACCGGGCCAACCAGGCATGCAGCGTTTGCCGCGACACCCCCGTCTTCTCGGCCGCCTGACTAATCGACAAGCCGTCGGCAATCACTGACATCACGGCCTGATACCGCTGCTCGGCCACGGTTAACTCCCTCATCTAGGGAGTGTCAAGGATCAACCGAAACAACTGTCAAGCATCAGCCGAAACACTGTCAGGCATCAACCGAAGCCGAAACGTGAAGCATCAGCCGAGCTAATACACCTCTGATGTAGGGCGGGCGGGGCTCGAACCCGCGACCAACGGATTATGAGTCCGCGGCTCTAACCAACTGAGCTACCGCCCCCGGGACGCCGAAACGTCGCTGAGCACGACCTAGACCTTAGCTCCCCCACCGACCTCGAGTGACAACACGCTGCCACAGGCGCGTCCTGACGCGACATCGGCGCTCAACCGCATAGCCTTAACCCCAGACCCAAGGGCCCAGCGAGGCGGCAACGACCACATACAAAGCCGCTACTTAAGTTTCACCAACACCTGTCTCATATCGCGACAGTTAGGATCGACAGACGTACCACATTGGCGCGCAGAGACATTGGACGCAGCGCAACGCTTAAGTCCTCGACGCGCGAAGAACCCGCACCACGATTAGCCTTATTTCTCGGCCGAACACGGGGGATTCGGCCGATCAGGCGCGACCGCGGGCACTGAAACGACACCAACCGGGGGAAACACATGGCGATCACGGACGTTGCGGCGTTCGCCCACCTGACCGATGCTGATATCGAAAACCTGGGCACCGAGCTCGACGCCATCCGGCGCGACATCGAGGAGTCCCTGGGCGCGCGCGACGCACGCTACATCCGCCGCACCATCGCCGCTCAGCGTGCCCTGGAACTCACCGCACGGGTCATGCTCGCCGGCAGCGCAAAACGCCCGGCCAAATGGGCCGGAACCGCGACCCTCGCGGCGGCCAAGATCATCGAGAACATGGAGATCGGCCACAACGTCATGCACGGCCAGTGGAACTGGATGAACGATCCCGAGATCCACTCCACCACGTGGGAGTGGGACATGAACGCGGCGTCCAAGCACTGGCGCAACGCCCACAACTTCCAGCACCACAAGTACACGAACATCCTCGACATGGATGACGACGTGGGCTATTTCATCCTGCGAGTCACCCGCGACCAGCCGTGGCAGCCCTACAACATCGGAAACCTGCCGTACAACCTCGTTCTCGCGCTCGCGTTCGAGTGGGCGATCGGCTTACAGACCGTCGACCTGGAGAAGTACTTCGAAGACGGGCCCGACGGCGACACCGCCCGCGAGCGGACCCGCGAATTCATCACCAAGGCCGGCCGGCAGATCGTCAAGGATTACGTCGCCTTCCCCGCGCTCACCGCGCTGTCACCGGCCGCAAACTTCACATCAACCCTGAAAGCCAACGCGGTGGCCAACGTGATCCGCAGCATCTGGGCACACGCCGTCATCGTGTGTGGCCATTTCCCGGACGGCGCAGAGAAATTCACCACCACGGACATGGCCGGCGAAACCCGGGGCGAATGGTATCTACGCCAGATGTTGGGCAGCGCCAACTTCGAAGCCGGGCCCGTGTTGCGATTCTTGAGCGGCAACCTGTGCCATCAGATCGAACACCACCTCTTTCCCGACCTGCCCAGCAACCGGCTCCACGAGGCCTCCGTACGGGTGCGGGCGCTGTGCGAAAAGTACGACTTGCCTTACACCACAGCGTCTTTCGCTGCTCAATATGGCAAGACGTGGCGCACGATCGCGAAGTTGTCGCTGCCGAACAAGTTCCTGCGGGCCACCGCTGACGACGCGCCGGAAACCCGGAGCGAGCGAATGTTCGCTCACCTCAAGCCCATTGACGCTGACCTGATAACCGGCCGCCGCCGCGGGCTGAAGACCGCGATAACCCGGGTGCGCCGCAGGGCCACAGCCAAAACGCGCTGAATCAGCCCTCGAGCGGCCGCAGCCGAAAGACCCGGATCTCCCGCGGCGCGCAGCGGGCGCGATAGTTCTCGTACCCGATGAAGAAGTCGACCGCCTTGGCCCACGCATCAGCGCGCGCCTCCCCGCTCAACAACTCGGCGCGATACTGCCGCGGCGGCCCCTTGTACTCGACGGTGCACTCAGGGTGGGCCAACATATTGGCACTCCAGCCCGGGTGCGAAGGCCGCCCGTAATTGGAGCCGATCGCCAGCAACCCGTCCGAATCCTCAATCAGCGTCAAAGGATTCGTGCGCGGCCTACCGGACTTGGCGCCCGTCGTCGTCACCAGACCGGTCCGGTTCACCCCTGCGGTGCTCAACCGCCCGTTGGTCCGGGGAATGAGCACCTTGTCGATCCGGGGAGCCAGGTGCATCCCGAGTTGCGAGCCGAGACGGCTCATCGCGACCCGCTCCCCCAGGGCTTCATGCAGCCGCAGCCGCCGGCCGCGGATCGGACTCTCACGCAGAAAAGGCATGCACAGACGGTACCCATCGACACGCGACTCAATACACGTAGACCACGGCGCCGTTGCCGCCGTTGCACACCACCATCGAGCCGTTGGCCGCACAGGTCATGGTGTAGTGCTGGCCGGTCACCGGACTGTCGGCTTCGACCTGACGCGGTGTGACGCTGGCCGGTCCGCCGGCACCGTAGGCGACGCGGACCTGCTCGGCGAACGGACATGACGTGTCCGCGGAACCGACCGCGGAGTGCGCGAAGCCGCCGGCCGGCCCGGACGCCGGCGGACAGGCCTGGGCACCCGCCGGAAGAGCAACCGACGTGGTCGTCGTCGTGCTGCTCGTCGTCGTGGTGGCGCCGTCCGTCATCAGCGTCCACGGAGCGCAGCCCTGCGATCGGAACCCGGCGTCCGTCGGCGCGATCGTGACCGTCTGGGGCAGGATTCCCGCCCCGTTGGCGATGATGTCGGCGGTCTGACCACCGAAGCCCCGCAACCGTTCCCAGTAGCAGGAGTCGCCGCCTTGCGACCGGTAGGTGCCCGGCACCAGATCGACGCCGGTCCGGAACGTCCCGTCACCCGGGATGGTGCGCGACACGGGAGCCGACGACGACGTAGTCGTCGGGGACGATGACGACGACTCCGTGGACGGGGGAAACGACACCGTGGTGCCGGGGTAGATCGGTGGTAGCCGGGACGGATTGTCGTGACCGGTCGGTGTTTGCCGCGCCGGCTTATCGCCGGAGCCAGAACAGCCGGCCATCGCGAACACCGCGACCCACATGATGGCGAAAAGCGCTCTACCCGCCATGACCCCTCGATGCTGCCGCTGCTGTGATCTTGTTTGGCGCTTAGGCTACCGCGAACGGGACCGCGGGCATCTGAACCGGAGTGAGAATATGGCCGATGTGACGGCAGCGGGCCTGACCACCGTGGAAGCCACCGCGCGGCGTGCGCGGGACGGCGCCAACACGTTGCCCGCGGCCAAGCGGCCCTCGGTCTTCCGCCGCCTGCTCGGCGAGCTGACGCACTTCTTCGCCGTGCTGCTGTGGGCGGCCGCCGCCCTGGCCTTCTTCGCAAAGCTCCCGCAACTCAGCGTCGCAATCATCGCTGTGATCGTGCTCAACGGCGTCTTTGCCCTGATTCAGCAGGCCCGGGCAGACCGCGCGGCCGACCGACTGCAGGAGATGCTGCCCACCCGCGTAACAGTCTTCCGCGACGGCCGGCGGCGGCTCATCGAGGCCGAGGACGTGGTGGTCGATGACGTGCTGCTGCTGGAAAGCGGCGACCGGGTCCCGGCGGACGCCGTGGTGCTGGCCGAGAATCGGTTGCTGGTCGATTCGTCGATGCTCACCGGCGAGAGCCAGGCCAATTCCGTCGCCGAGGGCGAAGCGCTCTTTGCGGGCACCTTCGTCGTCGAAGGCGATTCCCGCGCCCTGGTCACCGCAATCGGCGAGCACACCCGGCTGGCCGGGATCGCCCGACTCTCGACGTCCACCGCCAAGCCCGACACCCCGCTGACCCGCGGCCTCAACGGCGTCGTCCGGCTCACCGCCGCGATCTCCGTCAGCGTGGGCGTGCTGTTTCTGCTCGTCTCGCTGCTGATCGGCAACCCGGTGCAGCAGGCCTTCGTGTTCGCGATCGGTGTCACCGTGGCACTGGTACCCGAGGCACTGCTGCCGACGGTGACGCTGTCCCTCGCCTGGGGCTCGGAACTGATGGCCAAGCGGCAGATCCTGGTGCGCAACCTCGAGGCGGTCGAGACGCTGGGCTCGACGACCTTCATCTGCACCGACAAGACCGGCACCCTCACCCGGAACCAGATGACCGTCGTCGAAACATGGACGCCCGCCGGCACAGTCAGCGTCGACGGAGCCGGTTACGGGCCCACCGCCACCCTGACGCCATCGGCACCCGAAGCCCAAAATGCCGCGCGCACACTGGCACTGGCTGCCGAACGCTGCTCCACCGGGTACGCCGAAGAAGTAAACGGACAGTGGCGGGCGCACGGAGATCCCATGGAGGCGGCGCTGGACGCCCTCGCCCGCCGCCTGGGTGTCGACACCGCCGAGGACCGCCGCACCGGACCGGCCGAGCTGCGGTTCCCCTTCGACCCCCGACTGCGCCGCATGGCGGTCGTGCTGGCCGACGAGATCGTGGTCAAGGGCGCGCCGGACGCCGTCCTTCCGCTCTGCGGTGACGACCCGACGCCCCACCAGGCGATGGACGCACTCACCGCGCGCGGGCTGCGGGTGCTCGCCGTCGCCGCCGCCCCGAGGAACGGCCGAACCCCGCGCGATCAGACCGACTGCGAGCAGGGGCTGCGCCTGCTCGGCCTGGTGGCACTGCAGGATCCGCCGCGCGACGACGTGTCGGAGTCACTGCGGGCGTGCCGCACGGCCGGGGTGAAGGTGGCGATGGTGACGGGCGACCATCCGGCCACCGCGACGGCCATCGCCGACGAGGTGGGGTTGCGATTCCCCGACTCACCGGTGCTGTCGGGGACTGACCTGCCCGACGACGAGCGTCAGCTCGCGGCTCTGCTGGACCACGACGGTGTCGTCATCGCCCGGGTATCGCCGGAGGGCAAACTTCGGATCGCCCGGGCACTGCGCTCCCGCGGCCACGTGGTGGCGATGACGGGTGACGGCGTCAACGACGCTCCGGCCCTGCACGAGTCCGATATCGGTGTGGCCATGGGACTTTCGGGCACCGACGTCGCCCGCGCGGCCGCCGACCTGGTGCTGCTCGACGACTCCTTCGCCGGCATCGTCGCCGGCATCGAGCAGGGACGCGCGACCTTCGTCAACATCCGACGCTTCCTCACCTACCACCTGACCGACAACGTCGCCGAACTGGCGCCGTTTCTCGTCTGGGCGCTCTCCGGCGGATACTTCCCGCTGGCGCTCGGCGTCCTGCAGATCATCGCGCTCGACCTCGGCACCGACACCCTGTCGGCGGTCGCGCTGGGCGCCGAACCACCCGCCAAGCACCTGCTGGAGGGACCGCCCGTGCATGGCCGGCTGATGAACCGGACGGTGCTGCGCCGGGCCTTCGGTCTGCTGGGTCCGCTGGAAGCGGTTCTCTCGCTCGCCGCCTTCGTCGTGTCCCTACTGGCCTTAGGCTGGCGGCCCGGCAACCCGTTCCCCACCGGGCATGCGCTGGCCGCGGCGTCCGGTGCGGCCTTCATCACCGTCGTCCTGGCCCAGACGGCCAACGTGTTCGCCTGCCGATCGTCCTCCCGGTGGCCGGGAGCGCTGGGCTGGTTCACCAACCGGTTGCTGGTCCCCGCGGCCCTGACCGGGCTGGTGATCTCGCTGCTCGAACTGTGGGTGCCACCGATAGCGCGGCTGCTGGGCCAGTGGAATCCACCGCTGTGGGGATGGATCGTGGCACTCGCATCGATGCCGATCCTGCTCGCGGTCGACGCGCTGGATAAGCGGCTACGCGCGCGTCAGCTGAAAACCGTCTGACCGTCGACGTCGATCAGATACCGCTCGGTCCCGGACTCCACCCGCGGCGCATCGGCACCCAGCGACACCGCGATCTTGTTGCTGGCATTGCGCATGATGTCGAACGTCAGCTCCACGGCCTCATCCGGCGAAAACCGGGAGCGCACCTCGGCGGCATCGTCGACGGCGAGGTGCGCAGGCGTCCAAATTAACGCATCCGCATACCGCAGCGCTGCTTTTGCGCGTTCATCCAGCACGACCGAGTTCTCGAACTGCGCAATTTCGTCGTACAGCGACTCGGTACCACCCGCGTCGAGGGCGTGTCCCTCGCGCAGCGACTTGCACAGCCGGCAGTTGTGGGCGGTCGCCCCGCGCAGTCGCACCAGCTCGGAGGTGACCGGGTCCACGGCACGCTCCCGGGCCACCCTCGGCAGGAATCGACTGAACAACTCGTCCGAGGGATCGCGCGCGTCGTCCCACTCGATCGGCCCGTCCACCCAGCCCAGGTATTCCGCGCCGACGCCCAGCGCCTCGAATCCGGCCCGCACCCGGGGTACGAAGTCGGCGATGAACATCGCGACGACGACGCGAAAAGTGCTGTCTCCCAAGTACTTGAACAAACGCGACCGTTGTTCGACGGTGATCGCCGAGACATCGGCGCTGAACTGCTCGGCGAACTCGGCGACGACGGTCTCGGCCTCGGACTCGGGCGCGTCGACCGCAACGGGGTTGGGCAACGACGGCAGCGAGATGGTCTGAGCACACACCTGGCGCACCAGACCCGTCAGACGCCCGTCGGTGAACGCGACCAACTTGGTCAGCTGGTCAGCAGGAAGCGACATCTTTCGTACGCTACTGCGCCTGGCTCACGGAGGACATATGGAAGTCGGGTATCCGCAGCGACGGCATCGCCACCCGCGTCGCCCAGTCACCCCATTCGCGCGGCAGCGTCTTCTCGCTGACACCGGCCTCGGTCGCCCGCCTGAGCAGGTCCAACGGGCTCTCGTTGAACCGGAAGTTGTTGACCGCGCCGGTCACCTCGCCGTCCTCGATCAGGTACACGCCGTCTCGGGTCAGGCCCGTCAACAGCAGGGTGGTCGGCTCAACCTCCCGGATGTACCACAGGGTGGTCAGCAGCAGTCCCCGCTCGGTGGCGGCGATCATGTCGGCGAGCTCGACCGTGCCGCCGGTCATGATGATGTTGTCGCAGGCGACCCCCACCGGGGCATCGAACCGCGCCGCCGTGGCCCGCGGATATGCCAGCGCGTTGATCACGCCCTCGCGGACCCAGTCGACCTGGTTGATCTCCATGCCGTTGTCGAACACCGACATGGTCTCCGAGGAGTTGCTCACCGCGACGAATGGCGTGCACGCCAGGCCCGGCGCCATCGGGTCGGAGAACAGGGTGAGCGGCAGATCCGTGAGCCGCTCCCCCACCCGGGTCCCGCCGCCGGGCGCCGAGAGCGCGGTGCGGCCTTCCTCGGCGCCGCGGCCGGACATCTTCCAGGCCAGGTAGATCATCATGTCGGCGACGGTCGAGGGAGGCATGATCGTCTCGTAGCGGCCGGCCGGCAGTTCCACCGACCGCGACGCCCACCCGAGCCGGGTCGAAAGATCCGAAAACAGTGAATCAATCGGCACGTCAATGAAATCCGAGGTGCCGATGCCGGCCCAGGCGCTGGCGTCGCCGCGCTTGGCATTGATCTCGATCGCCCCGGTCGGCTGGGTGTAGCGCCGGCGCAGCCCGGTCGACGACGCCAGGAACGTCGTCGAAACGCTGTGGTGCGCATAGCCGTACAACCGGTCACTGCCGCGGAAACCTCGGCACAGCGCACCGGTGATGCCGCTGAACACCCCGGCGCCGGTGCCGGGCACCGGCGCATCCCAGTCGGCGGGCTCACCGGAGTCGCCGATCAGCGGCGCCGCGTCCCCGGCTTCCGGTGCGGAGCGCGCCGCATCCTGGGACGACGCCACCAGCCCGGGCAACACCGTCGGGTCCGCCTCTCCGGTGACCACCGCGCCGACATAGGCGCTATCGCCTTGCCGGACAATGGAAATCACCGTGACGCTACGGGTGACCGCGACGCCGTTGGTGGTCATCGTGCTGTTCGCCCAGCGCAACGATGCCTGGACCTTGTCGGTGACCAGCACCATGGTCTCGTCGGCGCGCCCGATCTTGGCGGCCTCGTCCAGGACAATGTTGATGACGTGCTGAGGTGTGATCATCGGCCGCCCTCGGTCCGGGTGTTGAGCACGTTGATGCCGCGGAACAGCGCCGACGGGCAGCCGTGGCTGACGGGAGCGATCTGACCGGGTTGGGCCTTGCCGCAATTGAGTGCGCCGCCCAGTCGCCATGTCGACTGGCCACCGACGGCCTCCATCGCATTCCAGAAGTCGGTGGTGGTCGCCTGGTAGGCCACGTCGCGCAACTGCCCGTAGAGGCGGCCGTCGCGGATGCGGTAGAAACGCTGCCCGGTGAACTGAAAGTTGTAGCGCTGCATGTCAATCGACCACGACTTGTCGCCGACGATGTAGATGCCATCGTCGATCCGGCTGATCAGATCCTCGGTGCTCAGATCCTCCGGTCCCGGCTGCAGCGACACGTTGGCCATCCGCTGGATCGGCACGTGGTGGGCCGAGTCGGCATAGGAGCACCCGTTGGAGCGCGGTTCCCCCAGTCGCGGCGCGAACACCCGGTCGAGTTGATAGCCGACGAACACCCCGTCGCGCACCAGGTCCCAGCTTTGCGCGGCGACCCCTTCATCGTCGTAACCCACTGTGGCCAAGCCGTATTCGACGGTGCGGTCGGCGGTCACATTCATAACCGGCGAGCCGTACTGCATGCTGCCCAGTTTGTCGGGGGTGGCGAACGACGTCCCCGCGTAGGCGGCCTCATAACCGATCGCGCGATCGTATTCGGTTGCGTGGCCGATGGATTCGTGGATGGTCAGCCACAGATTGGAAGGGTCGATCACCAGGTCCGTGGGGCCCGGCACCACCGACGGCGCGTGCACCTTCTCGTAGAGCAGGTCCGGCAGCTCCGCAAGCTCAGCCGACCAATTCCAGATGTCGTCGCCGGCCACGAGCTCCCAGCCCCGTGCGGCCGGTGGCGCCAGCGTCCGCATCGACTCGAAGTTGCCCGCCTTGGCGTTGACGGTCACCGCGTCGAGTTGAGGCTGCAGCCGCACCCGCTGCTGGGTGATCGAGGATCCGAAGGTGTCGGCGTAGAAGATCTGTTCCTTGGCGGCGTTCAGGGTGGCCGACACGTGGTCGACACCGTCGGCGTCCAGCAGCCGCCGGGAGTAGTCCTCCAGCACGCTGATCTTCTCCGACGCCGGAACCCCGAACGGGTCGATCTCGTAGTCCGAAGCCCACATCGCGTCGGCGTACACCGGCTCGGGTGCGAGCCTGACCTGTTCGGTGTTCAGCGCCGCCAGGAGGGTGGCCACCTGCACGGCGTGCCGCGCAGTTCGAACCGCCGCCTCCGGCGACAACTCGGCATGGGAGGCAAAGCCCCACGTGCCCGCCACGATCACCCGCACCGCCAGCCCGATGTCGCGGGACAGCACGGCCGTCTCGAGCTCGCCGTCGCGCAGCAGGATGATCTCGGTGCTGATGCGGTGAATCCGCAGGTCTGCATAACTGGCTCCGGCCGCCCTCGCCGCGGACAACGCGGCGTCGGCCAACTGGCGGCGCGGCAGGTCAAGGAAGTCGGCGTCGATTCCCCGGTTCGCTGTCACGGGTACACCGTATCGACCGGCTTTAATACATTCATGCCCGACGCGCCACGCCGTTCCACCGCGCTGGCCTATGCGCTGCTGGCGCCCAGCCTGTTCGGCGTCGTCGCGTTCCTGTTGCTGCCGATTCTGGTGGTGGTCTGGCTCAGCTTGTACCGCTGGGACCTGCTGGGACCGTTGCATTACGTGGGGTTCGCGAACTGGCGCTCGGTGCTGCACGACGGCGACTTCGCTGACTCGCTGGTGGTCACCGCGATCTTCGTCGCGCTGGTGGTGCCGGCGCAGACGGCGCTGGGGCTGCTGGCCGCCCTGCTGCTGGCCCCCCGGCTTCCCGGCAGCGGGTTGTTCCGGACGCTGTACGTGCTGCCGTGGATCTGTGCGCCGCTGGCGATCGCGGTGCTGTGGCGCTGGATTCTGGCCCCCACCGACGGCGCGGTCAGCACCCTGCTGGGCCGCCGCATCGAATGGCTGACCAACCCCGACCTGGCGCTACCGATGGTTTCGGCGGTGGTCATCTGGACCAACGTCGGCTACGTGTCGCTGTCGTTTCTGGCGGGTCTGCTGGCCATCCCTGAGGACGTCCACAACGCGGCGCGCACCGACGGGGCCGGTGTGTGGCAGCGGTTCTGGCGCATCACCCTGCCGATGCTGCGGCCCACCACGTTCTTTGTCCTGGTCACCGGGATCGTCAGCACCGCACAGGTTTTCGATACCGTCTATGCCCTGACCGGCGGTGGGCCGGAGGGCAGCACCGACCTGGTGGCCCACCAGATCTACGCCGAGGCGTTCGGTGCGGCATCGATTGGCCGCGCCGCGGTGATGGCCGTTATGCTGTTCGTGATCCTGGTCGGCGTCACGTTCGTTCAGCACCTCTACTTCCGCAAGCGGATCAGCTATGACCTGGTCTAGGGTGCCGTTGAGCCTGATCTACGCGGGGCTGATCGCCGGTGCACTGATCACGCTGGCGCCGTTCGCGCTTGGGTTACTCACCTCGTTCACCTCCGAGCACCAGTTCGCCACGGGTTCGCCGCTGCAGTGGCCGCATCCGCCGACCCTGAGCAACTACACCGACCTGGCCGGCGCCGGGTTCGGCCGGGCGGCGGCGGTGACCGCGCTGATGACCGCGGTGATCCTGTTGGGGCAGATGACATTCTCGGTGCTGGCCGGCTACGCGTTCGCCCGACTGCACTTTCCCGGGCGTGACGCCCTGTTCTGGGTCTATGTCGCGACGTTGATGGTGCCCGGCACGGTGACCGTGGTGCCGCTGTATCTGATGATGGCCCAAATGGGTCTGCGGAACACGTTCTGGGCGTTGGTAATTCCGTTCATGTTCGGCTCACCGTATGCAATCTTCCTGCTACGCGAGCACTTTCGGCTCATCCCCGATGACCTGATCAACGCCGCGCACCTCGACGGCGCCAACACACTCGACGTGCTGGTGCATGTGATCCTGCCGTCGAGCAAGCCGGTGCTGGCCGCGTTGACGATGATCACGGTGGTGTCGCAGTGGAACAACTTCATGTGGCCGTTGGTGATCACCAGCGGCCGCAAGTGGCGGGTGCTGACGGTGGCCACCGCGGACCTGCAGTCCCGGTACAACTCGCAGTGGACGCTGGTGATGGCGGCGACGACGGTCGCGATCGTGCCCCTGATCGTGCTGTTCCTGACGTTCCAGCGGCATATCGTGTCCTCGATCCTCGTCTCGGGGCTCAAATGAGCCCCCCTTTCGGCGCCGAGATTGCCGTCACGGCTGCCGATCGCGCGGAATCACGACCCTCCGGGCAATCTCGACGCGCCCGGGGGCTCAAGTGAACGGGCCGCCGCGGGTCGCGCGGGTCGCCTGGATCGCGCGGCCCGCTCGGGCCCCTCAGGCCGCCGAGATTGCCGCCACGGCTGCGGATCGCGCGGAATCACGACCCTCCGGGCAATCTCGACGCACCAGGTGCCCAAATGACGCCGCGCCAGGGGGCCCAAGTGAGAAGTAAGCCCCGGTTCTCCACACTGTTCGCCCTGGCGCTGACCCTCATCGCGGCGTTGCTGCTGACGACGGCGATGCTGATGGGCCGCTCCGGGGACAATGGCAAGATCGTGGTGACGGTGCGACTGTGGGCCGAACCCATCGCGCGGGTCTATCAGGAGTCGTTCCAGGCATTCTCGCGCACGCACCCCGACATCGAGGTGCGCACCAACATGGTGGCGTTCTCGAACTACTTCGACACCCTGCGCACCGACGTGGCCGGCGGCAGCGCCGACGACATCTTCTGGGTGTCCAACGCCTACCTCGATGCGTACGCGGACAGCGGTCGCCTGATCAAGATCGACGGCCCCAACCAGGGATGGGACCCAGCGGTCACCGAGCAGTTCACCCGCAACGGCGTCCTGTGGGCGGTACCGCAACTCACCGATGCCGGGATCGCGCTGTTCTACAACGCCGACCTGCTGGCCGCGGCCGGTGTCGATCCGGCCGTGTTGGACACGCTGCGCTGGAGTCCGGGCAGCGACGACACGCTGCGCGCGCTGTTGACCCGGCTGACCGTTGACGTCGACGGACATCTGGCCGGCACAACGGGTTTCGAGCCCCGGCGGGTGCGCCAGTGGGGATACAACGCCGCCAACGACCCACAGGCGATCTATCTCAACTACATCGGCTCGGCCGGCGGAGTGTTCCAGCGCGGCAACGAATTCGCGTTCGACAATCCCGAAGCGCTGCTGGCGTTCCGCTACCTCGTCGGCCTGATCAACACCGATCACGTCGCACCGCCGGCCTCCGACACCAACGACAACGGCGACTTCTCGCGCAACCAGTTTCTGGCCGGCAAGATGGCGCTCTTCCAGTCCGGGACCTACAGCCTGGCCGCCGTGGCACGCGACGCCACCTTCCATTGGGGGGTGGCAATGATGCCGATCGGGCCCAAGGGCCGCGTCAGCGTGACCAATGGCATTGCCGCAGCGGGCAATACGGCATCCAAGCACCCCGACGCGGTGCGTCAGGTGCTGGCCTGGATGGGCAGCAGCGAAGGCAATGCCTATCTGGGCCGCGAAGGCGCCGCCATCCCCGCGGTGCTCTCGGCGCAGCCCGGCTACTTCGCGTATTGGAAGGCCAAGGGCGTGGACGTCGCGCCGTTCTTCTCGGTCATGGGCGGACCGCGGATCCCGGCTCCCGGCGGTGCCGGGTTCGCCGCCGGGAACGAGGCACTGCAACCCTACTTCGACGAAATGTTCCTGGGCCGCGGCGATATCGCGGCGACGCTGCAGCAGGCGCAGACCGCGGCCAACGCCGCCGCCTCCCGCTAGGTGGCGCGAGCCGCCAGGCTGAGGCTAGCGTCGATCCCGATGAACAACGACCTACGCAAGGCCATCGCATCCGCCCCGATGTTCGGCGGACTGGACCCGGAGCACGTGGAGTTTCTGGCCGCGCAGAGCCGGCCCATCTTCCTGCCCGCCGGGCAGGTGCTGTTCCGCCGCGGAACACCGTCGACCGGGTTCTACATGGTGCGTGAGGGCCGGATGCAGCTTTCGGTGTCCAACTCCGAGGGCGTGATCAAAGTAGTCGAAATCTTGAGTCCAGGAAGCGCTTTCGGCCATGCGGTGATGTTCCTGCACGAGCCGTACCCGGTCGACGCCACCGCTCTGGCCGACACCCAACTGCTCTTCGTCCCCGCCAGCGCCGTTGACCGGGTGCTGGACAGCGATCCGGCGATGGCCCGCATCATGCTGGCCTCGATGGCACGCCGACTGCAGTCCAAAGTCCAGGACATCGCCATGCTGTCACTGCAGTCGGCCACCCAGCGGATCATCGCCTACATGCTCGGCGCGGCGGGGGCCGGGTCCTACCACCTGGCCGGCGGAGCGGATTCGTCGACCGCCCCCGGGCACGACTCCGCCAGCGTCGAGCTGCCGGCGCTCAAGCAGGTGCTCGCCTCCCGGCTCGGAATGACACCGGAGACCTTCTCCCGGGCGATCCGCACCCTCTCGGCCGAAGGGCTGATCCAGGTGAACGGATCCGTCGTCGAAATCCCCGACGTCAGCGCCCTGGACGCACATGCGCGCAGCCAGTCGATTCTGTGACCGCTGACACAGCCACCGCTTGATCTAGATCAAACCCCGCCTCGCCGCGTCTCCCTAGCGTGAGCTCATCAGCCGCTCACATCCACAGGAGACCCGCATGTTCTGCTACCAGTGCGAACAGACCGACCGCACCGATTCCCCTGATCGCCCCAACCTGTTGACCTTCGGCTGCGCCGCGAGCAAGGGCAACTGCGGAAAAGACGCCACCACCGCGGCGCTGCAGGACGTGCTGGTCCACGTGAACCTCGGCATCGGTCAGTACGCGCAGAAGGCGCGCGAACTCGGCTCTCCTGACCCGCAGTTCGCCGCGCACGCCAGCTTCGACCTGTTCACCACCCTGACCAACGTCAACTTCAACGCCACGCGGTTCATGTCGCTGATCGCCGAAGCCGCCCGCATGCGGGAGCAGGCAAAGCTGGCCTACGAGAACGCCGCCCGCACCGCCGGCGTGGAACCCGAAACCCTGTCCGGGGCGGCTCAATTCCTGCCGGCCACAACCATTTCCGAGGTGGTCGCGCAAGCCCTCGAGATCGGGGTCGACGCCGGACTGGACATCCTGGGTGCCGACGTGGTGGGCCTGCGTAACCTCAACCTCTACGGCCTCAAGGGTGTCTGCGCCTACGCCCACCACGCGCACGCGCTGGGCTATCGCAGCGACGAGACGGACGCCGGAATCGAAGCGAGCCTGGCGTTTCTGGCCGGTGGACCGTCGGACCCCGACGCGCTGCTGGCGCACGCCCTCGAGCTCGGTTCGTTGAATTACGCGGTGATGGCGATGCTGGACGAGGCGAACACCGGCAGCTTCGGCAGCCCGGTGCCCACTCCCGTGCGGGTCACCCCCGTCGTCGGCAAGGCGGTTCTGGTGTCCGGTCACGACCTGCACGACCTGGCAAGGATCCTGGAAGCCACCGAGGGAACCGGGATCAACGTCTATACCCACGGTGAACTACTGCCCGCCCACGGGTATCCCGAACTGCACAAGCACACCCACCTCATCGGCAACTACGGTGGCGCGTGGCAGGACCAGCAGCGCGACTTCACCGCCTTCCCCGGCCCCATCGTGATGACCTCCAACTGCCTCATCGAGCCGCGGCCGGCCTACCGCAACCGGATCTTCACCACCGGGCCGGTCGGCTGGCCCGGCATCCGCCACCTCGACACGGCTGAGCTTTCTCTGGTGATCAAGGCGGCACAGTCGCTGCCCGGCTTCACCACCGAGGTACCCGCCGAAACCGTCACCACCGGCTTCGGGCGCGATGCGGTGCTGTCGGTCGCCGACACGGTCATCCAAGCCGTGAAAGACGGTGCCATCAAACGTTTTCTGCTCATCGGAGGCTGCGACGGGGCCGCGCCGGGACGCAACTACTACACCGAGGTGGCCGACCATGCTCCCGATGACACCGTGCTGATGACGCTGGGCTGCAACAAGTACCGCTTCAACAGCCACGAATTCGGTGACATCGGCGGCATCCCGCGGCTGCTGGACATCGGGCAGTGCAACGACAGCTACTCCGCGGTGCAGATCGCCCTGGCACTCGCCGACGCCTTCGACTGCGGCGTCAACGACCTGCCACTGAGCCTGTTCGTGTCGTGGTTCGAGCAGAAGGCCGCGGCGGTGCTGCTGACACTGCTGTCGCTGGGAATCCGCAACATCCGGCTCGGCCCGACCCTGCCCGCGTTCCTCACCCCGGCCGTGGTGGGCATTCTCGTCGATAAGTTCGCACTCAAGCCGATCGGCGACCCGGCCCAGGACCTGGCCGACGCGATGGCGGGCGCCTGATGACCGAGATCGCCGACACCCCGGTCGACACCGAACTTCGGTGCTACGACGTCGTCCTGGTCACCCAGGAGGGCGTGCAGTCCACGATCCGATGTGACTCGGGGACAACGGTGCTCGATGCAGCCGAGGGTTCCGGCCTGGTGCTGAAGTCGGCGTGCCAGGCCGGTGGCTGCGGGGCGTGTTCGGCGGTGCTGTCCGAGGGGCAGGTGGAAATGGGCGATCATGATCCCGATGTCATCGAGACACCCGAAGAGGCGGGCGGAATCCTGTTGTGCCGCAGCTTTCCCCGGGCGGACTGCCGAATAGACCTGCCCTATGATCGCGGCCAGGTCGTCACCGCCCCGCCCGCATTGCACCGGGCGCGCATCGTCGGCCTGGACCTGGTGGCCGAGACGGTGATGCGGCTACGGCTTACCCTGCTGCCCGACGCCGACGGGTCCTGCTCCGCGGACTTCGAATCCGGCCAGTTCGTCCGCGTCACGGTACCCGGCACCGGGGCCCGGCGTGCCTACTCGCCGGCTAACGTCGCCAATTGGGATGGCGTGCTTGAGTTTTACATCCGGCTGCTCCCGGGCGGACTCATGTCCGAATACCTGATCGGCGCCGCCGCAATCGGCGACGAGTTGACCGTATCGAGCGCGAACGGCGATTTCGCTTTGGGCGAGAACGGACTTCGGCCCCGCTGGTTCATCGCGGGCGGCACCGGTCTGTCCCCGTTGCTGTCGATGCTGAGCCGGATGGCCGAGTGGGGAGACGCCCAGTCCGCGCGGCTCTTCTTCGGCGTCACCCGGCACACCGAGGTGTTCGGGCAGGACGAGTTGCGGGCGCTCACCATGTCGCTGCCGGACTTCCGGTTCGACACGGTCGTGTGGCATTCCGACCCCGAATGGCCGGGCGCCACAGGCAATCCGGTTGAGCTGGCCGCCGCGGAAGCAGCACTGCTCGACGAATGGCCGGACGTCTACGTGTGCGGACCGCCGCCGATGGTCGACGCGGCATATGCGGCGCTCACCGCGGTCGGCATACCTCGCGACCAGATCCACGCCGAGCGGTTCTCCGCCGTGCAGTAAAAGGCGCGTGGCGCGAGCAGGCTTGAGCCGTTACCTAGCCCGAGCGGATCGCGCTGAGGAACGGCGCCAACACGTGGGCAATGGTCTCCGCCGCGTCCTCGGTGCCGACCGGAGGGAGTGCGAGAAAGCTCAGCGCCGAACGGGCGATCGTCCGGCCGAGCACGGCCGCGTCGACGGCACCGGCCCCCACCCAGCTCCGCTGGAAAATCTCGGCAAGGTGTTCCGCGGCATAGTCGACGATGAATTGGCTTTCCACCGTGATCATTCTGAGCAGATCGTTGGGCGCGTCCTCGGTGCGCAGCGCCCGCACCAGCGGATCGGTGTCGGCGTAGCCGAAGAACTGACCGAATGCCGACCGCAGGGTGCCGTAGCCATCGCCCGGATGGTCATGGACCGCCGCTTCCATACCGGTGATGATGCTGTCGGTAAGCCGCAGCGCGTAATTGCGCGCCAGTCCTCGCCGGGTGCCGAACTCGTTGTAGAGCGTGCCCCGGCTGATTCCCGCCGCCTTGGCGACATCGGCCATGGTGATCGTCGACCACTTGCGTTCGACCAGCAACCGCTGCATCGCGTCGAGCACCCCGTTGCGCATCAGGGCGATGGCGTTGTTCTGATACGGACTTCGATTCCGCGGGGACGTCGGCTCAACCATCCAGTCGACACTATTGCGCATCGCGCTCGGCTCCTCTTGTCGATTGGGCTGTCGATTGGGCTGTCGATTGGGCACGCCTCGGGTTGAAGTCGAACTTCTCGCGGACGCCGCAGTCCGGGCAGCGCCAGCCGTCTTCCACGTCGTCCCAGCTGGTTCCGGCCGCATAACCCAGCTGAGGTGCGCCCATTGTTTCGTCGTAGGTGTAGTCACAGTCCGGGCACTTGTAGGCGGCCATCAACAGGCTCCGTACCGCGCGAGAACCTTGTCCCGCTGGCGCGGATCGATGTTGACCCGAGTGATGTCGCCGTCGTAGTGCTCGATGACCCGGTGGTCCATCAGCCGGCGCCACAGCGGCGGCAAGTAGGTCAACCCGATCAGCGTGGCGTAGCCGCTGGGCAGGTTGGGCGCACCGTCCATGCTGCGCAGGGTCTGATAGCGCCGCACGGGGTTGGCGTGGTGGTCGCTGTGCCGCTGCAGGTGGTACAGGAAGACGTTGGTGACGATGTGGTCGGAATTCCAGCTGTGCACCGGCGCGCAGCGCTCGTACCGTCCCGATGAGGTCTTCTGACGCAGCAGGCCGTAGTGCTCGAGGAAATTCACCGATTCCAGCAGCGAGGCACCGTAAGCAGCCTGGATAATCAGGAAGGGCAGCACCCGCCAGCCGAAAACGGCGGTCAGCGCGCCGAACAGCACCACAGACATCAACCACGCGTTCAGCACGTCGTTCTCAATATTCCACGGGGACTTGCCAAGTCGCTGCATCCGGGTCTTCTCCAGCTCCCAGGCCGACCTGAGTGAGCCGAAAACGCTGCGCGGCAGGAACATCCAGAAGCTCTCGCCGAAGCGCGCGCTGGCCGGGTCCTCCGGGGTGGAGACGCGCACGTGGTGGCCGCAGTTGTGTTCGATGTAGAAGTGCCCGTAAAGGGTCTGCGCGAGTGTCACTTTGGACAGCCAGCGCTCCAGGTCCTCGCGCTTGTGGCCCATTTCGTGAGCCGTGTTGATACCCACCCCGCCGATGACGCCCATCGTCGCCATCACGCCGATCTTGGAGATCAAGCCCAGACCACCGCTGATCCCCAGCCAGCTCAGGTCATCGGCCGACCAGAGGTAGCACGCCACGATCAGGCTGGCGAACTGCAGCGGAATGAAGGCGTAGGTGCAGTACCGGTAGTACCGGTCGTTCTCCAGGTAGTCGATCACCTCGTCCGGCGGATTCTGATCGTCGGCGCCGAAGAAAGTATCGAGAATCGGCAGCAACACGTAGAGCAGGATCGGCCCTACCCACCACACCGCCGGCGTGGCCGCGGTCCACCCCAGCGTGCCGAACAGCCAGGCGGCACCGACCGCCACCAGCAAGGACGTCGGCAGAATCAAGCCCAACGGCCACAGATAACGCTTGCGATCCCGCCATACCGCGACGTCAGCGTCGGGACTCAGCCTTGCGATGTTCGCCATCGCGAACCTCCTCAACTCATCATCAGGGCCCCCTAGACGTCGTCGTCCGCTAATGAACATATCAGCTGATTTGTTCAACCCATGCATGAATTTCTGCATATGTTCAAACCCGGGAGAGAAGCTGACGGCGTTGACCTGCGGAGGGAAGCGACCTCGCCGTGAGCGACGAAGGGTGCATTACGCGGTGTCGACACACACCGACTCGTGGCCTGCCAAGGCCCGACGTCAGCCGGGCAGCACCAGCACCGGCACCGGACTGTGCCGAATGATCTTGCCGCTGCGCACCCCGAGAAACACCCGCCGGAGGTCACCACTCGGCGATGTGCCCAGCGTGAGGATTTCGCCGTCGACCCAGTCCGCCCGGTGCAGCGCCTCCAGCCAGCTGTGACCGGTAATCACCTGCAAGGCAACGTCATTGCCGATGACGCCGTCAATCTTCAAGGCGCCCAGCGTGTCTCGCGCCTGCGCTGCCCACGCCTCCAGGATGCTGTCCTCGGCGTCCAGCCCGACGTCCGGCGGATACATCGTGCGCCCGCGGACGGCGAAAGTCATGATGCGCAACGGTATCTGCATCCGCTCGGCGTACTCCGCGCAGCGGCTCACCACGTCGACCGACTGCGGGACGGCTGAGTACGCACAGGTGAGTCGGGTCAATCGACCGGTGCGCGACTGGTATCCCGGAGAGCTGATCGCCACCGGCACCGGCGAGGAGTGCAGCAGCGAGTCTGCGGTGGTGCCGACCATGTGCACCGGCCCACTGCTGGGCAACGACCCGAGCACCAGGATCTCGGCCCCGACTTCCTCGACCACTTCGGCCAGCCCCCTCGACACCGACCGATGTGCCCGCTGGCAGTAGTTGACCTCCAGGCCTTCGACCAGCGGCATCAGGTAACTACGGACTTCGTTGGCGGAGTTCTCCGCCAGATGCCGGGTCCAGTGCTCGTATTCGGCGTCGACCCGCGCCAGTGACGGTGTGGGCCAGGATTGGGGAACGACGGTGGCCACCGTCAGCGAGGTCTGCAGCGTGCGGGCAATGCCGATAGCCAGGTACAGACCCGAAAGCCCGACCTTGTCGGCGCGGTACCCGACGCAGACGGTCACGGCGGATTCTCGTTCAGGGCGCTGTGATGCCGCCCCCACACGAAGTAGTAGATCAGCGCCACCGCGATCCACCCGCTGAACGCCAACCAGGTGTACCAGTGCAGGCTGGCCAGGATGTAGCCGCAGGCCATCACCGAAAGCACTGGCGTGACGGGGTATCCGGGCACGCGGAAGCCGCGCGGCAGGTCGGGTTCGCGCACCCGCAGGATGATGACGCCGACCGACACCACGATGAACGCGGTCAGGGTGCCGATGGACACCATGTCCGCCAGCTTGTCCAGCGGCACGAACGCGGCCAGCAGTCCCGCCGCGACCGCGACGATCACGGTGTTGTTGACCGGGGTCATGGTGGTCGGGTTCACCGTCGCGAACCGGGTGGGCAACAACCCGTCACGGCCCATCGCGAACAAGATGCGCGTCTGGCCGTACATGGTGACCAGGGTGACGGTGAAGATGGAGATCACCGCTCCCGCGGCCAGTACCGTGCCGGCCCACCGACTGTGCGTGACGTTGTCGAGGATGGTCGCCAGGCCCGCGTTTTCCTGGGCGGCGAAGGCCTGCCACGGCTGCGTGCCGAGCGCCGACAGCGCCACGAGCAGGTACACGCCGGTGACCACCACCAGTGCCGAGATCAGCGCACGCGGCATGGTCTTCTGCGGGTCCTTCACCTCGTCGCCGGCGGTCGAGACGGCGTCCAGGCCGATGTAGGAGAAGAAGATGGTGCCGGCCGCCGTGCCGATGCCCGCGACACCGAACGGCGCGAAGTCCTTGAGGTGGTCGTCGTTGAAGGCCGTGAAAGCGATTACCGCGAACATTCCCAGCACGCCGAGCTTGATCAGCACCATGATGGTGTTGACCTTCGCCGATTCACTGGCGCCACGGATCAACAGCAGCGCACACATGACGATCAGGATGACGGCCGGCAGGTTCACCCAGCCGTGGGAGACACCCGGTGGCGTCGTGTCCCACGGCGCCGCCGACAACGCATGCGGCAGTTCCGCTCCCAGCAGGTTGTGCAGCAGCTTGTTGAGGTAACCGCTCCACCCGACGGCCACCGCGGCGGTGGCCACCCCGTACTCCAGCAGCAGGCACGCGGCCACCACCATGGCCACCGCCTCCCCCAGCGTGGCGTAGGCGTACGAGTACGACGAACCCGAAACCGGTACGGCCGAGGCCAATTCGGCGTAGCAGATGGCGGCAAGCCCGGCCGCGATGCCGGCCACCAAAAACGACACCAGCACGCCAGGGCCGGCCTCGGGAACCGCTTGGGACAGCACGAAAAAGATTCCGGTGCCGACGGTCGATCCGACTCCGAACAGGGTCAGCTGGAAGGTGCCGAAACTGCGCTTGAGCTCGGGAGCGGCTCCCTGAGCGACGGGTGCGCCACCTACCGGGCGGCGGCGCAGCATTTGCTCCTTGAGGCTGATCGAAGTGGCCGGCAACTGCGCTCCCCTCGCTGTGTCAGCTCAGTATGGCCTCTCGCAGCACATCGGCGAAGTGTTCCACCACCCATTCGATCTCCGCGGCGGTGATCACCAGCGGCGGCGCGAAACGCAGTGTCCAGTCGTGAGTGTCCTTGACCAGCACCCCGCGCTCGGCCAGTCGCAGGCTGATCTGCTTGCCGGTGCCAAACTCCGGGTCGATATCGACACCGGCCCACAAGCCGAAACCGCGCACCGAAGTCACCCCGTTGCCGAGCAGCGCACCCAACCCCTCGTGCAGGTGCGCGCCCAATTCGGCCGAGCGGGCCTGGAACTCCCCCCGCGCCAGCATGCCCACCACGGTGGTGCCGATCGCCGCCGCCAACGGGTTACCGCCGAACGTCGAGCCGTGCTCACCGGGATTGAGCACCCCAAGCACGTCGCGGTCGGCGACCACGGCTGACAGGGGAACCACGCCTCCGCCCAGCGCCTTGCCGAGTAGGTACACGTCGGGCACCACGCCCCAGCGGTCGCAGGCGAACGTGTAGCCCGTGCGCGCCAAACCCGACTGGATCTCGTCGGCGATCATCAATACGTTGTGTTCGCTGCAGAGCGCGCGTACCGCGGACAGGTAGTCGTCCGGAGGCACGATGATGCCCGCCTCGCCCTGGATCGGCTCCAGCAGCACTGCGACGGTGTTGTCGTCAATCGCCTGAGCCAGCGCGGCGGCGTCACCGAACGGCACGGAGCGGAAGCCGGGTGTGAACGGGCCGAATCCCCCACGCGCCACCGGATCCGACGAGAAACTGACGATGCTGATCGTGCGACCGTGAAAGTTGTTGTCGGCCACGATGATGTTGGCCTTGCCGGCTGGGACGCCCTTGACTTCGGCGCCCCACTTGCGGGCCACCTTGAGACCGCTTTCGACGGCCTCGGCGCCCGAGTTCATCGGCAGCACCATGTCCTTGCCGCAGAGATCGGACAGCGCCGCGCAGAAGGGGCCCAGGCGGTCGGAATGGAACGCGCGGCTCACCAGCGTGACGGTGTCGAGTTGGGCGTGCGCCGTCGCAATGATCTCGGGATGACGGTGTCCGAAGTTGACCGCGGAATAGGCAGCCAGGCAGTCCAGGTAGCGGCGGCCGTCGACGTCGGTGATCCAGGCTCCCTCAGCGCTGGCGGCCACCACCGGCAGCGGTGAATAATTGTGCGCTGCATGCCTTTCCACCAGCGCGATGGACGTGTCGGTCAGGTCGGCCAATACCGTCATGAGTGCACCTCCAATGTGCAGCACTTCACCGAACCGCCACCCTTGCGTAGTTCGGACAGGTCGACTCCGATCGGCTCGAAGCCGGCGGCACGTAACTGATGGGCGAAACCCGTTGCCGCAGCGGGTAGTACCACGTGGCGACCGTCGGACACAGCGTTGAGCCCGAACAGATAGGCATCGGCGGTGCCGACGATGATCGCGTCGGCGAACAACGCCCGCAACTGGGTCTGGGCCGATTCGCTGAACGCCGGTGGGTAGTAGGCGATGGTGTGCTCGTCGAGAACGGCCAGCGCGGTATCCAGGTGGTAGAAGCGCGGGTCGACCAACTCGAGCGACACCACCGGCATCCGCAATGACGCCGCGATCTCGGCGTGGGCCCGCGGGTCGGTGCGAAACCCGTAGCCCGCCAACACCATATCGCCGATCAGCAGCAGGTCGCCCTGCCCTTCATTGACGTGACGCGTGGACACGGGCCGGTATCCGACGGAGGACATCCAACTCGCATACGCCTTGGACTCGCCGGCGCGCTCGGTGAAGCGGAACCGGGCGACGACGGCGATGTCGTGAGCGATGAACCCGCCGTTGGCGGCGTACACCATGTCCGGCAGGCCCGCGACCGGCTCGACGACATCCACCCGGTGGCCCAGCCGAATGTAGGTCTGGCGCAGCCGCTCCCACTGCGCCGTCGCGCGACCCACGTCGACCGCCGCGCCGGCGTCCATCCACGGATTGATGGCGTATTCGACGGCGAAGAAGGTGGGCGGTGTCATCGCGTAGTGGCGGGCGGTCGGTGTCCGTTCGGCCGGCGTGGCGGGCCGGATCCCGGGCACCGACCGAGCGTCAACATAGTTGTCCGTCATAAATATCAACGCTATGGGGCGGATTTGGCGCAAGCAAACGAAGTACATTGCGCATTTACCATCGATATGTTGCGCTAGGCTTTCCACGACAGTGATTTGTTGCGTCATGCCGAGATGGAGGTTCCGAGTGGACCGTCTGGACGACACCGACGAGCGCATTTTGGTCGAACTCGCCGAGCATGCCCGGGCCACCTTCGCCGAGATCGGTCAGAAAGTGAACTTGTCCGCGCCTGCGGTGAAGCGCCGGGTCGACCGGATGCTCGACAGCGGGGTGATCCGGGGCTTCACCACCGTCGTGGACCACAACGCGCTCGGCTGGAACACCGAGGCGTACGTGCAGGTGTTCTGCCACGGCCGGATTGCGCCGGAGAAGTTGCGCGAGGCGTGGGTGGACATCCCAGAGGTGGTCAGCGCGGCCACCGTGACCGGCACCTCGGATGCGATTCTGCACGTCCTTGCCCGGGATATGCGGCATCTGGAGGCCGCCCTGGAACGCATCCGGTCCAGCGCCGACATCGAGCGCAGCGAAAGCATCGTGGTGCTGTCCAACCTGATCGACCGGATGCGGCCCTAGGCGGGCCGCGACGCATCAGTGCGCCGTGAGGATCGTCTGAATCGCCACGCCCGCGCCGCACACCAGGACGGTGATCGTCAGCGCAACCCAGTCAGCCAATTTGGGCCGCCGCGGATGAGCCGACAACTGGCCGGTGCCGCCGCGGGCGGTGATCGCGTCGCCCATCTCGTCAGCGCGGCGCAGCGTCACCGTGATCGTGGCCGCGAGCAGGTCGATGACCTCCAGCCTGCGTTGCTGGCGCTTCTCTCTCCGGTTGCGCGGCACCGGTTTCGGCCGCAACCGGCGGGCCGCGTACAGCACCTGGAACTCATCGATCAACATCGGGAAGGCGCGCAGCGCCAACGCCAGCGCTACCGCCCACTCGTCGATCGGCAGCCGCAGCAGCCGCAGCGGCCGGCCCAAAGTCGCCACCGCAGGACCGATTTCGGCAACATTGGTGGTGTAGGACACCAGACCGCCCAGTCCCAGCAGCACCAGGGTAAGCGCCGTGATACGCAGGAAGTTCAAGAAACCGCCGAGTCCCAGCTCCAGGCCGGCCACCGGGACCAGCGGATTACCGCCGGCCAGCGCCGCGGTAAAACCGCCGATGAAGATGACGATCCACAGCCAGCGGGGTATCGACGGCAAAGCGCCCCGCGGGATATGGGCGGTCCAGATCGCCGCCAGCACCACGGCCGCGGCACAACCGATCGTCACCCAGCCCGGATAGAACGCCAATAGCACCGAGATGCCGAAGACCACAAGCAGTTTGGTCCCTGCCCACAGGTCGTGGATGGGCGACGTGCCCGGTATCGGCACCAGCAACACCACCGGTCGACCCGGCTTGCGGGTTTCGCGCTGCCGCGGGTGGGATGTGCTTGTCACGACACACCCCCCGGCCCCGCCGCGGACGTTGAGGCGGACTCCAGCACGCCGTCACGCAGGTGCAGGGTGCGCGGGCACAGGCTCTCCATCCCGACGAGATCGTGCGAGATGACGACCACTGTCAGACCCCGCTCCCGGCGCAGATCCTCGAGCAGGCGCAGCAGCCCGCTCTGGCTCTCGGCGTCCAACCCGGCCAGCGGCTCGTCGAGGATCAGGGCCTTGGGCTTGCAGGCGAGCAACCCGGCCAGGACCACGCGGCGCATCTGGCCCCCACTGAGTTTGTCGATGCTGCGGCTCGCCAGAGCGGGGTCGAGTCCGACGACGCCGAGCGCCGAGATCACCCGATCGTGGTCCTTGTGCGAAAAGCCGGCCGCCGAAGCCACTTCCAGGTCGACGCGGCTGCGCATCAGCTGCAGCCGGGCCGCCTGGAACGACAACGCCACCGCGCCCACCTGCTCGTCGGTGGGACGTCCATCCAGCAGGCACACACCACTCGTCGGTGTCGTCAATCCGGCCATGATCCACGCCAGGGTGGACTTGCCCGAACCGTTGCCGCCGTGGATCAGCACGCCGTCGCCCTGCTCGACGACGAAGTTGACGTCGCGCAACGCCGTCTTGGCCCACGGCGTACCGACGCCGTACTCAAGGCCGACACCGACGAGTTCGAGCGTCGACCCGCTGCGCGTTCCGCCCGCCCCGACGGTCGGCAGCTGCGCGTCCTCGGCCGGCTGGACCATCCCGGAATTGTCCGGGGAATCGCTGAGTTTGATTGTGCGGTCGGCAGATTGGGCTTCGTTGTTGTAGTGCGTGATGTGCACCAGCGCCGTCCGGTGCCGTTTGGTGAGACCGGACAGCACGTTCAGCAAGCCCTCGCGGCCCTGCTGGTCGACCATGGTGGTGACCTCGTCGGCGATCAGCATGGCGGGCTCGCGGGCCAGCGCCGCCGCGAGCGCCAGCCGCTGTAGCTCACCGCCGGACAGGCTGCCGGTGTCGCGTTCGGCCAGGTCTTCCAGACCCACCTCGCGCAGCAAGGTGTCGACGTCGGTCTTGGTGCCCGGCGGCAGACCCCACACCACGTCGTCGGCGACCCGGGTGCCGAGCACCTGGCTCTCGGGATGCTGCAGGACGACGGCCGTGCCGCCGAGCTTGCCCAGCCCTACCGCCCCGGGCCGCTGCACCGTGCCCGAGGTGGGCTCCCGGCCGGCCAGGATCAACATGAGCGTGGTCTTGCCGGAGCCGTTGGCGCCGGTGATCGCGACGTGTTCGGCCTCGCCGATGTCCAGGCTGATCTCGCGCAACGCGTCCTGGCCGGCACCCGGGTAGCGGAAGCGCACCTGGTCCAGCCGCACCGGAACTGGGCCGACGGCGGCGTCGGCGACGTCACCGGTCGGGGCGTCCAGCTTGTGCACGTCCGGGATGCCCCGCATCCGCTCCAACAGCCGCGACAGGGCCCACCACCCGATCAGCGAGATGAAGACGACCCCGATGGCGACGCCGCCGAGCAGGACCAGTTGCCAGTAATGCAGCGCTCCGGCGTAGACCTTCTTCAGCCAGAACCCGGCGTCCTGCAAGCCCACCCGGCCGAAGAAGGAGGCCAGTCCGTCCACGTTCGCACTGATGGCGTCGCGCATCAGGTGTCGCAGGCGGGTCAGCACCATCAACACGCCGACGTTGCCGGCGCCGAACACCAACCCCGCGATCACCGATGAGACGACCACCGTGGGCGTGCCGCGGCCCCGGCGCTTGATGATTCCGGTGAGCCCGCCGATGTAGGCGCTCTGGATGACGCCCATCAACCCGCCGCCGCCGGCGATCAGGAAGGCGATGACACCGGCCGCGACCGTCGCCGTGATCAGCACCCGCAGGCGGTACCGGTAAGCCAGCAACCCGGTCGGCACCGTGCCCAGCAGCGCCAGTCCCGCAGCAAACGGCACCACGACGGAGATGATGGCCGTCACCGCGCACAGCGCGGCCATCACCGACGCTTGTGCCAACTCACTCGGTCGCAGCGGTCCACCCCGAGCGCGCGAAGGGGGTGGCCCGATCTCGCTCACTCGACCGATTCTGCCAGGTCCACTCGTCGCGAGGTGACCAGCACGCAGGCTCTCGGGCAATTAAGGTGACGGCTTTCACGATTGGTCTCGCATAGCAAAGCTATGCAACGATGGACGCATGACTTCGTCCGCCGCGGCCAGAGACGCTGACGTCGCGCACGGTCTGGGTGCCGACCTGTTGGCAGTGGTCGCGCGGTTGAACCGGCTGGCCACCCAGCGCATCCAGATGCCGTTGCCGTCGGCGCAGGCCCGGCTGCTGGCAACCATCGAAGCCCAGGGCGAAGCGCGCATCGGCGACTTGGCCGCCGTCGATCACTGTTCCCAGCCGACGATGACGACGCAGGTGCGCCGGCTCGAGGACGCCGGACTGGTGTCGCGAACGATCGACCCCGGTGACGCCCGCGCGGTCCGCATCAAGATCACCCCGAAGGGCGTGCACACGCTCAACGCGGTGCGCAGGGACCGGGCCGCCGCGATCGAACCGCAACTGGCCCGCCTCGATGCCGCCGATCGCCAGGTGCTGACGGATGCCGTCGAAGTATTGCGGCGTCTGCTGGAGAACGCCGCTACTGCGCCGGGCCGCCACACACTCTGATCGGCTCAGCGCGGGTGGAGAGACCGGGTGAACGGGTAGACACTTGAGTCAGCACTCCACGATGAAAGGTGACGGCCATCCCTGACGTCTCCCCGTTGACCGTATGGGTCGGATCGGTGCGGTACGTCTTCGCGCCGGGCCGCGATGTGATTGTGGGGCACGGCGGACACTGCGACGTCCGACTGGACCCCGATGGCCCCGGACTCGACGGTGAACCCGTCCCCGACGTGGTGCTGCGCTTCGCCGGTACCCACTGGCTGGCCGTCGATCAGAGCCACCGAGGCCTGTTCCTCGATGGGATACGGATGTCGACGATCGACATCCGGGACGGTCAGACCATCGCGATCGGCGATCCGCAGCGCGGACCGCGGCTGAGCTTCCAGGTCACCGCTCCGGACGACGCGCCCCCGCCCACCACCGATCCGTTGGGGGTCAAGACGCCGCTGCCGCCACCCGTGCAGGCGCCGCTCGAGGAGCCCGACGAGCCCCCGACCACCAGCATCCCGGCACCGCCCCCCGAAATCGCGGCCGAGCCGGCCACCACCGCCATCCCGGCGCAGCCCATCGAAATCCCAGCCGAGCCGGCGACCACCGCCATCCCGGCGCAGGCCCCCCAAACCCCGGCCGAACCCGCGACCACCAGCATCCCGGCGCAGCCCATCGAAATCCCGGCCGAACCCGCGACCACCGCCATCCCGGCGCAACCACCCGAGGAGCCCCCGACCACCAGCATCCCGGCCCAGCCCGCCGCCGGCTACGGCCCGGTGGAACACTCCCCGCTGGAGAGACCCACCAGGCCTTTCCGCTACGTGCCGGCAGACACACCTCCTCCGCCTCCGCCTCCGCCGCAAGTCGACGAAGCGCCGGCCAAAGGCCCAGGGTTTCTCGAGCGGATGACCGAGGCGGGTCGCAAGCTGCTTCCCGGCGGCGACGACACCGGACCCGATGAGCTGCCGCCCCAGACCAGCCGGTTGCCGCTGCTGCCGGGCGCACGGACGATCGGTGTCGCCGGTTACCACCTGGGGCTCGCCGTCGATGGCCACGAGCTGCTGTCGAACGTGACGTTCACGGCGCCGCCGGGATCCCTGATCGCGGTCGTCGGGCCGTCGGCGGCGCGCAATTTCGCCCTGACCGGTCTGCTCGCGGGAACCCGGCCGCCCACCTCGGGCCTGCTGACGGTCGACGGTCACGACGTGCGCGCCGAACCCGACGTGCAGCGGTTACGCATCGGTGTGGTTCCGCGCGACAACCGCGTGCTTCCCCGGCTCACCGTCGAGCGTGCCCTGGACTACGCGGCCGAGTTGCGGCTGCCGCCGGATACCTCGCCGGAGAACCGCGACCGAGTCGTGCATCAGATCCTCGACGAACTCGAGCTGACCCCGCACCGCACGACCCGGGTGGCCAAGTTGCCGCCCGAAGCGCGCCGGTGCGTGGCGCTGGCGGTTGAGCTGATCACCAGGCCGTCCCTGCTGGTGGTCGAGGGGCCGGGTGCCGGGCTGGATCCCGCTCCGGAGAACCACGTCATGGCGATGCTGCGCCGACAGGCCGACCTCGGCTGCGTGGTGGTGATAGCCGGCACTTCACCGGCCTACCTCAACATGTGCGACCAGGCGTTGGTGCTCACGCCCGCAGGCCAATTGGCGTTCGCTGGACCGCCCTCGCATATCGATTCGGCGCTGGGCACCACCGACTGGTTCGAGATCTTCGGACGGATCGGCGCGGACCCGCACGGCGCCCACCATGCCTTCCTGATGCGACAGCAGGCGTTGTCCTCGCCGACGCCGCCGTCGGTCGCCAGGCCGCAACGGCTCGCGCCCGTCCCCGGCTTCGGGCAGCAGTTCCGGCTAATGGTGCGTCGCCAGCTGCGGTTGCTGCTGTCCAGCCCCGTCTATTCGTTCTTCCTGCTCGCGCTCCCCTTCGTGCTGGGAGCGTTGACGCTGTTGATCCCCGGCAGTTCCGGGTTGAACCGGCCCGGCCCGTCGTCGGCGAACACCCACGAAGCGGTCGAGATTCTTGCCGCGCTCAACTTCGCCGCGGTCCTCATGGGCACCACAGTCACCGTTCGCAGCCTGGTCTCCGAACGACGGATCTTCCGGCGCGAGCAGGCAATCGGATTGTCGACGTCGGCCTACCTGCTCGCCAAACTCGCGGTCTTCGGGCTGTTCGCCGCCGCCCAGGCCGCCATCCTGACCGCCATCGTCATCGTCGGCAAAGGCGGGCCCAAGCACGGCGCGGCGCTGTTCGGCACTTCCCCGCTGGCGGCGGGCATCGAGCTCTACGTCAGCGTGGCGGCGACGGCCATCGTCTCAGCGATCGTGGGTCTGGCGCTGTCCTCCCTGGGCAAGTCGATGGCCGAAGTGGTGCCGCTGTTGATCCCGGCGCTGCTGGCTTCGCTGTTGTTCGCGGGCGGGCTCGTCTCGCTGGTGGGTACCTGGGGCTATGACCAGGTCTCCTGGTTCATCCCGGCGCAGTGGGGGTTTGCGGCCGCCGCCGCCACCGTGGATCTGCGGCGAATCGACAAGCTGGCCGATCACAATGCGGTCTGGAGTCACTATTCGGGCTGGTGGGTTTTCGACATGCTCATGCTCGGGCTTCTGGGCGTAGTGTGGCTCGGTTTCGTCGGCTACCGGTTGCGTCCGCCGGCAACTCCTTCGCTGCACCGCGAAATTCCCTGACTGCGTGATTTGAACGGGTAGCGCCCGAAAGTGCAACACATCGCGCGGCCCCTGATCGTTTATCCCGGGAGTCGCAAACCTCCACTTCGGTGACGCTTTTGTCGCCGAACGCAAGAATTTCACAAACCCCGGAAGCTAATTTCGAACCGACCGAGATGAATAGCCATTTGACGAATTCAAATGTGGCCAATATCGGCGCGTGCGAATCGCCTACCGGGCGCTTCGATCGCGCCTACCATTTGCCTGCGCAAAAGAAAGGAGGCCATCGTGCAGCTGGCCCGTACAACCAAGAAAGTCCTGGCGGCCTCGTTGCTGGCCGGGTCCGCCGTGTTCACCGGGTTGGGTCTGGGCGTCGCCCACGCTGATACGACACAGCCGCACCAGTGGTGTCCGGGCAACCCGAAGCAGATGCCCTACGTCACGAACCAGTACGTCGACTGGGACTGGAGCGTCTGCCACACCTGGTATGCGACCAATTATGGGATGGGCAACCTCACCAGCCAGGGCACGCCGATCTCGATGTGGGACGGTGACAATCCCCCGATTGAGGCGATCACGATCAGGCAGTGCCCGCCGATCAGCTTCATGTGCCCGTAGCCCGGTAGCGGCAGGGCATCCGGCGGAGAGTGAGCCCAGAGTTCCCGGTCGTCAGTACGCCGGCAATTCCCTTGCGCCGGAATCGGATCAGCATGTCCTGGCAGCGCGCCACACCGTGCCCGGCGCGGTCGTCGCTGCTCACGACGAACACGACAAAGCCTGCGATGACTGAACGATTTCCGCGACACACTGTGTTCATAGGGCCGACGTGTTCCGACGGGGCTGACGACGGACTACGGTCGGGGGATGGCGTCAGACAACAAGAGCACTGCCGACTACATCCGCGACGCGCTCGACGGCCGTTGGCGCGACGTGAAGAACGAGACGCGGGCCAAGCTCTCCCACGAGGCTTTCCGTCCGCACTACACCCCCAACACCGTCATTGCCCGCGCCAAGGTCGCCGAGCAGATGCAGATGATGGCGGCCGCCGGCGTTTCGGACGAAGGCTTCCGCAAGGAGCACGGCGGCACCGGTGATGTCGGTGCGGCGGTCACCATGATCGAGATGCTGGCCATGTCTGATCTTTCGCTCATGGTGAAGGCCGGTGTGCAGTGGGGACTGTTCGGCGGAGCTGTCGAGAACCTCGGCACCGAACGTCACGCCTCCTACGTCAGAGACATCATCACGCTTGATCTGCTCGGGTGTTTCGCGATGACCGAGACCGGGCACGGCAGCGACGTCCAGTCGCTGGAGACGACGGCCACTTACGACGTCGAGACCGAAGAGTTCGTCGTCAACTCCCCGACGCCGACATCCCGCAAGGACTACATCGGTGGTGCGGCCGAAACCGCCACCATCGCATCGGTTTTCGCGCAGCTGATCACACATCAGGACGGCAAGCCGGTCAACCACGGCGTGCACTGCGTCCTGGTCCCCATCCGCGACGCCGACGGCAACGACCTGCCGGGGGTGACCACCTCGGACTGCCACTACAAGGGCGGCCTGCCCGGTGTCGACAACGGCCGCATCATGTTCGACAACGTCCGGGTGCCCCGGGTCAACCTGCTGAACAAGTACGGCGAGGTCGAACCGGACGGCACCTACACCTCGCCGATCGACAACGCCAACCGGCGCTTCTTCACGATGATCGGCACGTTGATCCGGGGCCGGGTCACCGTGGGCGGCAGTGCCGGCAACGCGGCCCACGTCGCGCTGGACATCGCGACCCGGTATGCGTTGCAGCGCAGGCAGTTCAGCGCCCCCGGCGACGACGACCACGAAGTGCTGATCATGGACTACCTGGTGCATCAGCGGCGGCTGTTCCCGTTGATCGCCAAGTCCTACGCGCTGCAGTTCGCGCAGAACGAGCTGGTGTCCAAGTGTCACGACCTGCAGACCTCCGACGTGGTGGACGCCGAGGAACAGCGTGAGCTGGAGGCGCGTGCCGCCGGGCTGAAGGCGGCCAACACCTGGCACGCGTCGCTGGCCATCCAGGAAGCCCGCGAAGCCTGCGGTGGCGCGGGCTACATGGCCGAGAACCGGCTGATCGCGCTGCGCGCCGACACCGACGTGTTCACCACCTTCGAAGGTGACAACCATGTGCTGACCCAGCTGGTGGCCAAGGAACTGCTGACCGCCTACGCCGACGACATCAAGAGCATGAGCCCGGTCGAGTGGGTGCGTTTCGCGGCCAACACGGTGGGCGACCGGGTGAAGAAACGCACTGCGGCAGAAGCGATCATGCAGCGCATCGTCGACTCCCGGCAGGACAACGAGGAGGAAGGCAGCCTGTTCAACCGCGGCACCCAGGTGCAGATGTTCGAAGACCGCGAGGAGTACCTGCTGTCTTCGGTGGCGCGCCGGCTGCAGGGCAAGTCCAAGGAGATGTCAGCCTTCGACGCGTTCAATGCGGTGCAGGACCACGTGCTGCACGCGGCGAAGGCGCACATCGACACCGTGGTGCTGGAAGCCTTCGTCGCCGGGATCGAGTCCTGCCGGGACCGCGAGGCACGCGAGCTGCTGGGCGTGGTGTGCGACCTGTACGCGTTGTCGGTCATCGAGGAGGACAAGGCCTGGTTCATCGAACACCGGTACCTGTCGACCGAGCGCGCCAAAGCCGTCACCCGGGGCATCAACGACCGGTGCCGGGTGCTGCGCCCGCACGCCAGGACGCTGGTCGACGGGTTCGGCATCCCGGAGCCGCTGCGCTACGCCGAGATGCTGCACCCGGAGAATCTGCCCGACTAAGCCTTGCTCACAACGAGTTCCGCCGCGCGCACCGGCACGGCCCTGCGGACATAGGCCTGCCAGGTCAACGCGGCAGCAGCGGCATAGCAGCACATGAAGATCCAGAATGCCTCGGTCCCGGCGCCGGTGCCCGCATACGACGCCCGCAGCGCGAGGTTGATGCCGACCCCGCCGAGTGCGCCGACGGAGGCCACGAACCCGATTACCACGCCGGAGATGATCCGCGACCACTCGCGGCGATCGGCTTCGCCGACATCGAGCGTGCGGCTGCAGGACTCGAAGATCGTCGGGATCATCTTGTAGACGGATCCGTTGCCCAGCCCGGACAACACGAAAAGTGCTATGAAGCAAGCGAAATAGCCGGCCATGGCGGCGCCGCCGTGATGGCGGTGTTGATGCGCACTGGTGTCGATCAATAGCGCCGCGGTGAGGGCCATGCCGAGGAACACCATCAGCGTCAGGCGGCTGCCACCGATACGGTCGGCCAGCCGGCCGCCGTAAACCCTTGCGAGAGCGGCGAACAGCGGACCGAGGAAGGCGAGCTCCGCGGCGTGCAGACTTGCCTGCGCCACGGTTTCCCCGCTCGCCTCGAAGTTGGTCTGCAACACCTGGCCGAACGCGAAGGCGAAGCCGATGAACGAGCCGAACGTGCCGAGGTAAAGCAGCGAGAGCAGCCACGTGTCCCTGGACGCGAACATCGCCTTGATGATCGGCCGCAGCTGTTGCGGCTTGACGTGATGCTGCGCAACGGTATTCATGCCTCGGGTCACCCCGATCGAGGCGATGACCAGCGACACCGCATACAGCCCGCACACCAGATAGGGTTTGCCGTCGCCCGCGGTCGCGATGACCAGCAGCCCGACCAACTGGATCGTCGGAACACCGAGATTGCCCACACCGCCGGCCAATCCGAGCGCGGAGCCCTTGAGCCGGTGCGGATAGAAGGCATTGGCATTGCTCATCGAGGCGGCGAAATTGCCGCCGCCCAGTCCGGTGAGCGCCGCGCAGATCAGGTACGGCCACAACGGCAGCCCGGGGTGCAGCAACAGCACCATCGTGCCGAGGACCGGGACCAGCAGGGCCAGCGACGACAGGATCGCCCAGTTGCGTCCACCGAAGACCGCGGTGGCCAGCGAGTAGGGCATCCGCAGGCAGGCCCCGACCAAGGTCGCGGTGATGCCCAGCAGCAACTTGTCGCCCGTCGAAAACCCGTACACGTTCTGCGGCATGAACAGTTCCATCACCGGCCACAGCGTCCACACCGAGTATCCGAGGTGCACCGTGACGACCGACCACAACAGATTCCGGCGCGCGATGAGCTTGTTGCCGGCCTCCCAGGCCGCCACATCTTCTGCGTCCCAATGACAAATGTGACGCGGGCCACGACGACCGCTCACGACGTTGTCGCACGACTCCACCCGCTGTGGCAGCGTCTGCTGGTACATAGCCCTCCTCACTCGGTCCCGGTGTCTGGCACGGAAGATTCAGCGTGCCAGCCGAACCGGCGTCAAGCACGCCCAGAGCAGCCTGAACCTGCTGTAGGTGTGCTGTAGAAGTGCTGAGTGACGACCCAGCCAGGGTCAGCTGGGTGGCTGATGCGGGATCGGGTTGAGCGCCTTGAGTTTGCCGTCGGGGCCTATCTCGAACTTCACCGTGCCCCTGCCGGTGGGGCAGCACTCCTCGTCGCTGCCGGTGCGCCACTGGTACTGCACGGTCACGGTGTCGTCGGCCGGAGCCAGCACGGTGATGTAGGGCTTGGGGTTGGGGGTGGGTGAACCCAACGGGGTGTTGCGATCGAAGAACAACAGCTGCTGCGGCGTCGATTCCGATGCGATGGTGGGGATGATTTGTACCCAGTTCAGCCGGCATTTGCGGGTGTGCCCGCGCGCGATCTCCACCCAGGTAGATCCCGGGACCTCGACCGGGACGGCGGCGATGGCCCGCCGAACCGTGTCGGCGGTGGGGCTGTCCGATTCCTTGCACGAATCCGCCTTCGCCGACGGCGGGGTTGACGAATGGCCGCCACAACCTGCGACCGCGACCCCCAACATGAGCAGGGCAGCGCCGAACCGAGACCGCACCTGGCGAGCTTAGCGAAGCGGCGGAACAGCGGGCACCGCAGCTGAACGCACACTGTGAATGTCCGTCGAGTTTGGTCAAAACCCCAGGTGTAGGGCCTGAAGCCGGGATCAGCGTGGGTAACCTCGGCGGATATCACCGGTCGACGAGGACCGGTAATGCGATGAGCGGGCGCTCAACGCAATCCCGATGCCATCCCGAATTTCCTGCCGGCCGCACACGACCCCATACCCCGTGCGAGAAGTCCGTAAAGCCGCTGAAACCTCGGGTGCGCCGTACCGAAACATCACTGCAGCACCATTTTGGGCAGATCCCGGTGCATAAAGGAGAGGTCGGAAATCACCATGCAGTCCCCCGACGACGCGGTGCGCACCATGTGCGCCTACTGCGGCGTCGGCTGCGGAATGGTGTTGCAGCTCACAACCGACCCCGAAAGCGGCCGGCGTCACATCGCGAAAACGGTTGGGCAGGATGATCATCCGGCCAACTTCGGCCGCCTGTGCACCAAAGGCACCACCACCGCTGATTTTCTCGCCGCACCGGGACGGGCCGAATCGGCATACGCCCGCACCGACCGTGGTCAGCCGTTCGAAGCCATGGACACCGATACCGCGATCATGCGATCGGCCAAGCGGTTACGGGCCATCATCGACAAGCACGGACCCGACGCCGTGGCCCTGTACGTGTCGGGGCAGATGTCGCTGGAAGCGCAATACCTGGCGAACAAGCTGGCCAAAGGTTTCATCGGCACCAATCAGATCGAGTCGAACTCGCGACTGTGCATGGCCGGCGCCAGTTCCGGATACAAGCTGTCGCTGGGTGCCGACGGACCGCCCGGGTCCTACCAGGATTTCGACCACGCCGACGTATTCTTCGTCACCGGTGCCAATATGGCCGACTGCCATCCAATTCTGTTCCTGCGCATGATGGAACGCGTCAAAGCCGGCGCCAAACTGATCGTCGTCGACCCCCGCCGCACCGCAACCGCCGCCAAGGCCGACCTGTTCCTGCAGATCGCGCCCGGCTCGGATCTCGCGCTACTCAACGGCTTACTGCACCAGCTCGTACGTAACGGGCACACCGACCCCGACTTCATCGCCGAGTTCACCACCGGCTGGGAGGTGATGCCCAGCTTCCTCGAGCAGTTCACCCCAGAGCGGGTCAGTGAAATCACCGGCCTCCCGGCCGACGACATCCGCACCGCGGCACGGTGGATCGGCGAAGCCGCGAATTGGATGAGCTGCTGGACGATGGGCCTCAACCAAAGCACCCATGGCACCTGGAACACCAACGCGATCTGCAACCTGCACCTGGCCACCGGAGCGATCTGCAAAACCGGCAGCGGACCGTTCTCGCTCACCGGTCAGCCCAACGCCATGGGCGGGCGCGAAATGGGTTACATGGGCCCGGGTTTGCCGGGTCAGCGGGCGGTGACCAGCAGCGAGGACCGGGAGTTCACCGAGGACCAGTGGGGCATTCCCCGCGGTTCGCTGCGCACCGATGTCAGCGACGGCGTCATCGACATGTTCAGCCGCATGGCCGACGGCCAGATCAAAGCCTGCTGGATCATGTGCACGAATCCCGTTGCCACCGTTGCCAATCGGAAGACGGTGCTGGCGGGCCTGGAACAGGCCGAGCTGGTGGTCACCCAGGATGCCTACCTGGAGACCGAAACCAACGAATACGCCGACGTCGTGCTGCCGGCCGCCCTGTGGACGGAGTCCGACGGGGTGATGGTCAACTCCGAGCGCAACCTGACCCTGTTCCAGCGGGCGGTGGATCCACCGGCCCAGGCATTGCCCGACTGGCAGATCATCGCCCGAATCGCCTGCGCGATGGGGTTTTCCGACTCGTTCAGCTACAACTCCGCCGAGGAGGTGTTCGAGGAGATCAAGCGGTTCGCCAACCCCAAGACCGGTTACGACCTTCGGGGCATCAGCTACGAGCGGTTACGCCAGACGTCCGTGCAATGGCCCTGCCCGCCCGACAGCCCCACCGACCGCAACCCGATCCGCTACCTCAACAACGGCGTCAGCCAGACCCGCCTGGTTCGGGAGAACGGGCACGTGCCCCGGCTCGCCTTCCCGACCCCGCACGGCCGGGCCGTCTTCTTCGCCCGCCCGCACCTGTCGCCCGACGAGATGCCGGACAGCGATTACCCTTTCCTGCTCAACACCGGCCGCCTGCCGCACCAGTGGCACACCATGACCAAGACCGGCAAGGTCGCCAAGCTCAACAAGCTCAACCCTGGGCCCTTCGTCGAGATCCACCCGGACGATGCTGCCCGCCAACACATCTCCGACGGCGATCGCGTCGAGATCGCGTCCAGGCGCGGCCGTGCCGTGCTGCCCGCCGTCGTCACCGACCGGGTCCGGCCGGGCAACTGCTTCGCCCCGTTCCACTGGAACGACACCTTCGGTGAATACCTGTCGATCAACGCGGTCACCAATGACGCCGTCGACCCGGTGTCGCGCCAACCGGAATACAAGGCCTGCGCCGTCACCCTGACCAAGGTCGCCGGCCGCACCGCGACACCGCCCCGCCAGTCCGAGACACCCGAGACGCAATACCCGGCGCCGCACGTCAGCCTCTCTCAGATCGACGCGATCGCCGAGTTCCTCGGCGTCGCAAGCGAGCCCGCGCCCGAGTTCGACCAGCACGGTCGCGCCTACCTGGCTGGAATGCTGGCCGGGCTGCGGGTAGAGGCCGGCCGTCCGACTACCGGGTTACCCACCCTGCCGGCCAGCGCACCGTTCGACACCCGCACCCGGATGTGGCTGGACGGCGTCATCGCGGGGATCTGCTCGCGCACTCCGGCGCCGGCGCCGGAGGTGGACGCCCCCCGGAAGCCCGTTCCCGCGGCCGGCCGGCCGGCCGTCGTGCTGCTGTGGGCCTCCCAGACCGGCAACGCCGAGGAACTCGCAGCCACTCTGGCCGCACGCCTGACCGACGCCGAACTGCCCGTCGCGGTGCACGCGATGGACGACTTCCCGCCCAGTGACCTGGCCGGCACGCGTGAATTGCTGCTCATCACCAGCACCACCGGCGACGGTGATCCCCCCGACAACGGCGCCGCTCTGTGGCGGACTCTGTCGGGTGCGGGAGCGCCGCGGTTGACCGAGACCCGCTACGCCGTCCTGGCCCTCGGGGACTCCAACTACAACGACTTCTGCGGCCACGGACGCCGGCTCGACGAGCGACTGGCCGAACTGGGCGCGACCCGCATCACCGGCCGCGTCGACTGCGAGCCCGACTACGAAGACGCCGCCACCCGCTGGCTCGACGACATCCTGGGCGCGCTGTCGGACGCACCCGTCCGCAAGCCGGCCACCGCCGCCGGCAGCACGCAGAAGTACACCAAGAAACGGCCCCTGGTCACCGACGTGATCCGCAACGTCACCCTGAGCCGGCCCCGCTCGGCAAAAGACGTGCGCCAGTTGGTCTTTGACGTACCGGAGGCGACGGTCGACTACCAGGCCGGCGATGCGCTCGGCGTGTGGCCGCACAACAGTGAGCAGTTCGTCGACGAATGGCTGACCGTCACCGGCCTGGACGGCCACACCGAGGTCGAGGTCGCCGACCACGGCGCAATGTCGTTGCGCACCGCGTTGACCGACCGGTTCGAGATCGCCCACATCAGCCCCGACCTGCTGCGCTTCGTGCAACAGCGCACGGTCGACGCCGCGGCGGCGGCCCGGCTGAGCGAGCTGATGAGGCCGGAAAACAAGACGGCACTGGCTGATTGGTCCTGGGGACGTCAGTCGGTGGACCTGCTCGGGCGGGCGCCGGTGCACGCGTCGGTGGACGAGTGGCTGGCCGTGCTCAAACCCCTGCAGCCACGGCTGTACTCGATTTCATCGAGCCCCAAGGTGCATCCCGGCGAGGTCCACCTCACCGTCTCGCCGGTGCGGTACAACTTCCAGGGCGTGCCGCGGCGCGGGGTGTGCTCGACCTATCTGGCCGACCGCTCCCCCAGCGACCGGATCGCGGTCTACGTGCGGACGTCCAAGAATTTCCGGCCGCCCAGCGACCCCCAGACTCCGATGATCATGATCGGGCCCGGCACCGGGATCGCCCCGTTCCGCGGATTCCTGCAGGAGCGACGCGCGCTGGGCCACACCGGCCCGAACTGGCTGTTCTTCGGCGAGCAGCACGCCGCCACCGATTTTTATTACCGCGACGAGATTCAGGCCATGCACGCCGACGGATTGCTCACCGAATTGGACCTGGCGTTTTCCCGGGACCAGCAGGAAAAGGTGTACGTGCAGCATCTGATGCGCAAACGCGGCGCCGCCCTGTGGAGCTGGCTCCAGGAAGGCGCCCAGCTCTACGTCTGCGGCAGCGCCGACCCGATGGCCAAAGACGTTGACCAGGCGATCTGCGACATCGCCGCCGAGCACGGCAAACTCGACCCCGAGGCGGCCAGGGCCTTCGTGCAGGCGTTGAGCACGGACAAGCGCTACCACCGCGATGTGTACTGACGGTGACGACTGGGTAATCCCGTAATTTGACGGAAACGTCACACGCCTTCAGCTGAAACATGGGCGTCGCACCATTCACCCAAGAGATCGTGCACTCGAGGGAGGGTCGTACGCGTGGCTCGGGAGTCTGAAGGCAAATCTGCGTCCTCCGGGACAGATGTGCGCACGGCCTGTCCCCGGCACTGCCGCACCCGCCAGGGCGCCAATACCCCCGCTGAACAGGTCGATTGGGCCGGGTTGCCGGTCAACCTGGACTTGGCGTTCTCCCAGAACCAACGCGACAAGGTCTACGCCCAGCACCTGAAATTCGAGCGCGACGGCCGCTTCCGCCGGCGGTCCCAGGAAGTGTGCATCTGCGACCTGGCCGATCACTCCGGCATCAATCAGGACACGCGCAAGTCCGCCTCCGGCTGGTAACCCTCGGTTTCTCATTCAGCGCTAACGTGACGTGACCCCTCCCTAGTCACGGACGGAGCTGGTGATGAGTGATGTCTGCGTGCCCCGCTTCCCGGAAGCGCTGTCGACGCCGAGCCTCAACCGCGGCGTGGGCTTCACCCACGAACAGCGGCGCAAGCTCGGCCTGACCGGCCGGCTCCCCTCCGCGGTGCTGACCCTGGATCAGCAGGCCGACCGGGTGTGGCACCAATTACAAAGCATGGCAACCGATTTGGACCGTAATCTGCTGCTCGAACAGCTGCACTACCGCCACGAACTGCTGTACTACAAGGTCCTCACCGATCACCTACCCGAACTGATGCCGGTGGTGTACACGCCCACCGTCGGCGAGGCCATTCAACGCTTCTCCGACGAGTACCGCGGCCAGCGGGGGCTGTTCCTGAGCATCGACGCGCCCGACGAGATCGCCGACGCCTTCGCGACGCTCGGGCAGGGCCCCGACGACATCGACCTGATCGTGTGCACCGATGCCGAGGCGATCCTGGGCATCGGCGACTGGGGGGTGGGCGGCATTCAGATCACCGTCGGCAAATTGGCGCTCTACACCGCCGGCGGCGGCATCGATCCCCGGCGCTGCCTGGCGGTGTCGCTGGATGTCGGCACCGACAACGAGCAACTGCTGCAGGACCCGTTCTACCTGGGCAACCGGCACGCCCGTCGTCGCGGGGAGCAATACGACGACTTCATCAGGAGCTACATCGAGACCGCCCACCGGTTCTTCCCGCACGCGATCCTGCACTTCGAAGACTTCGGCCCGGCCAACGCGCGCAAGGTTCTGCAGACCTACGGTGACGACTACCTGGTGTTCAACGACGACATGCAGGGAACCGGCGCGGTGGTCCTGGCGGCGGTCTACGGCGGATGCAGAGTCACCGGCTTGCCGTTGCGGGATCAGCGCATCGTGGTGTTCGGCGCCGGCACCGCGGGGCTCGGCGTCGCCGACCAGATCCGCGACGCCATGATCGCCGACGGCGCCACGGCCGAGCAGGCCACCTCGCAGATCTGGCCGATCGACCGTCAAGGTCTGTTGTTCGACGACATGGAGGATCTGCGTGACTTCCAGGTGCCCTACGCCAAGAACCGTGCCCGTTTGGGCGTGACCGCACACCAGCATGTCGGATTGGTCGATGCGATCAAGCTCGCCGCACCGACCGTGCTGCTCGGCTGCTCGGCGGTGCACGGTGCGTTCACCCAGGAGGCTGTCGAGGCGATGACGGCGCGCTGCGAGCGGCCGATGATCTTTCCGCTGTCCAACCCGACCTCGCGAATGGAGGCCATGCCGGCCGACCTGGTGCAGTGGTCGGACGGCCGGGCGCTGGTGACCACCGGCAGCCCGATGGCGCCGGTCGTCCACGAAGGAACGACCTACACCATCGGCCAGGCCAACAACGTCCTGGTCTTCCCCGGTATCGGTCTGGGCATCATCGTCGCCGGCGCCCGCCGGCTCACCCAACCGATGCTGCACGCTTCGGCGAAGGCCGTTGCCCAACAAGCTGATCCGGCCGCGGCCGGTGATTCGCTGCTACCGGATGTGCAGAATCTGCGGGACATCTCGGCGAAAGTCGCCGAGGCCGTGTATCACGCCGCGGTCGATGACGGTGTCGCGACCAAGACCTACGAAGACGTCAGACAGGCCGTGCTGGACCGGATGTGGGCTCCGGTGTACGACTAGCGTCTCGGCTTACGACTAGCGCCTCGGCGCGGCCGGCTGCCCGTACAGGGCCACCACCACGGTGCGGTCCAGGCTGTTGGCAGACCAGACCCCCATCGCGGTGTTGGCGCAATCCCGCATGATGGCCAGGTAGTCGGGGTTGTTGTACCACTGGTTGAACAGCTCGAAGCTGCTGATCGACAGGGCCGGGTTGACGGCCACGGTCTCGGTGACCCGGCCGCGGAAGCCGGCGGCGTTGGCGCGGTCCTGTGGTGTCGACCCGTCGGATCCGATGTCGTCGTTGATGTTTCGGTTGTTCATCATGTCGTCGGCGTGCCACTGGGCGGCCAGGTAGAGCGAGTTGTTCATGACGACATCGTTGGTACAGCCGGCCTGATGCTGGAGGGTGTAGACGCCGGAGACGACGGCGTCGTTGAGCCGCTTGTTGTCGGCGCGCGCCGATGGGACCGCCAATACCGCTGCGGCCGTGAGGGATACCGCGACTGAGAACGCGCTGCGGCTTATACCGGGTCGAAATGCGAGACCAGCCACCGGCCGTCGACTTTCTCCAGTGCCACCCGGACTACGGGTTGGGTGTCGGTGGGAGTGCCGCCGTCGCCGATGGTCACGGTCTGATCGACGAACAGCAGCACGACGGCGTGGGTGGCGGTCGCCGACACCGACGCTGCCGCATTCACTTTCGCCACTGCCGCGATGCGCTTTTCCTTCGCGCCCGGGATGACGACCTGACGTGTCAGCGCCGTGTAGGCGTCCTTGAAATCGCCGGTCAGCCGGTCGCGGGCGGCGCTGAGTTGCTTCTCCGCGGTATCCGGGGTGTAGGACAGCAGGGCGACCGCGTCCTCGCTGGCGACGCGCATCGACTCGGTGCGCGCTTTCGCCACCTCGGCCCCGGATACGGCGATCCACTTGAAGTAGCCCGCCGCGATCGCCAGCACCAGAGCCACACCCGGTAGCACGCCGTAGGCGAGCACCCGTGCCCACGCGATCGGCTTCCTCGCGGGTCGGGGCTTGGCGGGTTCGCCATCGGACGCGTCGGGTTCGCCATCGGATGCGTCGGGCTCGTCGGATGCGTCGGGCTCCCCGAGTTCGTCGACCTCGTCGGTGACGTCGATCTCGGCGGATTCCGAATCCTGTTGCGTGGTCTCGTTTTCGTCGGTCGGGCCGTGGATTTCGGTGATGGTGTCCTCCGTCCTCTTGCTGGCCTCATGACTCAAGATCGTCATGGCACGAACACCACATTCGACATCTTCGCATCATCGCCGATCGCCTTGACCTCGATCTTCATCCGCCATTCCCGTGGGGCCTCTTCGCCACCCGCGGTACGGGACTTCACCGCGACCGCGACGAGCACCTGCGCGGAGTCGCCGTGCTGGGATTCCAGGCCGGCGTCGGTCACCGTGCCTTCCGAAACCGACTGCGCCGCCTTGACGAGTTCGACGAACGGCTTGGACCGGTGCTCGAAGTCGTCGCGGAACGCCCCGGTGGCCAGATCCAGGATTCGCTGCACGTCCGAGTCGATCTCGGTGTAGCTGATCGTGGTGAGGTTCACCGCGCCCTGGCGCGCGGTTTGCACGAACAGATCGCGCTGCGCCTGCGCCTGCCGCTCCGCGTAGGCGCGATAGCCGAGCCAGCCGGTCAATCCGGCCAGCGCGGCCACCACGACCGCGCCGGCTACCAGTGCGCGTGCGGGCTGGGACAGTCGACTGCCGACCCGGAACCGCCGGCGGGTGGCGCCGGCGTCGATTTCCTCGTCGGCGGGTGGCTCGGCTGGCAGGTCATCGACGTCGGCTGGCACCTCATCGACGTGGGGTTCCACGTCCTCGATGTCAGGCGTGTCAGGTTCTTCGGCCATGTTGCTCCTTTTTGCAGGGACGGCGTTTACGGGGACGACGGCACCAGCAGTGATTGCCAGTTCTTGGCCCGCGGGTGCGCGAGATCAGCCTCGGTGTAGCGATGTCCGTCCGGCCCGATGTACTCGCCGGTAGACGGGTCGTAGGTGGCGACCGCCACGGGTGGCGGAGGTGGCGGCGCCGGCGCGGTGCCGCGTGGTGGTGGTAGCCGCGGGTCCTGTCCCGGCGGATACTGCGGCACACCCTGTCCACTGGTGGTGGCGTTGGGGTCGCCCTTCCAGTTGTAACCGTCGTTGAGCGGCACGTACTCTTCGTCGCTTTCACACATCTCGACGGTGGGAGCACGCTTCCATGGCTTGGTCTCGCACGGGATGTTGCGTGCGCCACGGACATTGAGTTCCGAATCCTGCGGCAGTCGGCAATACAATTCCGCGGCAGGACGATCAGGGGCGTCGACACTGGCCGGCGAGCGGCGTTGGGTCGGGGGCAGGAAGCCGGTCGTGCACGGCGGCGGCAGGTTCATGTTGAGATTGAAGTCCAGATAGAAGCCGGTGTAGTCCTGTTTGGTGCCGGCGTTCGGTACCAACGACCCTGCCATGACGGCGATCCCCTGCGGCAGCAGCACCAACAGCTGTTCGATGTCGTGGCGGTAGACGTAGGCGATATCGCCGAGGCTCACCAGGTTGGCGAACAGCACCGGCACCGCCGGGCCGACCCGCTCGAGCATGGCGCGGCCTTCTTCCACACCGGAACTGCCCTGCGTCAACAGATCTCGCAGTGCGGCATCCTGCGCCTGGAACTGTGCGGTGATGGCCGCGGTCCGTGCCGCCCAGGTGGCGATCGCATCCGCCGTCTGCACCTGGGAGTTCAGCACAGGCGGGGCCTGGTCGATCAGCGTGGCCAGCGGGTCGACGGTCCGTCCCCCGGCGATGGCCAATGCCGTTGAGCCGTCGACTATCCGGGACAGTTCCGGGCCCAGGCCACCGACCGCCCGGTTTGCCTCGTCGGTCACCGTGCGCAGGTTGTCCCGCGGGATGGCCTGCAGCGCACGGTTTGTCATGTCCAACAGCCGCCCGATGTCGACGGGCACATCAACCTGGCCGGCGGGTATGACATCGCCGGCGCGCAACAGCCGGGCGTGTTCGCCGCCTTTGCCGGGTTGCGGAGTCAATTCGATGAACTGTTCCCCGATCGCTGACCGGCTGTGCACCGACGCCTGCACGTCGGCGGGCACCTCGACACCGGATCGCATGGCCAGCACCGCGCGAACACCGTTGGCGGTGACATTGACCGACTTCACCTGGCCGACGTCGGTACCGCGATAGGTCACCACGGAGTTCTCATACAACCCGCCGGACTGGGGCAGGTCGACGGTGACGTTGTATTCGCCGATACCGAACAGCGTCTCGGGCAACTTCATGTAATTGAAAGCCATTGCGCCACAAGAGACGATCGTGACCAGGGACAGCACAGCCAGTTGAATCCAGGTCTTGCGGTTCAGCCGCAGCATCAGTATCCCCCGTCGTGGTAGGGGAAGGTCAGGGGATTGCCCCCGGTGACGGGGCTGGGCTGCATGCCGATGGTGCGTCCCCATTGCATCTCAAGCTGGGTGAGGTTGCCTTCCCACCGCGAGCCGGTGAATATCCCGGTGTCGATGCGGCTCAATGTCAAGTCGACGATCATCGTGAGGTTGGCGTAGTCACCGCGGAACCAGTTGGTGACCGTCGATGTCGGCCACGGGTAGGTGGTCAGGCCTTCCAGCCCCTTGGTCAGCGCGGGGCCGGCGTCGGCGAGCCGGCGCAGCACGGGCTCGATCTGGCGCAGGTTGTTGACCAGAGACTCCTTGCTCTGTCGCAACGTATCCGCCGCGATGGCACTGAACTTGCCGAGCTGATCGATCGCATCCGTTATCTGTCCGCGTTCTTTGGCCAGGACCGCCAGCGCTTTCGGCACGGTGGTCAAGGCCCGGTCGACGGCCGGGTCCTTGGCCGCGAACTGGCCGACCAGGGCGTTGAGATTCTCCGACGCCGCGATGATGTCGTCGGTCTGCTTGTTTGTCCCGGCGATGAATACGTCCAGTTGTTGCAGCAGGCTCCGCATGTCGTTCTCCCGGCCGGCGAAAGCCTTCGCAACCGACTGCGTGATTTCCTGCAGCTGCGCCAGTCCCCCGCCGTTCAGCAGCACCGAGACCGAGGCCAGCGTCTGCTCGGTGGTGGGATACATGCTGGCGTGCGACAGCGGAATGACGCTGCCGTTTTTGAGCTGGCCCACCGGTGGCTGGTCTTTGGGCGGCGCGAGCTCGATGTGCATCGAGCCCAGCAGGCTGGTCTGGCCGATCTTGGCCGTGGCGTTGGCCGGCAGCCGGACGTCGCCGTTGATCCGCATGGTGACCAGCGCATGCCAGTCCTGCACTTCGATTTTGGTGACGTTGCCGATGTTGACGTCGTCGACGCGGACCCGGGTGTTCTCCTGGATGTTGACCACGTCGGGCAGCTGCGCCTGGATCGTGTAGGAGTCCGGCCCGCCACCTGACGTGCCCGGCAACGTCAGCGAATTCAGGCCGTGCCAGTCGCTCCCACATCCCGGCAGCAGCGCGAGGCACGCCACGGTCAGCACCGCGATGATCAGGCGCCTCATGAACCGGCGCCTTGCGGAACCATCAGGCCCTGCAAACCCAGGCTCGGATCGACGACGGTCGGGGCCTGCGCAGGTGCGGGCTGTTCGGCCGGCAGCGGTTCCGGCGGCGGCGGGGCCTGATAGTCCGGACGGAGCCGGTCGTCGCTGTAGGTGATCTCACTCGGGCGGGCCTGCGGCCCCACGAACGGGTTGAGCCCCGCTGGGATGTAGTTGTAGATGCGGTTCTTGATGATCGGCTCGACGTACTGCAGGCACAGCTTCGACACCCGGTCCAGGCCCAGCCGGGACGCGGCTTCGATTGAGCTGCAGATCCATTGGGGGATGTCGGCGAAGTTGTTCAGGGCGATGATGCCGGTCATCGCGCCCTGGGCGGGCTGATAAATGTTGGTGAAGTTCTGAATCACCGTCGGCACGACATGCAGGATCTGTTTGATATCGGTCCGGCTGTCGTTAAGCGCGGCGGTGATCGAACTGAACCGGTCGAAGGTGACACCGATCGACTCCCGGTTCTCGGCCAGAAAGCCGCGCAGGTCCGCCAAGGCCCCGTCGAGGCCTTGTACCGCATTGGCCACCTCGTTCGGCGAGTTGGACAGCACCGTGGTGACGCTCGCCAGGTTGCGGTTGAACGATGCCAGCAGGTCACTGCTCGAGTAAAGGGCAGACACCAGCAGTTGCAGGTTGCGCACCGTGCTGAAGATGTCGTCGGCGTGATCGCCGAGCGCGGAGATCGCCGCGGAGAGCTTGATGATGCTGTCGCGAGCGGTGTCACCCTCCCCGCGAAGGTTCTCCGCGGTCGAGTTGACCAGTTCGCCAATGGAATTCACGCCACCCGGGCTGGTGGGTTGCAAGGCTTCGGTCAACTTCTCCAGTTGCTTGCGGAAGTCGTCCCACTCGACAGGTACCGCGGTCCGGTTCAGCGGGATCGACGCCCCAGCGGCCAGTTTGGGTCCGCCGGAGTAGGCCGGGACGAGCTGAATGGCTCGTGACGTGACCAGCGACGGCGACAAAATCGCGGCGCGGGCGTCGGCGGGAATCGCGTACTGCTTGTCGACGGAGAAGACGACCTTGGTGCTGGCAGGTTGCGGTTCGATGCGGTCCACAGTGCCCACGCCGACGCCGAGAATCCGGATCTCGTCGCCGGTGAACAGGCCGTTGGCGTTGATGAAATATGCGGAATAGGTGTTCTTTTCGACTTCTTTCCACAGATTGCGGCCGACTAGAAACGACGCGAAGACGAGGGTGACAGCCAGGCTGACTGCGGTCACCTTCCGAAGCAGGCTGCGGTTGATGTTCATCGGCCCCCCGATTCCGCGGGCTCAGGGGGCGGGCCCGGTGCGGGGCCGGGTGAGGGTGGCTGCGACCACAGGGGCACCGGCGCGGCCTCCGGCGGGACGGGAGGGGTTCCGGTCGGCGGGTCCACCGACTCGGACGGCAAGTGCTGATCGGGGTCGAGATACCGGTCATACATCCGGGAATCGAGAATGGGTCCGCTGAGCTGCCCCGGAATTAGGTTTGCCACGTATGCCTTGAAAAAGGGCCCAGATCCCAACACTTCACCGAACGACATTGCGTATCTTTTGAGTTTGGGCAGGGTCCGCTGCAGGTCTTCCTTGCGATTGTCGAGTATTTCCAGCACGCCGTTGAGCTTGTCGAGCGCCGGTTTGAGTTGAGTGCGGTTGTCGTCGACCAAACCGGATATCTGATGCGACACCGCGGTGAGGTTGTTCATCAGGGCGTCGATCGAATCGCGCTCCTGCAGCAGGGCTACCAGGAGCGCGTTGGAGTTCGACACGAGGCCGGCTATCTGTTGACTGCGTCGACCGAGCACACCAGCCACGCTGTTGGCGTTGCTCAAGAGGCTGCGCAGCTGCGCGTCGCGATTGTTCAGGGTATCGGAGAACCGGGCCACACCCTCGAGCGCCGGCCGCAGATTCGGCGGCGTCTCCTTGAACGTGTCGGCCAAAGTCGTTAGCGCCGAGGACAATTGGGAGGTGTCGAGGCCGCTGATCTGGGTGGTGAGATCGCCCAGCGCGTCCGGCAGGTCGTAGGGGGAGGTGGTGCGCTGCAGCGGGATCGTTTCGCGCAGCCGGCCCTCGCCGCGCGGCGTCAGCTCGAGCATCTTGGAGCCAAGGATCGTCTCGGTCTTGATCGCCGCTTCGGTACGGTCGCCCAGCTCGACGCTCTTGCGGACGGTGAAGCCGACCCTGACCTTGGTGCCGTCCAGCCGGACATCGGAGACTCTGCCGACGCCAACCCCGGAAACCCGGACCTGGTTACCGGGTTTGATGCCACCGGCTTCGGAGAAGAAGGCGGCGTAGTTGTTGTAGTCGTTGATGAACGGCAGCTTGTCGTATTGGAAGGCGACGATGACCGCGCACGTCACGAGCACGGTGCCCATCACTCCCAGCCAGACCGAGCTGCGGCCCTTCCCCGGAGTGCGTTTGAAACGGCTCATTTCGGCGTGCACCGCCCCGAGGGCTGGTTCAGCAACTTGACGTAGATCGGGTTGCCCCCCTTGCCGTTGAGCTTGAGCAACACTTCGCAGAAGTAGAAGCCGAAATAGTCGCCGTTGAGCCCTTGCCGGGACAGCACCTGGTACACGTCGGGCAGGCTGTGCAGCAGGCCGTCCACATAGGCGCCGTCAGCAAGGATCTGGCCGGATGTGCGGTCGGTTTCGTGCACCACCTTCTTGATCGGCTCACGTGCCTGCACCAGCAGGTCCGCGATCGACCCGGCAGCTGCGTTGACGTAGGCAAGTCCGGTAGAGATGTCGGTCTTGCGTTGCGCCAGGCCGTCTACGAACTCGGACAGCTTGTCCAACCCGTCGGAGAACTCGTGATCACGTGTGGCGAAGGTGTGTAGCACGGTGTTCAGGTTGGTGATCAACTCGCTGATCAATTCACTGCGCCCGGCCAGGGTCGAGGTCAACGTCGCGGTCTGGGCCAACACCGAGGACAGGGTGCCGCCCTGGCCCTGAAAGATGCGCAGCAGCTGACCGGAAAGCGCGTTGACCTGATCGGGATCCAATGCGCGGAACAGCGGACGGAAGCCGCCGATCAACACATCGACGTCCAGGGCCGGCGCCGTCCGCGACAGCGGAATAGTCGCGCCCGGCTCCAACCGGTGTGGCGAGCCGGCGCCCTGCTCAAGAGCGAGAAACCGGTCACCGATCAGGTTCTCGTATCGGACGACGGCCCGCGTGCCCTCGGTCAGCCGCACACCCCGGTCGATCGCGAAGTCGATGCTGACCGTGCCGTCGCGGTGCAAGGTGATGTCGCCGACCTTGCCGACCTCCGCGCCGGCGATGCGGACGAAGTTGCCCGACTTCAGTCCGGAGATGTTGGTGAACGTGGCGTGATAGCCGGTGCGGTCTTCGAATCTGAGCTGCCCGAACACCGAAATCAACGCGAACGTGAAGACCAGGCAGATCACCGTGAACAGCGCGACTCGTGCCCAGATCTTGAAGGTGCTCGGCCTTCCTTCTGGACTCATGGTGGCGGTTGTCCTCCACGGTAGAAGTAGCGCGGCGGCTCGGGCGGGTTCTTGGTGGTCGGAAAGTAGTTGGACCACCAGGGATTCCCGACGGCCAGGTTGGTCCGGATCTCATTCGGCGCGGCGCCCCAGCCGGTGTCTGTAACCAGCGCGCGCACCGGGTAATTGGCACTCGGGTCGGGCAACGAGCCACAGCTTGGCTTTCCGCCCGGACCGCCGGTGGCATTCACCTTCGGAAGGTGTTTGGGGTATCGGTACGGGTCGTCGCCGAAGAGCAGGCCCGCATCCATGATGAACGAATAGCCGTTGCCGCCCAACGTGTGTTTGCCGCCATGCTCGACATACCACTGCGAGCCCTGGAACAGGCAGGTGTAGGTGGGCGAATACATGTCCAGCAGCCTGGTGGTGGGGTCGAGCAGGTTAATCGCCTGCACGATGTTGCCTTCGTTGCGGCCGATGACGCTGATGCCGGTCTGGCTGAAGCCGATGGCCGACATCAACAGCGCGTCCAGTGACTGCTGGTTCTCGGTAATGGTCACGCTGGTGGTTGACGCCGAGTCCAGGATGGACAGAATATCCTGCGCCGCAGCGGAATACGTTGCCGCGGTCTTGCCAAACAACTTCCAGTCCGTATGGATGGTCTCCAGCCGCGGGTTGACGGCCAACAGCAGGTTGTTGGCATCTGTGATGGCCTGCCCGATCCGGTCACCTTTGCCGCGCACCGATTGTGCGAAGGCCGACAGAATGGCGTTCAGCTTGGCGGGGTCGATGGCCTGGACCAGCGACTGCAGATTCTCGAATACCGTGTTGACTTCCACGGTGACGTTGCGCGAGTGCAGTACCGCCCCCGGCTTCAGCGACACCGGGCTGGGATGTTCGGGCACGATCAGGTCGACATACTTGGACCCGAACGCGGTGGTCGATCTGATCTCGGCCTCCACGTTGCTCGGCAGGAACTTGAAGGCGTCCGGTTGCATCTTCAACTGCAGCTGAGCGGCTTTGACGTCGGTACCGATCGAGGCGACCTGGCCAACCTGTACCCCGCGCAACTTGACCTTCGCGCCCTGTTCCATCACCAGGCCGGCCCGGTCCGAGACCAGAGTCAGCGGAATGGTCTGCTCGAACTTGCCCGAGAATGCGCCGGTGGTGAAGGCGATGAGGCCTGCCACGACGACGAACAGGATCGGCGCGTACCAGATCGGGTCGATCCTGCCCACCCGGACTCTGTTGGGGCGCAGGGCGCCATCGGCGCTGTGGTTGCTCACGGTATCAACCCGACAGGTTGAAGTTGCCGTGCTGGCCGTAGACGGACAGCGAGATCATCAGGCAGACAAAGGCGGTGACGATCATCGACGACCGGACGGAGCGACCGACGGCCTCCCCCACCCCGGCCGGACCGCCGGACGCGGTGAACCCGTAGTAGGTGTGCACGACCATCACCCCGGTAGCCATTGTCAGCGCCGACAGGAACGACCACAGCAGATCGTTGGGGTGCAGGAAGGTGGCGAAGTAATGCTCGTAGACACCACGCGACTGGCCGTACACGGAGATCGTCAGGAATTTCGCCGCGATGAACGACATCAGCACCGCGACGGCGTACAGCGGAATGACCACCAGGACACCGGCGATGATGCGTGTCGACGCCAGATAGGTGATCGCCCGGATGCCCATCACTTCAAGCGCGTCGATCTCCTCGTTGATCCGCATCGCACCCAGCTGAGCCGTTGCGCCCGCACCGATGGTGGCCGCCAGGGCAAGACCCGCCGTGCACGGCGCGATCATCCGGACGTTCAGGAATGCCGACAGGAAACCGGTCATCGCTTCGACGCCGATGTTGGACAGCGTGTCGTAGCCCTGGACCGCGACCAGGGCGCCGGTGGTCAGCGTCAGGAAGCCGATGATGCCGACGGTGCCCCCGATCACCGCCAACGCGCCTGTGCCCATACCCATTTCGGCGATCAGGCGCAGCAGTTCACCGGGGTACCGACGTACCGCCTCGCCGGTATTGGCCAGGGCGCGCCCGTAGAAGGCGGTCTGCTCGCCCAGTTTTCGGGTGGCAGCGGTCAGTCTGGGACCCAGGGTCGCCCACCACGACGGCTCGTCGACGACCGCGCCGCGGTGCTGTGTCGCACCCCCCCGCGCGGCGGGTGGCGTCAGTCCCTCGCGCACGGCCGGCGCATCCACACTCATCTGGCGGTCACCTTCACACCGAGCGCGGTGGTCAGGATATTGATGAAGAACAAAGCCATGAACGAGAACACCACGGTCTCGTTCACCGCGCTGCCCACGCCGGCCGGGCCACCGCCCACCGACAGGCCCTTGTAGCAGGCGATCAGGCCCGCGGAGACGCCGAACAGCGTCGCCTTGATGAGCGAGATCACCACCTGGGGCAGCCCCGTCAGCAGTGTCATCCCGGCCACGAACGCTCCCGGTGTGACGTGCTGGACATACACCACGAAGATGTAACTGCCGACCAACCCGGTGACCGCGACCACCGAGTAGAGCAGCACCGCGACGAAAGTGGCGGCGATGACGCGTGGAACCACCAGTGCCTGAATGGGATTGACGCCGATCACCTTCATCGCGTCGATTTCCTCACGGATGGTGCGCGCGCCGAGGTCGGCGCACATCGCGGTCGACCCGGCTCCGGAGACCACCATCGCCGTCACGACCGGACCGACCTGCGTCACCGACGCGAGGCCCGCACCGGCGCCGGACAGGTCACCAGCGCCGATCTCGACGAGAAGGATGTTCAGCACGAACACGATCAGCACCGTGTAGGGAATCGACAACATGATGGTCGGAAAAATGGACACCCGGGCGACGAACCAGATCTGCTCGAGTATTTCCCGCCACGCCCACGGCCGCCGCACCATCACCACGAACGTTTCGGCGCAGAGCTTGAAAAAGTCGCCCAGCGCGTTCATGGGCCTGGCGATAGTTTTCGCGACAGTTGTAGTCACAGTCTGCACCCCCCCGGGCTATTCCAAAGTTGCTTCGAAAGCTGCTTCCACAGTTGCATGAGCCCCATATCGGCCCCGTTACGCCGACATCACGAATGAATTCGTGATCTTTCGTAAAGCGTTGCCCCGCAACGACTTACGCGCACTCATAAGACGGGCCACACCGCGCCGCCTGAATGCAGATAGAAACATGACGCCAGCTTACGAAAAACGCGATCCACTTCCCAGCTTTGCAATCACCGGGAAATCAACTGTGGAACGTGTGCGCGCTTCAGCCTATGTTTGCGCCGCCTTCGGCGATGCGGCGTACCGCACGCAGAAATACATCGATCTCCTCATAGGTGTTGTAGAACGCGAATGAGGGACGGACGGTCGCCTCCAGACCATAGCGGCGCAGGATCGGTTGCGCACAGTGATGTCCGGCACGTACCGCGATGCCTTCCGCGTTGAGGGCCTTGCCGACCTCGAGTGGCTCATGCCCGGCCAGCACGAAAGACAGCACACTGGCTTTCTCGTCTGCGGTGCCGACCAGGCGCACACCCGGGATGTCGGCCAGTCGCGGCGTCGCATACTCCAGCAGCGCGTGCTCGTAGGCGGCGATGCGCTCGATGCCCACCTTCTCGACGTAGCGCAGCGCCTCGCCCAGTCCGACCGCGTCGGCGATGTTGCCGGTGCCGGCCTCGAACTTGTTGGGAAGTCCCTGGTACAGCGAGCGTTCCAGCGTGACGTCGGCGATCATGTTGCCGCCACCCTGCCACGGCGGTGTCTCGGCCAGCGCCTCCTCGCTCCCGTAGAGCACGCCGATACCGGTCGGGCCGTAGATCTTGTGCCCGGAGAACACGAAGAAGTCGACACCGAGTTCGGCGACGTCAATCGGCAGATGGGGAATCGACTGCGCGCCGTCGATCAGCACCCGCGCGCCGTACCGGTGACCCAGCGCGACGATCTTCTCGACCGGCGTCACGGTGCCCAGAGCGTTCGAAACCTGAGTGGCGGCAACGAGTTTGGTCTTCGGTCCGAGCAAGTCTTCGAACTCCGACAGCAGCAGGTTGCCGGCGTCGTCCACCGGGGCCACCTTGAGGACGGCACCGGTCTGCTGCGAAACCAGTTGCCACGGAACGATGTTCGCGTGGTGCTCGAGACGGGTGATGACGATCTCGTCGCCGGGCTTGAGATGCTTGCCGCCCCAGGCATAGGCCACCAGGTTGATGGCCTCGGTGGTGCCGCGCACGAAGATGTTCTGCTCGGACTTCGGGGCACCGATGAACCGCCGCACCGTGTCACGGGCCTCTTCGTAGGCGTCGGTGGCCCGCGCGGCCAGTTCGTGCGCGGCGCGGTGGATGTTGGAGTTCTCGTGGGAATAGAAGTACGCCAACCGGTCGATCACCACTTGCGGCTTCTGAGTGGTGGCCGCGTTGTCGAACCAGATCAGCGGCTTGCCGTTGACCGTCTCCTTCAGGATCGGGAAGTCCGCTCGCACCGCGTTGACATCGAACACCTCGTGCTCGTCCGGAAGCTGCGGCACCGGCTCCGACAGCAGGAAGTGGTAGTTCGCCTCGTCGCCCGCCACCTCGGCGGCCGGCGCATCAGACCAGCCCAGGTGGGCGACCGACGGCGCGTCCCCCGGCCACCCTGGTGCCGACCCGCGCGGCGCGGGCGGGGCGGTGGGGGGCGCGCCGGCCAGCACCCCGGGGATCGTCGGGACGATGCCCGAGGACGGTACGGCGAAGACGCTGAAATCACCGGGCAGGAAAGGATCGGCCACCGACCCGGCGGTTTGTGCCGCCGATGGACCGGCCGTCGTGTCCGGCACGCTGCCGCGGGGAGCGACCGGCACCGTCTCCGGCAGCCCGGGTTCCGGACCGGGGGACGCAGGTGCGGGCAGATAGATGTCGGAGACGCCGATGAACGGCACGGGGTTCGGCAGCGCCTCGGACGTTCCGAAAGCCGTTGCCCCGGCGGAATTGGCCGCGGTGGTGTCCGGGACGTTCCCGCGGGGAGCCGGCGGTACCGACTGGGGCGGGCTGTCCGGTCCCGGCCTGATGCTGGCCGCGTACAGCTGACTGGCCAGCGCCGCGAGTTCAGCCGCGCTGACCGGTAGGTCGCTTTCGGCGTCTACCGAGCGGTACTCACTTGTACTCATGGAACTGGTCCACCGCGACGTCGTCGAGCACAGCGAGAGCATCGTCGGTGAGCACGGCCAGGGAGGTGTACAGCGTGACCAGGTATGTCGCGATGGCCGACTTATTGATGCCCGTGAAGCGCACCGACAGACCCGGCGCCTGCTCACCGACCAGGCCCGGCTGGAACAGGCCCACCACGCCCTGGCGCTCCTCACCGGTGCGCACCAGGATGATCTTGGTCTTGCCGTCCTCGACCGGCACCTTGTCCGATGGAATGATCGGAATGCCGCGCCAGGTGATGAACTGCGCGCCGAACAGGCTCACCACCACCGGGGGCACCCCGCGGTAAGTGGCCTCGCGGCCGAACGCGGCGACGCCCAACGGGTGGGTCAAGAAGAAGCTCGGCGTCTTCCACACCTTGGTGATCAAGGCGTCCAGATCATCCGGAGTCGGCGCGCCAACCAGTGTCTGAATGGTCTGCTCCGGGGTCGCCTGCGCCAGCAGCCCGTACTCGGGGCTGTTGACCAGTTCGAACTCCTGGCGCTCCTTGATGGTCTCGATGGTTAGCCGCAGCTGCTGGGCGATCTGGTCGTGCGGGCTGGAATACAGGTCGGAGACTCGGGTGTGAATGTCGAGCAGCGTGGAGATGGTCCGCAGCGTGTACTCGCGCGGACTGGTCTCGTAGTCGACATAGGTCTCGGGCAGTGGCTCGTCGATGCTGGCGCCGGCCTCGGCCTTAACGGCGACCTGGTCGGGGTTGATCACACGGTTGACCCGGTAGATGCCGGCCTCGACCGGGACCCAGCTCAGCAGATGCAACAGCCAGCGCGGCGTAATGGTGGAGAGCTGCGGAACGGTCTTCGTGGCGTTGGCGAGCTGGCGGGCCGCGAGGTCGCCCAGCGCTTGTGACTCGTTCTGCGACCCCTGAGCTGAAGTCATGGTCGTCCTTTCCCTGTGTGGTCGGACATGCGCCGGGTACCGGGCCTCCCAATCAGAGAGGCCATCATGCCGCAACGGTTGCGCGAATGCGCGCCGAGCCTACGCACGCAAGGGCGCACCCGCCAAGGGTTAAAACCGCGGCTGAGCCGAACCACGGGGATTGGCGCATGCTTTATAGTGGACGACATGCAACAGGCCGTCCAGCTGCGCTTTGTCCGCACGCGCTGTTCCGCCATGAACTGTTGTTGTTGTTGTTCCTGTTGATTCCTGACGAAATCTGACCGTCCAGAAATCACCGCGCTCCCGACGTAATTCGGTGTTGCCGCGCGCTATCTGCCTCCAGGAAGAGCAACCATCCATGACCGTTTTGTCCATTCCCACCCGTGCTCCGGCGCCGGTGGCGACCCGCAAGCGTCTACGGGTGCGGCCGGCCGCCGAGCCGCAGCGCATGACCCGGTACCGCGGCGGCACCTACTCACACACGGTCGACAAGATCGTCTTCACCGACGGCAGCACCGCCCGCACCGATCTGATCAGGCTCAATCCCAATCTGCAGGCGTACTCGCTGGACTTCGCCGGCATCGCGCCGCACCACCCGTCGCCGTATCAGGTGGGCACCTGGTCGGCGTTGCCGCATCTGCGCACCCGCGGCTGCGAAGCCGAGGTGGAATGGATCTTGCGGCACTCGTTCCCCATGCGTTCCACGGTCGAGCTGAGCCGGCGATTGCGCGAGGCCGGTTACCCGCTCGGAGCATCCAACATCAGCGAGCACGAAGCCATCGCGGGAACCCAGGCCGCGATCTGGCACTTCACCAACGGCCTGGCCCTGGACACCCGGCCCCTGCACGCCCCCATCGCGGTGCACCGCGAGCACGGGGTTCTCACCTTCGAATTCCAGGGGCAACCGCAGCTCGGCGGCTTTTCGTTGTGGTCCTCGTCAGAAGTCCCGTTCAGCGTCCGGCTGCAGAAGTCCGCGGACGGCGTGGCCTGGCAGGACGTGTCGGGTTCGCAACTGGCTGTGAACACCGGCAGGGGCCGCTACCAGCGCACGCTGGGCGTCGGCAGCACCTTGTCCAGGAGCAGTCACGGCCGCGGCAGCAGCGGCTACCGGTACTACCGGTTGGTCGCCTCTACCGCCGACAGCGCGCCCGCGATCGACCATGTCGACTTCTGGCTCACCGGCAGCGGGCACTACCGCAACGCCGACCGCACCGTGCACCTCTACAACTACCTCTTGGCCGGGGCCTACACGGCCCTGCGGGCGACCCGGGAGCCGCTGATCGACACCGCAGCGGTAGTCGACCACGACCTGGTCGGTCCTTTCCAGGTCAGCGTCCCGTTGACGGTCAGCGCCACCGGCGACCAGGTCCTCCTCGATGCTGACGGAGCGGTGCTCGACGGGACGATCGAACCCGGCACCGACTTCTACCTACGTTTCACTCCGGGTAGCCCGGGAATAACCCTGACGGCAACCACGTCCCATGTACTCAGTGGACGGGTCGTGACCGGGGTCGCACTTGCCGGGCCATCCCACCGGCTGACACCGGTTGCCCTCACCACCCCCACACGCGTGACAATTGAGTTCGACATCACCTGGGATGCCGACCAGACCTGCCCCGACGTCGTTGGAGAATGTGGATGACCATCGCGGAGAACATCACACAACTGATCGGCCACACCCCGCTGGTCCGACTGCGCAAAGTCACCGACGGCGCGGTGGCCGACGTGGTCGCCAAGCTCGAGTCGTTCAATCCCGGCGGCAGTGTGAAGGACCGGATCGGCGTGGCCATGATCGACGCCGCCGAGAAAGCGGGCCTGATCAAGCCCGACACCATCATCGTCGAGCCCACCAGCGGAAACACCGGCATCGCGCTGGCCATGGTGGCCGCCGCGCGCGGTTACAAGTGCGTGCTGACCATGCCGGAGACGATGAGCACCGAGCGGCGGATCCTGCTGCGTGCCTACGGCGCCGAGCTGGTGCTGACCCCGGGTTCGGAAGGGATGGCCGGTGCCATTGCCAAGGCCGAGGAGCTGGCCAAGAGCGACGAGCGCTACTTCATGCCGCAGCAGTTCGAGAATCCGGCGAACCCGGCGGTTCACGCGGTGACCACGGCCGAAGAGATCTGGAAGGACACCGACGGCAAGATCGACATCTTCGTCTCAGGGATCGGAACCGGCGGCACCATCACCGGCGTCGCGCAGACGATCAAGGAACGCAAGCCCTCGGTGCAGTTCGTCGCCGTGGAACCGTCAGCGTCGCCGGTGTTGTCCGGCGGGCAGAAGGGGCCGCACCCGATTCAGGGCATCGGCGCCGGGTTCATTCCGCCGGTGCTGGACATGGGGCTGGTCGACGAGGTTGTCACCGTCGAGAACGACGAGTCGCTGACCCTGGCCCGACGGTTGGCCGCCGAAGAGGGATTACTGGTCGGCATCTCGTCGGGGGCGGCGGTCGCGGCGGCCCTCAAGGTCGCCCGGCGGCCCGAGAACACCGGCAAACTGATCGTCGTCGTCCTGCCCTCGTCCGGCGAGCGCTATCTGAGCACCGTCCTGTTCTCCGATCTGAGCGACTAGCCATGCTGGACGCCATACGGCGCGACATTCGAGTGGCCAGGGAGCGAGATCCGGCCGAGCCCACCACGCTGGAGGTGATCTTCGCCTACCCCGGTGTGCACGCCGTCTGGGGCCACCGGATCAGCCACTGGCTGTGGCAGCGCGGTAGGCGGCTACTCGCGCGGACACTGGCGGAGTTCACCCGGATCCTGACCGGCGTCGAAATCCATCCCGGCGCCACGCTGGGACCCGGACTGTTCATCGACCACGCGACCGGTGTGGTGATCGGGGAAACCGCGGAGGTGGGCGAGGACGTCACCATCTTCCACGGTGTCACCCTCGGCGGCACCGGCCGCGACAGAGGCAAACGCCACCCCACCATCGGCGACCGGGTGACCATCGGGGCCGGCGCCAAGGTGCTCGGCGCGATCAAGATCGGCGACGACAGCCGGATCGGCGCGAACTCCGTCGTGGTCAAGGAGGTACCGGCCAGCGCGGTGGTGGTCGGCGTTCCGGGGCAGATCGTCAGCCGGCCGGGCCCAGCCAGCGAGGACGAATCGAAGCTGCCGGACCTGGTGGGTGCGAGCCTGAAATCCTTACTCACCCGGGTGACCAGGCTGGAAGGCAACCGGTCCGGCGCGCCGAACGGCCAGCGGCCGGGCGCATCGACCGACCGTGTCATCCGTCCGCCGGAGGCGGGCGTCTGGTACGGCGAGGACTTCTCGATCTAGGGAATATCAGGTTGGCAAAAGTGTTGGTGGGCTCGTGAGCTCTGTCGTCATCGCCGGATTGGCCATTGCCGCGGCCCTGGTCGCGGCCTGCCTGATCGGCTGCGTGGTCAACCAGCGGTCGGGTGTGCTGCGGGACGCCAAAGGGGCCGCAGACCACGACAATTCTGATCTGGGGCTGTCGGAGACGGGTCCGACCATCCTGCATTTCAGTGCGGATTGGTGTGGGCCGTGTGCCGCGGTGCGTCGCGTGGTCGATCAGGTGTGCGCCGAACTTCCCGATGTGGCGCATGTCGAGCTGGACATCGACGCGAACCCGGCGGCGGCCAAGCGCCTGTCGGTGCTGTCGCTGCCCACCACCTTCATCTTCGACGCGCAGGGACAGCAGCGTCACCGCACCGCGGGCGTCCCCAAAGCCGCCGACCTGCAAGCGGCGTTGCAACCACTTAGGGTCTGAGTTTCAGCGAAAGGAGCAGTTGATGTCATCCGATATCAGCCAAGTAGACGTCCGGGGTCCGCGTTTCGCGGCGTGGATCACCACCACGGTGCTGGTGGTGACGCTGGCGGTGTCGGTGATCAGCTGTCCCGCGGCGGCCGTGACCCTGGCCGCGCAGGCCGTGGTCTTCGCGATCAGCGCGGTGCGCGGGCCGCGCAACAGTCCCTACGGCTTGCTCTACGCCAAGCTGGTGGCCCCGCGGCTGGGTCCGGTCAGTGAGCGCGAGCCGGTGGCGCCGCTCAAATTCGCCCAGCTGGTCGGGCTGATTTTCGCCGTCATCGGGGTGCTGGGTTTCGCGGCCGGGCTGCAGCTGGTCGGCGTGGTCGCGACCGCCTTTGCCCTGTTCGCCGCCTTCCTCAATGCCGCGTTCGGCATCTGCCTGGGTTGCCAGATCTACCCCCTGGTCGCCCGGTTCCGGCGGGTGACCGCCGCCTGATCGGCGAATCTTCAAGCGCTACAACAGATTTGACAAGAGTAAAATCTGTTGTGAGCCATACGCACCGAAATAGGCCCACCGCGATCCGGATGGCCTATGGTGGAATCATGCCGGGGGCCCATTTGCCGCGTTGTTGTCTGCCGATCACCTGACGGCAATTCAGCGAGATTGCTAAAACGTTGCACCGCAACGTTTTAGCTGACTCCTTCAACGACAGGACGTGCAGACATGAGCGAGGCTCACAGCGACGAATCCCAGACCACCCGGGCGATCGACATGGCCGTGGGGATCTTGGTCGGTTGGCGCCGCTGCAGCACCCAGACGGCGTTCCGTGAGCTGCTGAGCGCCAGTGAACGACAGCAGGTTCCGCTGTTCGCCATGGCCGGAGCGCTGGTCAATCTGGCCGGCCGGCACGCCAACGCCCAGCCGGCCGGCGCGGCAGCGGAGCAGGGCGCCCAGCGGGAATGGGGCGAGGAGTTCCTGGCGGTGGACGACGCCGCTGCCAAGCGGCGCCCGGTCAACAGATGGCTGTGACGACCGATCACCAGACCGTGGGGCTCCCCCGGAAGGACTCGAACCACCGGGACGGCATTGTCCGATAGGCTGCCTGCGCAAAAACCGCATGATTAACAGCGATCACCGCCTGGTGTTCATGACCAACGGCTGCGGAAAATGGAAGTCCGCCGGGTGAGCCGTCACCGCGCAGGTCCGTAGCCGTACGTGTAATTCTCGGTGTCCCAGTTCATGGTGGCGTGATATTTTCTGCCGGTTGATGTGCCGTCACCGTTGTTCTTGGTCGCGACGAAGCAGTCGAACACGGTCGTCTTCGCGGTCAGGTCGTCAGTTGATCCACCTCCGACGGGGGAACACGATACCGACAACACTGGGCCGTCGAACAATCCGTCGGCAACATGCTTTTGCGCCATCGTCTTGATCGACACCTCTATATCCATGACAGCTAGGGCACGCTTGGCACGCTTGGCATCGGCATCACGTCGAGCCTGATCTGCCGCCTGGGCGTCCGCGGCGGCTTTGGCAGCCGCGGCCTTTGAAGATGACGCTGCACTCGCTTCGTTGCGCAATTGCGTGTCGTGGTCTTTCTTCCAGAAAACGCCGATCGCGATCGTGACAAGGACGATTAGCGCTATGACGGAAGCAATCACAACCCGTTTCTTGCTACCGCCAAGTTCCATTGCCATCGATGAGACGACACTGTCGTCGGGATCCTTGGCCGTCGCGTTATTCGCGAGTGCTAACCCGAGCTGGATGGTCGTGTGTTCGCCGCACTTGGCGCACTTGAAACGCTTTTGTGTGCCATCTGCCGGGACCCTTAACTTCGCTGCACAATGCGAACAAAGGACGATTCTTTTGTCGTCGGTCATCGGCTGGCTGAGCTAGGCGGCAACATCGTGGTGGCGGCGTACCTGGCGACGGCAGTACCTCGCATGTCGGGCAGCGTAGCCGAAGGCGCAGCCCGCCCGTGCCAGGTTTCGAAGTTTGCCGGACGACCCTGCCAACGGATCAATCTTGACGCGGGATCTTGCGCGGAAGCCTAGCGAGCGGACCAGAAGCGGTTCTACAACAGTTAGCGCTACCGGGTCGCACTCCAAGTATCGCGCGAAGACGGGCTGCGCCCCAGAATTTGGCCAGCTCTGAGGATTAGCCGGAAAGGCTGCACGCTATGTCCGACCGCTGTCACGACTCATAGGGCCAATCTCACACATATGTTGCACGGAGATGCGTAAACCACGCTCTGACCAGGCTCCCCCGGAAGGACTCGAACCTTCAACCCTTCGGTTAACAGCCGAATGCTCTGCCAGTTGAGCTACAGGGGACTATCAGTCCAGCGAACGCTGGTGCTGACCGCGGGACGACTCTAGCGTACTGGCTGCGGCCGCAGCCAACCGGCACCAGCTGAACCATTTCGGGCCCCCGCGCAGATCGGGCGCGCCACTTTCCGGACGGATAGGGCAGGATGGAACGAACGCACTTCTTCTCGGAGGGATCGCTTTGATCGGGTATGTCGCCGTGTTGGGCGTGGGCTACGTGCTGGGCACCAAGGCCGGGCGTCGCCGTTATGAGCAGATCGCCGGCACTTACCGCGCGCTCACCGGCAGTCCAGTCGCCAGATCGATGATCGAGGGCGGACGCCGCAAGATCGCCAACCGGATCTCCCCCGACACGGGCTTCGTGACGTTGGCCGAGATCGACAGCCAGACGGCCGTCATGGAGCACAGGGCCCGCGGCGCCGTATTGGACGATGACGCCGTCGATGCGGTCCAGCCGCCGGTGAACGCCGCGCGCTGACTCAGGCGGTGAGATCGTTGCCGCTGGCCTGTTCCAGCAGGCTGCGCCGGTAGGCCTCCATCGCGACCAGGTCGCCGAACAGCGCGTGGTACTCGTCGCCCTGCTCGATCGGCGACATGCGTTGCAGCTTGGACTTCACCTCGGCGATCTGGCGGCCCATCCACACCTCTTGCAGCCGGGCCAGCACCCCGGAGATGTACCGGGGCAGCTGTTCGTCTTCGGCGTTGATGCTGTCCACCCCCAACTCGCTGACCAGTCCGGCGGTGAGCGCCGAATTGGTCTGCTGGCGCACCATGTCCAGCCATTGCGCCCCGCTGACCCCGGCCGAGGTGCCCCCGGCCGCCTCGATGGCGGCCCGCACGGCGGCGTAACCGGGGTGGGTGAAGCTCTCGACGGTCAGGGTGTCGAACACCGGCCCGGCCAGCGCCGGGAACTGCAGCGCCGATTTGAGGGCCTCACGCTGCGGCCACAGCGTCGGGTCACGCGGGTCGGGACGAGCAGCGCCGGGCGTGGCCCCGGCCGCGTCAGGCGCCGTCTGAGTGGGCGGCTGGGCGGCGCGGCGTGAGGTCCTGGTGGCGGCGCCGGCCGGTCCGGTGCCCGGCGACTTCTTGGCCTGGCTGCGCACCCGGTCGACGACCTGGGCGACGTCGTCCCAGCCGACCCAGCCGGCCAGCTGACGCGCGTACTCGTCGCGCAGCGTCGAGTCTTTGATCTGACCCACCATCGGCACACAGCGACGCAGTGCGGCCACCCGGCCTTCGGCGCTGTCCAGGTCCAATTCGCCGAGCGCGGTGCGAATCGCGAACTCGAACAACGGGGTTCGCCGCGCCACCAGGTCGCGCAGCGCGCCGTCGCCGGATTTCAGCCGCAGGTCGCACGGGTCCATGCCGTCGGGCGCCACCGCCACGAACGACTGCCCGGCCAGGTTCTGTTCACCGCCGAAAGCCTTGAGCGCGGCGGCCTTGCCGGCCTCGTCGCCGTCGAAGACGTAGATCAGCTCACCGCGGAAGAAGCTGTCGTCCATCATCAGCCGGCGCAGCATGGCCAGGTGGTCGTCACCGAACGCCGTGCCGCAGGACGCGACCGCGGTGGTGACGCCCGCCATGTGCATCGCCATCACGTCGGTGTATCCCTCGACGACCACGGCCTGGTGGCCCTTGGCGATGTCGCGCTTGGCCAGGTCGATCCCGAACATCACCTGCGACTTCTTGTACAGCAGCGTCTCGGGGGTGTTGACGTACTTGGCTTCCATCGGGTCGTCGTCGAACAAGCGTCGCGCCCCGAACCCGATCACCTCACCCGAGGCGGTGCGGATGGGCCACAACAGCCGCCGGTGAAACCGGTCCATCGGGCCGCGGCGGCCCTCCCGGGACAGGCCGGCCGCTTCCAGCTCCTTGAATTCAAAACCCTTGCGCTGCAAGTGCTTTGTCAGCGTCTCCCAGCCCGAGGGCGCGAAGCCGCAGCCGAACCGGCGGGCGGCCTCGGCGTCGAAACTGCGATCGGTCAGATACTTGCGGGCCGGGGCCGCCTCATCGGACTGCAGCGCCTGCGCATAGAACTCGGCGGCGGCGGCGTTGGCCGCGATCAGCCGGCTGCGGCTGCCGCGGTCGCGCTGCACGCTGGTGGCCGGACCGGTGTAGGTGATGGTGTAGCCGACCCGGTCGGCCAGCATTTCGACGGCCTCGACGAAGCTCGCGTGTTCGATCTTCTGAATAAAGGCGTACACGTCGCCGCCCTCGCCGCAACCGAAGCAGTGGAACTGATGGTTCAGCGGCCGCACGTGGAATGACGGTGACTTCTCGTTGTGAAACGGACACAGTCCCTTGAGCGAGTTCGCACCGGCGCTGCGCAGCTGCACGTAGTCGCCGACAACGTCCTCGATACGGGCCATTTCACGGATGGCGGCGATATCGCGATCAGAGATCCGGCCGGCCACGGGCTCAGTCTAGGCCGTGGGTCCGCCGAGTTGGCCGGCGTCGATACGTTCCAGCCGCCCCTCGGTGTACGACGCGATCTGATCGACGATGACGCGCAGGCGCGCACCGTCGTCGGCGGCGGCGTTGAAGGCCGCGGCGAATACCGGATCGAGGGTGTGCGGGGCGCCGGCTTGCAGCCACTGCGCCACCTGATGGATGCGTTCGCGCTGTTGGGCCTGGGTTTCCAGATGGCGCGGGTCGGACATGATGAACTGCAGGGCCAGGATCTTGAGCAGCGCGACCTCGGCGCGCACCATGTCCGGCACCTGCAGGTCGGCCTGGTAGCGCACCAGCGGACGCGGGCCGGACGTCGCGCGGGTGGTCGCGATCGCCGCGGTCGCGAACCGGCCGACCAGCTCACTGGTCAGCCGCTTGAGCGCGACCGCGGCCGTCAGGGTTGCGTCGTACTTGCCGACCGAGGCGACCACCGGCAGTCCCGAGAGCCGCTGCGCGGCCTGGATCAGATCGTCGGCCCGGAGCCGCGGAAACTCGCTCTCCCCCAGCTTGGCCAGCTCTGCCGCCTCGTTCTCGTCGGCCAGCACGCGCAGGTCGATCCGTTCGGAGACGACGCCGTCCTCGACGTCGTGCACCGAATAGGCGACGTCGTCGGCCCAGTCCATTACTTGGGCTTCCAGGCAGGTCCGGCCCGCGGGGGCACCCTGGCGGACCCAGTCGGCCGCGGCGCGGTCGTCGTCGTAGAAACCGAATTTGCGCGCCCCTACCGTCCGCTCCCACGGGTATTTCGTGACCGCGTCCAAAGCGGCACGCGTCAGGTTCAAACCGGCGCTGCGACCTTGTGCGTCAAGCACTTTGGGCTCGAGACTGGTGAGGATACGGAAGTTCTGCGCGTTGCCCTCGAACCCGCCGTACTCGGCGGCGACCTCGTTGAGCGCCCGCTCGCCGTTGTGCCCGTAGGGCGGATGGCCGATGTCATGGGCCAGGCCGGCCAACTCGACAAGGTCCAGGTCGCAACCCAGCGGGATCGCCATGCCGCGCCCGATCTGGGCCACTTCGAGCGAATGGGTCAGCCGGGTGCGGGGAGTGTCGCCTTCGCGGGGCCCGACGACCTGCGTCTTGTCCGCCAGGCGGCGCAGCGCGGCGCTGTGCAGCACCCGCGCGCGATCGCGCGCGAAGTCGGTCCGGTGCTGTCCCTCGGTACCCGGCAGACCCGCGGTTTTCGGCGCTTCGAGTACCCGCCGCGCGCGGTCGAAGTCGTCGTAGGGGTCGTGTTGATCGGTACTCACCGACCCACAGTCTGCCAGGGCGAACCCGGCGGGTGTGTGCAGTGCCGCCGGCGGTTAGACCCGCTGGTTATGGGTACCAAACGGGTCACTGGGTCGGATCCAGGGTTGCAGCAGACGGTCGGGCCGAGCGGCTCGTCCCGCTATTCAGTTCGGCTGGCGAGAGCACCCGCGGCGAGCCCGCCAGACGAACGTCCCAGCCGATAACAGGAGTCACCGTGCAGGAACAACCAAAGCCCAAGCGGGAATACGACATTCGCAAGCACGAACAGAAGAAACCCTGGATGCGTCGACTGACCGCCGCCGCGGTCGCGGCCGCGGCACTGCCCGGTCTGCTCGGTGTCACCGGCGCCGAACCGACCGCGCGAGCGGCGGCGCCCGAATTCCTGCAGGTTCCCTCCGCGGCGATGGGACACAACATCACCGTGGAGTTCCAGCAGGGCGGTGCACCGGCGGTGTATCTGCTGGACGGCCTGCGGGCGCGCGATGACCGCAACGGCTGGGACATCGAGACGAACGCCTTCGACGAGTACCAGGGGTCGGGCATGTCGGTGGTCATGCCGGTCGGCGGGCGCTCCAGCTTCTATGCGGACTGGTACGGGTCGGCCAACGGCGCCACCTACAAGTGGGAGACGTTCCTGACCAGCGAGTTGCCTAGCTTCCTGGCCGGCAAGGGCGTCCGTTCCACCCGCAACGCCGTGGTCGGTGTGTCGATGTCGGGATCGTCGGCGTTGATCCTGGCGGCCTACCACCCCGGCCAGTTCGCTTATGCGAGCGCATTATCGGCCTACCTGACTCCCTCCAGCGGGAACGGGCCCACCCTGATCAAGCTGGCGATGAACGACGAAGGCGGCTACAACCCCGAAGACATGTGGGGACCGTCCGGCGGACCGGGCTGGCAGCGCCACGACCCGACCGTCCAGGCCGGCCGGCTGGCGGGAAACAACACCCGCCTGTGGATCTACAGCGGCAACGGCACACCGTCGGAATTGGGCGGCGGCGGCGGCAACTTGCCGGGCCAGATCATCGAGCAGGTGGTGCTGCAGAGCAACGTCGACTTCAAGAACGCATATAACGGCGCCGGCGGCCACAACGCCACCTTCAACATCGACGGCAGTGGGCAGCACGCCTGGGGGTACTGGAATGCGCAGCTGGTGGCCATGAAGGGTGACATGCAGCGCACCCTAGGCGCCAGCGGCGGCGGCCCGACCTGATATCCCGGGCGCACAGGCCGGTCGCTGGATCGGGGCCCGCCCACGTTTAATTAGCGGTATGCGCATTGCTCGCCTGATCGGCGTGTTCCTGACGATGGTGACGGTGGGGCTGGGCGGGGGGCTACTGATGGCGCCCCCCGCCGGCGCGCAGCCGCCGTTCCGGTTGTCGGAATACCTCACCGACAACGCGGGGGTCCTCGGCGACGCGGATCGCGCGGCCGTCACGGCCGCGGTCGACAAGCTCTACGCCGACCGGCACATCCGGCTCTGGGTGGTATATGTCGACAACTTCTCCGGCCAGAGCGCCGAGAACTGGGGCCAGCGCACCTTCCGAACCAGCGAACTGGGCAACTACGACGCGCTGCTGGCGGTGTCCACCACCGGTCGGGCGTACTCCTTCCTGGTGCCCAACGACATGCGGGGTGTCACCCCCAATCAGGTCGACAACCTGCGGCACAACCAGATCGAACCCGCACTGCGGAACGCCCAATGGGGTGCCGCGGCGATCGCCGCCGCGCAGGGACTCAATCAGACGACCAGTTCGACGAGTCGTTACGTGCTGCTCGGCGCGCTCGGCGTCATCGTCGTCGCGCTGCTCGTTCTGCTTCTCGTCATGCGCCGGCGCGCGCGTCGGCGGCGCGCCAACGCGGTGGCCGCGGCCCGCCGGGTGGATCCCACCGACGCGACGGCACTGGCCGCGGTTCCGCTGGACATCCTCGACGACCTGTCCCGGACGAAGGTGGTGGAGGTCGACAACGCGGTACGCACCAGCGCCAACGAACTCGCGCTGGCCATCGACGAGTTCGGCGAAGAGCGGACCGCGCCTTTCACCCAAGCCGTGAACAACGCGAAAGCTGCTCTGGCACAAGCTTTCACGGTGCGCCAACAACTCGACGACAGCACGCCTGAAACGCCGGCGCAGCGTCGGGAGCTGCTCACCCGGGTGATCGTCTCGGCCGCGGGCGCCGACCGCGAACTGGAGTCTCAGACCGAGGCGTTCGAGCAGTTGCGCGATCTGGTGATCAACGCCCCGTCTCGGCTAGACGCGTTGACCCAGCAGTACGTCGAGCTGACCGCCCGGATCGACCCGGGCGAGCGGCGGCTGGCCGAACTGCACAGCGAATTCGGCGTCGCCGCGTTGACTCCGGTATCGGCCAACGTGGCCACCGCCAAGGAGCGGCTGGAGTTCGCCGACCGCAACATCGGGGTGGCGCGGGAACTGGCCGACCACGCCGTCAGCGGGCAGCAGAGCCGTTTGGTGGATGCGGTGCGTGCCGCCGAATCCGCCCTCGGGCAGGCCCGATCCCTGCTCGACGCGGTCGACAGCGCAGCCGGCGACATCCGGCAGGCCGTGGCGAACCTGCCGTCGGTGCTGGCCGACATTCAAGCGGCGATCAAGCGCGCCAACGAGCAGCTACAGCAGACCCAGGGCAACAAGTCCGCGCACACCGGCGAACTCATCGCCGCACGCGACGCGGCTGCCCGGGCGCTGGACAACTCTGGCGGCGGTCGCGGCACCGCCGACCCGCTGGGTGCCTTCGCGCGGTTGTCCAAGGCCGACGCGGAGCTCAACCAGATGCTGACCCTGGTCGCGCAGGAGCAGGCGAACGCCGAACGACTCCGGCGGTCGTTCGAGCAGGCGCTGTTCACCGCCGAATCGCGGGTTCACGCGGTATCCGAGTACATCGACACCCGCCGCGGCAGCATCGGACCCGAAGCCCGGACCCGATTGGCCGAGGCCAAACGCCAACTCGAAGCCGCACACGCCCGCAAGTCGGCCAATCTGCCGGAGGCCATCGCCTACGCCAACGGGGCTTCGACGCTGGCCGCGCAGGCCCAGTCACTGGCCAACGCCGATGTCCAGGCGGCGCAGCGGGCCTACGCCCGTCGCGGCGACGGCAACACCGGCGCCATGCTGGGCGGCATCATCATCGGCGATCTGCTCAGCGGGGGCCTGCGAGGTGGTTTCAGCGGCTGGAGCCCGACGTCGTTCGGCGGGTCTTCCAGTTCGTCGGGTGGGTCGTCGGGCGGCGGCTTCATGGGCGGCGGCGGGCGGTTCTGAGCCCGGCATCGCGAACCGGCGCACCCCACGGGCAGTGCACCCGCGGCGGAGGACCCCACGAAAACAAAAAACTGCGCACGCCCACCCGCAGGTAGGCGTGCGCAGCCTTGCTCAGTTCAGCTGGCCCACGACGGGCGCACCGGGTTACGGCCCGATGCGCCGCCGCGAACCGAGAACTTGTATCAGGCCCAGCTGGACCCGACGGCGCTGTCGGTCTGCGCCATGTTGTTGCCGGCGCTCTGGACCTTCTGGCCGTGAGCGTTGGCCTGCTCGTAGATCACCTGGAAGTTACGGCCCAACTGGGCGATGAACTCCTGGCAAGCCACCGAACCGGCGCCGCCCCAGAAGTCACCGGCAGCCAGGACATCGCGAACGATGGACTGGTGCTCGGCCTCCAAGTTGGCGGCCTGTGCGCGGATCAACGCGCCGTGCGCGTCGACGTCACCGAACTGGTAGTTAATGGTCATTGAACTGGTCTCCTTAGTTTGTGAAAGTTTTTAAGCTGCAGCGGCTTTCGCCGCCATCGGGCTAGCTGCTGAGGATCTGCTGCGAAGCCTGCTCTTGCTGCTCGTAGTTGTTCGCGTCGCGGATAAGTCCGTCACGCACTCCGTGCAGCATGTTCACAATGTTGCGGAAGGCCTGGTTCATCTGGCCCATCGTGTCCAGCGAGGTCGCCTGAGCCATACCGCTCCAGCCGGCGCCGGCGATGTTCTGCGAGGACGCCCACATACGACGGGCCTCGTCCTCAACGGTCTGGGCGTGCGTCTCGAAACGGCCCGCCATGGCCCGCATAGCGTGCGGGTCGGTCATAAAACGAGTTGCCATCTTGGCTATCTCCTTTGGGTTCGTGGATGTGTTGCTAAAAACTCAACCAGTTTGATTGATGTGATCACCGGGCCCGGACTTTCCGGATCCGCTAATCACCCGTAAACATCGACAGTCTTTCCCTTTCTCTCATCCGGCTGCCGGCGAATGCGGGACCACGCTGCTTCCGCGTGGCATCTCGAAACGTGGTTCGGCGTTTTCCGCTTCCCACTGTTTCCACTCCGCCCATTCATCCCACTCGTCGTTGGCCGGTTCGATCGGTTCCGGATCGACCGCACCTGGCACCACGACGACGTCCTCGACACCTGATTCAGACTCCTTCGCCCAATGGTCGTAGTCGTCTGGTGGAACGGCCGTGCCCCAACTCAGCGGAACCGATAGTCCGCCTAGCATGCCCGACTCGCCCCGTTTTGCCGCCACAGAATCGGGCGGCAAGGGCGGACCAAGAGGCAAAAGCACGCCTGTCCCCTTTCAGTGCCGATCTCATCTTCTTGCTCCAGGTGTAAGTACACACCACCGAGCACCTGAATCGTAAGCCAATCCGGCAACAAATAGGAGCGAAATCCAAGATTTCACCGTCGTTAGAGGGCCCTATCGGTGCCTGCGCCCGCACCAGCAGGGTCGATCCCGCGATACCGGGGCTCGTCGACTTCATATCCGGCTGACCCGAAGCCGTCGGGAGCCGCCCGAGCGCAGCCGATCGAGGTTCAACGGGGGCTACCGCGGCGGTGTTGCCACCCCGTCACACCGCACCTTCTTGCATCCGCCGGCGGCTGAACGCAAGGCTTTCTGACCGGCTGTCGCGCCACCTGCGGCACGGTGTGATGACCTGCTGCAAACCGGACGCGGCACGGTGACTCGTGACGCCGGCGGCGACCGCGTCATGCCACGTGCCCCGGTGAAGCCCCGGCGACTTCGTACCGGTCGCCGTTCAACGTGCCGGCCTGTCGGCCGCAACCGACGAGCGAACATTCGGGCACTGGCCCCTTTTTCATGCGAATCGATAGAAGAGGCTGCCGAGAACATTTACTGAATGCGATATTCCTGATCAATTTTTCAGGAATGCAATTCTCATATCGCTGTTCCCATCGGGAACCACCGAAATATGCGAAGCCGGCGCCGCCGGGGACGCGTGTGGGAAGGTCGGATTTGCCGTGGTCGGCGAATTCCTGATGACTGACGATCTCTGCCAACGGTCGCCGCGGCGGACCAGGTGCCGCAATGAAAAGCGCGGGCGACGCAAACCCCCTGCGTCACCCGCGCCTACGATCATCCGGCTTATCCGACGCCGGTCCGCGGGATCACGCTCGGCCGGTTCTGCACCACATGCGGGCTGGCGCCGCCACGGCCCATCATGCCGCCGGGCATGCCGCCGCCGGCACCGCCGGCGCCCATCGGCATCGGCATCATCGGCATGCCGCCGCCGGCGCCCATGCCCGCGGCTCCCGCCGCTTGCGCCATCTCGGCGGCGTTGGCACCCAGCCCCGACATCGCGCCGGTGGCCATTCCCTTGGGCACCGAACCCTGCCAGGTCGGCGGCACCGACATCGAACCCACCAAGCGGGCGTTGCCGAGACCGGCCGACATCCCGCCACCGAGAGCAGCCCCACCGGCGCCCAGGCCCTTCATCGGATTGACGTCACCGACGAACTTGGGTGCGTCCACCAGTCCGGCGGCCGTCGACGCACCGGCCAGTCCGGCCGTGCTGGAAGCCGACGTACCGGCCTGCATCAGCGGGCCGATCAACATGCTGGCAGGCATGGCGCCCAGCTGTGCCACCGAAGAGATCGACTGGATCGGTAAAGCCGCGGCCGCCGACTGCACACCTGCCACCATCCCGGGAGCCGCCGCCATCACGCCTTGCATCGCGGGGCTCACCGCGGCTGACGCCGTGGTCGCCAGGCCGGTGAACTGAGCACCGACGTTGGCCGCCAGGCCGGCCAGATCCATCGGCGGCATGGCGAACGGGGTCAGGCTCTCGGCCACCGCCGTCGCTCCACCGTGGTAGCCGAGCATCGCGGCAACATCCTGCGCCCACATCTCCACGTAGTCGAACTCGTTGGCGAAGATGGCCGGCGTGTTCAGCCCCAGGAAATTCGTCGCGATCAATGTCATCAGCGAAATCCGGTTGGCTTCCACCACCGCCGGGTGCACCGTCGCGGTTAACGCGCCCTCAAAAGCCGACGCCGCCGCACGCGCCTGCAGCGCCGCCGCGTCCGCCTGACCGGCCGCAGCCGACATCCAGTCCACATACGGCAACGCCGCGGCCGCCATCGCCGCCGACGCCGGGCCGGCCCACGGTCCACCGGTAAGACCCACAATCACCGCATTGAACGAGGACGCCGACGCGGCCAGATCCGCCGCCAAACTGTCCCAGGCAGCCGCCGCAGCGTGCAGCGGACCCGGTCCGGCACCGCTGAAAATCCGCAGAGAGTTGATCTCCGGCGGCAGCCACGCAAAGTCCAAAATCATCGCATCCCCAAATCAGCCAGCCGCCTCAACGGCTCCATCCCTGCATCAACCATCACTGCTACCCAACCTGCGACCCCGCCCATATGGATCGTAAAACAATCCACCGCAGCAGTCTGGCCTTTGGCCAAACTGGCTACATTCGGCATTCGCGAACGAAGTCGACTTAGTTACTTGCTCAGTGTATTCGCTTTCTGACCGGCCCCGGACACCAATAATGTCCGGTCGTCGGTAGGTCAGGCCCAGCTGGAGCCGACGGCGCTGTCGGTCTGGGCCATGTTGCTGCCGGCGCTCTGGACCTTCTGGCCGTGGGCGTTGGCCTGCTCGTAGATCACCTGGAAGTTGCGGCCCAACTGGGCGATGAACTCCTGGCAAGCCACCGAACCGGCGCCGCCCCAGAAGTCACCGGCAGCCAGCACATCGCGAACGATGGACTGGTGCTCGGCCTCCAAGTTGGCGGCCTGTGCGCGGATCAACGCGCCATGGGCGTCGACGTCACCGAACTGATAATTGATCGTCACCGGGAAAAACCTTCCTGGCCGCCGTGAGATTCGCTCACGCGTCCACCCTTTTGCGCAAATAAATTTAAGTCGAAGCCGACAAATCCGGCTGTTATCCGACGCCGGTCCGCGGGATCACACTGGGCCGGTTTTGCAGCACATGGGGGCTCGCGCCGCCGCGGCCCATCATGCCGCCGGGCATGCCTCCGCCACCGCCGCCCATGCCCATCGGCATCGGCATCATCGGCATGCCACCGCCTCCCGCGGCCTGTGCCATCGCTGCCGGATTCGGCATCGCACCCAGGCCGGCCATGGCCGAGCTGCCCATCCCCTTGGGAACCGAGCCCTGCCAGGTCGGCGGCACCGACATCGCGCCCACCAGGTGCGCCTTGCCCAGGTCGCCCGCCATTCCCGCGCCGCCGAGCGCGGCACCACCGAGGCCCTTTGCCGCGGGTGCGATGTCGCCGACGAACTTCGGGACGTCTGCGAGATCGGCGGCCGCCGTAGCACCGGCCAGACCGGCCGTGCTGGTGGCGGATTGTCCCGCTTGCATCAGCGGTCCGATCAGCATGCTGGCGGGCATGGCGCCCAGCTGAGCCACTGACGACAACGTCTGGATCGGCAATCCCGCCGCGAGTGCCTGCGCTCCCGTTGCCAAACCGGCACCCGCGGCCACCACACCCTCCACCATCGGGCTGATGGCGGCCGACGTGGTGGTTGCCAGTCCGGTGACCTGCGCGCCGACGTTGGCCGCTAGGCCGGCCAGATCAAACGGCGGAGTGGCGAACGGGGTCAGGCTCTCGGCCACCGCCGTCGCGCCACCGTGGTAGCCGAGCATCGCGGCCACGTCCTGGGCCCACATCTCCACGTAGTCGAACTCGTTGGCGAAGATGGCCGGCGTGTTCAGCCCCAGGAAGTTCGTGGCGATCAACGTCGAAAGCGACGTGCGGTTGGCCTCCACCAGGGCCGGGTGCACCGTCGCGGTCAACGCCCCCTCGAACGCCGACGCCGCCGTGCGCGCCAAGCTCGCCGCCGCGTCCGCCTGGCCGGCCGCCGCCGTCATCCAGTCCACGTACGGCAACGCCGCGGCCGCCATCGCCGTCGATGCCGGTCCCGCCCACGGCCCGCTGGTCAGACCCACGATCACCGCATTGAACGACGACGCCGACGCGGCCAGATCCGCCGCCAAACCGTCCCAGGCCGACGCCGCCGCGTGCAGCGACCCCGGCCCGGCACCGGCGAAAATCCGCATTGAGTTGATCTCCGGCGGCAACCACGCAAAATCCCAAATCATCGCAACCCCAACCCCAGCCAACCGATCCGACTAGTCACGGGCAGCCCGCAACGCGAACAGCCCATCGGCGGATCGTAAGCCACATCACAGTAAAAGTCTGTAGTTTCGCCAAAATTTCCTCGATGAATTTGATAAGGCCGAGCTCACCTGTGCGCGACCGGACATCTGTCCAGCCGTGTGTCCACCAATTCGACAGCCCCGCCGCAGAATAACCCGGCGCGGCACCGGCGATGAAGCCTTGAATTGCCATTCAAAGACGGTGGTCGGGGCTGTTGGCGCAACCCTTTCAAAAATTGCCGGCCTTCCGTTACCGGGAATGAGCCATCTCGAACTTCCGGTTTACGAAAGCCAAAAATCCGGCCTCGTGGTGCCCGACATGAAGAAGTGCGCCCGGGCGCTTGCCGCGTCGCGGATTCCCGCGCTCCAGTGGTGGGTGTCGAGGATGCTCGGGTCTGCCATTCAGCGCCGCCGCAGCGTTAGGGTTGACGGAGCCGCGGTCAACCGAATTCCAAGTTCTGTCAACCAGTCTGCGGCTGCGGGCAGGTACGGTATGGGCGAGTCCGGAGCCCCCGGTCCCGACCCTGGACAAACCCGAGGCAGGCCCGGTCGGGGCCGCCCCACGGAAAGATTCGGTGTTGAGCTCGCCGGCGTTTGACGGCGCGGATATTGGTGTTTCCCCGCTTTACCCGAGTCGGTGTTGACACCGCCCCCGTGGGTGAACCCGGAATTCATACAGCCGGGATTGCGAAATCCACTCTGGCCATTCCCGGAATTACCGAAGCTGGTTTTCGTGCTGCCGAAGTTCACGCTGCGGGCGCTGAAATTCCTGGAGGCGCAATATCTGGAACTCCCTACATCACAGTAGAGGAATTGAAGATGTTGGCGTTTAGGCTGCTTTCCGCGGGCTCAGGTGAACCAACAGAACTGCCGTCAACCGCCCTTGAGGCGCACCGCCAGATAGTCGGCGACATTGTCGATCCCCACCCGCTCCTGCGTCATGGCGTCGCGTTCGCGCACCGTGACGGCGTTGTCCTCGAGCGAGTCGAAGTCCACGGTCACGCAGTAGGGCGTGCCGATCTCGTCCTGGCGACGGTAGCGCCGGCCGATCGCTCCGGCGTCGTCGAAGTCGATGTTCCAGCATTGGCGCAGCTCGGCGGCCAGGTCGCGGGCCTTCGGGCTCAAGTCGGCGTGCCGGGACAGCGGCAGCACCGCCGCCTTCACCGGCGCCAACCGGGGGTCCAGTCGCAGCACGGCACGCTTGTCCACGCCGCCCTTGGCGTTGGGCGCCTCGTCCTCGGTGTACGCGTCGATCAGGAACGCCATGAACGACCGGGTCAGGCCCGCCGCAGGCTCGATGACATAAGGCGTGTAGCGAGTGTCGGTGGCCTGGTCGAAGAACGACAACTCGGTTCCGGAATGCTTGCTGTGCGTCGACAAGTCGAAGTCCGTACGGTTCGCGACGCCTTCCAGCTCACCCCACGGGTTGCCCTGGAAACCGAATTTGTACTCGATGTCGACGGTGCGGTCGGAGTAGTGCGACAACTTCTCCTTGGGGTGCTCGTAAAGCCGCAGGTTCTCCGGATCGATGCCGAGGTCGACGTACCACTGGCGCCGGGTGTCGATCCAGTACTGGTGCCACTCCTTGGCGGTGGACGGCTCGACGAAGAACTCCATCTCCATCTGCTCGAACTCGCGGGTGCGGAAGATGAAGTTTCCCGGGGTGATCTCGTTGCGGAAGCTCTTGCCGATCTGCCCGATGCCGAACGGCGGTTTCTTGCGGGAAGTCGTCATGACGTTGGCGAAGTTGACGAAGATCCCCTGCGCGGTTTCCGGACGCAGATAGTGCAGCCCTTCTTCGGTCTCGATGGGACCGAGGTGGGTCTTGAGCATCATGTTGAATTCGCGCGGTTCGGTCCACTGGCCTTTGGTCCCGCAGTCCGGGCACACGATCTCGGACATCGGCACCGCATCGGGATCGCCGCCCTTTTTGGCCGCATAGGCTTCTTGCATGTGGTCCTGACGATGCCGCTTGTGGCAATTCAGGCACTCGACCAGAGGGTCGTGGAAGACCTCGACGTGACCGGAGGCCACCCACACCTCGCGCGGCAGGATGATCGACGAATCCAGCCCGACGACGTCGTCGCGACCGGTGACGACCGAGCGCCACCACTGCCTCTTGATGTTCTCCTTGAGTTCCACACCCAGCGGGCCGTAATCCCAGGCCGACTTGGTGCCCCCGTAGATCTCACCCGACGGGAAGACGAAGCCGCGCCGCTTGGCCAGGTTGACTACGGTCTCGATTACGGACGCCACGGGGGTGTGCGCTCCCTTCGGAGGACTCGGCAGACACGGGCAACGACGACCGCTTCCCGCAAATCATCCGTCATGGTAGCGATCGACGTCCGGTCTTTGACATGCATCATCATGCATGTGACAGTGGAGGCAGCCGGGGCTGGCTTCACCGGCTCCTGCGAATCGGCCCGAATGCCTCGAACGTCCAAAGGTGGTGACTCCACACGGTGACATCGCCCCGAACGGGTTCTGCCCCTGCCGCTGATGACGAACTGGCCGGTCATCACGAGCACAGCGCTGACGGTGTCGCCGCGCACCCCGCATATCCGACGCCACCTCCGCGCGAGATTCTCGACGCCGCCGGTGAATTGCTGCGTGCGCTGGCCGCGCCGGTGCGCATCGCGATCGTGTTGCAGTTGCGCGAATCCCAGCGCTGCGTGCACGAGCTGGTCGACGCGCTCGGAGTGCCCCAGCCGTTGGTGAGTCAGCACTTGAAGATTCTCAAGGCGGCCGGAGTGGTCTCCGGAGAGCGGTCCGGCCGCGAAGTGATGTACCGGCTTGCCGACCATCACCTGGCCCACATCGTGGTCGACGCGGTGGCCCACGCGGGTGAGGACGCGCCATGACCTCAAGCGAAGGGACCACCGTCCGTTCCACCCGTCAGCGGGCGGCCATCTCCACGCTGCTGGAAACACTCGACGAGTTCCGCTCAGCCCAGGAACTGCACGACGAACTACGGCGTCGCGGTGAGAACATCGGCCTGACCACCGTCTACCGCACGCTGCAGTCGATGGCCGCGGCGGGCATGGTCGACACCCTGCGCACCGACACCGGCGAGTCGGTCTATCGCCGGTGCTCCGAACATCACCACCACCATCTGGTGTGCCGCAGCTGCGGCTCCACCATCGAAGTCGGCGACCACGAGGTCGAGGCGTGGGCGGCCGAGGTGGCCGCCAAGTACGGATACTCCGAGGTCAGTCACACCATCGAGATCTTCGGCACCTGCGCAGACTGCCGCTGACCCCGGCCGGCCTTCGCCGAGTGTGAAGCTGGCCGCACGTTCGGCAGGTCAGGAGGTGAGTTCGGCGCGGATCCGGGCGCCCGTGTCGAGGACCAACAGGATCAGCGTGCGCAGGGCGTCGTCGGTCAGCCCGGCGCCGGGAAAGTTGTAGCGCAGCATCACGTCGCCGGTTTTGGTGCTCCGGCTGCCCTTCGCGGCGGCTTTCTCCAGGACGGTCAGCGAGCCGAAGTTCACCTCCCGCGCCTGGCCGGCCACCTGGTCGCGGACCTTCTTGGTCAGCGGCAGATCCCAGGCCAGCACCTGTGTCAGCGACATCAGGTCAAGGTCCTCGGCGATGCGCACCACCCGCAGCGAAGCGAACGTGCCGTCGTGACGGACCGTGAGCGCGCCGTCGGGCTCGGACTCCACGGACAGGATTTCCCCGAGTATCGAGGCCAGCCGTTCTGGCAGAGATGTCATCAGGCGCTCCCGAACCGTCTATTACGCGACGCGTACTCCTCGCAGGCCGCCCACAAGTCGCGGCGGTCGTAATCGGGCCACAGCTTGTCCTGAAACACGTATTCGGCGTAGGCGGCCTGCCACAGCATGAAGTTGCTGGACCGGTGCTCGCCCGACGTCCGCAGGAACAGGTCCACGTCGGGGATGTCCGGTCGCTGCATGTAACGCGAGATCGTCGACTCGTTGACGCGCTCCGGGTTGAGCCGGCCGGCTGCGGCCTCGGCGGCGATTCTGCGGGCGGCCTCCGCGATCTCCGTGCGGCCGCCGTAATTGACGCAGTAATTGATGGTGATGACGTCGTTGTTCTTCGTCACTTCCTCCGCGACGGCCAGTTCGTTGATGACGCTGCGCCACAGCCGCGGCGCAGAGCCCACCCAGCGGATCTTGACGCCCATCTCGTTCAGAATGTCGCGGCGTCGCCGCACCACGTCGCGGTTGAAGCCCATCAAGAACTTGACCTCTTCGGGCGACCGCTTCCAGTTCTCCGTGGAGAAGGCATAAAGGCTCAGCCACTTGATCCCGATTTCGACTGCGCCACAAGCGATGTCGATCACGACCGCTTCGCCCATCTTGTGTCCCTCGGTGCGGCGCAGGCCGCGCTGGGTGGCCCAGCGGCCGTTGCCGTCCATCACGATGGCGACGTGATTGGGCAGCTGAGCGGCCGGGATGCGGGGGGCTACCGCTTTCGACGTGTGCTGGGGAGGCCGGCGCGGTCCCCCGCCCGGAGCCGGCGGCAGCTCCGGGAAAACGACGGGCCACGTCGACGTGTCAGGGAAGGTCGGGTAGTCCTCAGGTGCCGGGGGAAGCTGCGGGAAGTCCGTGGACTTCAGTCTTTCGGCCTTCTTAGCCACACTCGGTATCCTGCCCGATCGGTCCGGCATGCTGTTCGATCAACCCAGCGCGCCGTTCGGCAACCGTGCGATCCACCTGGTAGACCCGCTCCACCAACGGCAACGTCTTGAGTTGCCGCTCCAGATGCCATTGCAGGTGCGCGGCCACCAGTCCGCTGACGTAGCTGCGGTGCGACGGCGGTGACTGCTCGGCGGCCTCCCAATCGCCGTCGTGCAGCGCGCACATCAGATCCAGCACGCCCAACGGCGGCGTGGTGGCTCCGGCCGGACGGCAGTGTGCGCAGACACTGCCTCCGGCGGCGATGTGGAACGCACGATGCGGACCCGGGGTGGCGCAGCGGGCGCACTCGGTCAGGGCCGGCGCCCATCCGGCGGTGCCCATGGCGCGCAGGAGGTACGCGTCCAGCAGCAGCTCGCGGGGGCGGCGACCGTCCGCGACCGCCCGCAGCGCACTCACCGTGAGCCGGTGCAGCGCCGGAGCGGGTGCCCGCTCCTCGCCGGCCAGACGTTCGGCGGTTTCCAGCATCGCGCAACCACAGGTGTAGCGGCCGTAGTCATTGACGATGTCGGTGGCGAACGCATCGATCGAGACGACCTGGGTGACGATGTCGAGGTTGCGGCCGGGGTGCAGTTGCGCGTCGATGTGCGCGAACGGCTCCAGCCGCGCGCCGAATTTGCTGCGGGTGCGCCGCACCCCCTTGGCCACCGCACGGACCAGCCCATGATCACGGGTCAGCAGGGTGACGATCCGGTCGGCTTCACCGAGCTTGTGCTGACGCAGCACAACAGCCCGGTCTCGATACAGCCGCATCACAATAGTTTTGCACCCCAGCGCGACATCGCGGGTATCCGCGCCGATAGTCTCGTACCCCGTGGTCAGCGCTTCTGGGTCTGTTTCCGGGGTCGATTCCGGCTCCGACAACCGGCGCTTGCCCACGTTAACCGACCTGCTCTACCAGCTCGCGACCAGAAAGGTCACGGCTGCCCAGTTGGTGCGCCGCTCCCTGCATGCCATCGATGTGAGCCAGTCCACGCTGAACGCGTTCCGGGTGGTGCTCACCGAGTCGGCCCTGGCCGATGCCGCGGTGGCCGACCGGCGCCGCGCCGCCGGCGACACGGCACCGCTGCTGGGCATCCCGATCGCGGTCAAGGACGACGTCGACATCGCCGGGGTCCCCACCGCGTACGGCACCGACGGATATGTCCGGCCCGCGACCGCGGACAGCGAGGTGGTGCGGCGGCTCAAAGCGGCGGGCGCGGTGATCGTCGGCAAGACCAACACCTGCGAACTGGGCCAGTGGCCGTTCACCAGTGGGCCGGGTTTCGGGCACACGCGCAACCCGTGGTCGCGCCGGCACACCCCGGGAGGATCGTCGGGCGGTAGCGCGGCCGCGGTGGCCGCGGGCCTGGTGACCGCTGCGATCGGCTCCGACGGCGCCGGCAGTGTGCGCATCCCGGCCGCATGGACGCATCTGGTGGGCATCAAACCGCAACGCGGCCGCATCTCCACCTGGCCGGAGCCGGAGTCCTTCAACGGCATCACCGTCAACGGTGTGCTGGCCCGTACCGTCGCCGACGCAGCACTCGTGCTGGACGCGGCCTCCGGCAATGTCGAGGGCGACCAGCACAAGCCACCTCCGCTCACGGCGTCCGACTATGTCGGTATCGCGCCCGGTCCGTTGCGCATCGCGTTGTCGACCGGCATCCCCTACACGTTCTTCCGGGCCAAGCTGCATCCCGAAATCCTGGCGGCGATCCAGAAGGTGGGCGAGCAACTCGAACTGCTCGGCCACACCGTGGTCAAGGGCAACCCGGACTACGGCATGCGGCTGTCGTGGGATTTCCTGGCCCGGTCGATGGCCGGGCTGTGGGACTGGGGCGAGCGGCTCGGTGAGAACGTCAACTGGGACCCCCGCACCCTGTCCAACATGCGCACCGGCCACATGCTCTCCCAGGCGACCCTGCGCACCGCGCGCCGCCACGAGGCCGCCGATCAGCGCCGGGTGGGATCGATCTTCAACATCGTCGACGTGGTGCTGGCGCCGACCACCGCGCAACCACCCCCGCTGGCGCGGGCCTTCGACCGGTTGAGCGGCATCGCCACCGACCGCGCCGTCATCGCCGCCTGCCCGTACGCGTGGCCGTGGAACGTACTGGGTTGGCCGTCGATCAACGTGCCGGCCGGTTTCACCTCCGACGGACTGCCGATCGGCGTGCAGCTGATGGGCCCGGCCAACAGCGAAGGCATGCTGATCTCACTGGCCGCCGAGCTGGAGGCGGTCAGTGGCTGGGCCGCCAAACAGCCAAAGGTCTGGTGGAACACCGGCAACAGCACTCCCCCGCTGCACAGCGTGCCGGACCCGCGCAACTGAAACCGTCGATGCCGCATCGGGTTTGGCGATTCCCCGGCGGGGTAGTTGACGGCGATGGACGGATCGGCAGGCGACACCAGCGAACTCGACGCCGTTGCCCGCACTCACTTCGGCTGGGACGAACTCACCGATCACCAGCGCGCCGCGATGCGGGCGGTGCTGCACGGTCGTGATCTGCTGGCCGTCATGCCGACCGGTTCGGGCAAGTCGGCTATCTACCTGATCCCTTCCGTGCTGACCGACGGCGTGACGCTGGTGGTCTCGCCACTGTTGGCACTGCAGAAGGATCAGATCGCCGCCATCGAGGAGAGCGGCGCGGGAACAGCGGTGGCGGTAAACTCCGCACTGCGAGCCGCCCAGCGCCGCCGGGCGTGGCAGGCCATCGATAGCGGCAGTGCGGACTTCGTTTTCATCTCTCCCGAACAGTTGGCCAACGATGAGGTCGTCGACAGACTGCGCCGGGTGCGGCTGTCGCTGTGCGTTGTCGACGAAGCGCACTGCGTGTCGGCGTGGGGCCACGACTTCCGTCCGGACTACCGCCGCCTCGCCGATGTGTTTCATCAACTGGGACAATCGATTCCGATTACCGCCTTGACGGCGACCGCGTCGGGCGTGGTGCGACGGGACATCATTGGGCGGCTGGGATTACACCGGCCTGACGTCGTCGTCGCCGGGTTCGACCGACCCAACCTGCGTCTGATCGTCGAACGGTATCTCGAGGAGGAGAACAAGCGCTCCGCGGTGATCGACTGGGTCGCGGCCCTGCAGGGTCCCGGCCTGCTCTACACCGCCACCCGCAAAGATGCCGAGTCCTATGCGGAAAGTCTGCGCGACAAGGGCATTGCCGCAGCGTTCTACCACGCGGGCATGTCCGCGGCGCAGCGCGAGCAGGTACACGTCGGTTTTCGCGACGACGCGTATGAGGTCGTGGTGGCGACGTCGGCGTTCGGCATGGGCATCGACAAACCCAACGTGCGGTTCGTCGCTCACGCGTCGACTCCGGATTCGCTGGACAGTTACTACCAGCAGATCGGTCGGGCCGGCCGGGACGGCGGGGACGCCCACGCGCTGCTCTTCTACCGGCCCGAAGACCTCGGCCTGGCACGCTTTTTCACTGCGGGCCGACCGGACGAGCAGTTGCTCCGCGCGGTATTCGGCGTGCTGGACCCGGTGCAGCCGACGAAATTGAGAGACCTGCGTGCCGCACTGGCCGTCCCCGGGCGCAGGCTGACGAGCGCGGTCAACATCCTTGAGGAGGCCGGCGCGGTGCGCTCCACCCGGAACGGCTTCGTGCGCCTTGCGGTATCGCCCGACGCCGCGCTCACAGCTGCCCAGGAGATGGTGGAACTGCGCGAGCGCGTCGATCTCAGCCGGGTCGAGATGATGCGCGGCTACGCCGAAACCTATTCGTGCCGAAGGGTTTCGCTGCTCTCCTACTTCGGCGAATACCTGGACGAACCGTGCGGCAACTGCGACCGGTGCCTGGCGGCCGAACAATTGGATGACGTCAGAACCGAACGGCCGGCGCACGACGTCGGCACCGCGGTGCGGCATTCCCAGTGGGGCTCGGGCATGGTCATCGGTGGCGACCACGAACGGGTGACCGTGCTGTTCGACGAGTTCGGCTACCGGACGTTGTCCATGGCTGCGGTGCGCGAGAAGGGCCTGCTGGAGGTTGCGGCCGGGGACGCCTCGGCCGGGTGAAGGTGCGGCCTGGCCCCGTCAGTCGGCCCGCCGATTCATGTCGTTCACAAATCTTTTGTGTCTCTGGGTCAGAAGTGTTGGAAGCGTGTAATTATGGGCATCGCCCCGTGTTCCGGTGGTTGAAATCTGACGGGTTGGAGGACAACGATGTCGTACCTGATCACCACGCCGGAGGTCTTGACGTTAGCGGCGGCAGAAGCTGCGGGTATCGGCTCGTCGATCCAGGCGGCCAACCTGTCCGCGTTCGCTCCGACCAGCACGGTGATGGCTGCCGCCGCGGACGAGGTGTCAACGGCGATCGCCTCGCTGTTCTCCGGCCACGCCCTGGACTACCAGGCGCTCAGTAAGCAGGTGGCAGCGTTCCAGGAGCAATTCGTGCTGGCGATGAACGCGGCCGGCGGGGCCTACGCGGCCGCGGAGTTGATCAATGCCGGTCCGCTGCAGCCCGTCGTTGACGGGGTTCTGGACGTGATCAACTTGCCTACGAACCTCTTCCTGGGCCGCCCGCTGATCGGTGACGGGTACAACGGCACACCCGGCACCGGGCAGGCCGGTGGGGACGGTGGACTTCTCTGGGGCAACGGCGGCGCGGGCGGCTCGGCCGGACTGGCAGGCCAGACCGGTGGACGCGGCGGCAACGCCGGGTTGATCGGCAACGGTGGCGCCGGTGGTATGGGCGGCTTCCGGACCGGGACCGGCGGCGCGGGCGGTACGGGCGGGTTGTTATGGGGTAACGGCGGAGCAGGTGGCACCGGGGGCTACGGCGGTGTATTCGTCCCAGCGGGAACCGGTGGTCTCGGCGGGTGGTCGCTGTCCCCCTTCGGTAACCCTGGCGCTCCCGGCCAGCCCGGCATTTACCTCAACATGGTCACGCCGGACGAGGCCAATATTCTGCAGATGCTGGCCCCGGATCGAAATTTCCTGCTGATCGGCACGGACGGCACGAACCTGAGCAGGGTGCTGGCCGACCCGCTCAATGTGAACTTCCGCGACTTCATGTCGGACGGCGTCACGTCGGCGTCGACGATCGTCGGGCACACCAGCGTCTCGAACCCCTCGTGGACGACTATCCAAACCGGTGTGTGGAGCGAGACGGCCGGCGTCACCAACAACGTCTTCACGCCGTGGACGTACAACGACTGGCCGACGGTGTACAACTATCTCGAAGCCGCCTACGGCAACAACATCGACACCACCGTCATCGCCAACTGGCCGGTCATCACCGATATCGCCGGTGCCGGCGCGTTCCCCGCCGACAAGATCACCTTCGTCGGGCACTCAGCGAGCGACCCCTACTGGTTCGCGTCGCAGAACGAGGTTGGCCAGTTGAGCCAACAGGCGATCACCGCCGCGAACCCCGCCAAGGGCAATTTCATCTTCTCGTACTTCGTCGGCGTCGACGAGAACGGGCATGCCTACGGCGGCGGCTCCCCCGAGTACGCCGCGGCCCTGCGCAACATGGACACCAACCTCGGCCACTACGGCAACGGCACTTTGGGTACCGGCAGCGGGTTGCTCGGGGCGGTGTCCGACTGGGAGATCAACAACGGCGAGCAGTGGGACGTGCTGATGGTCACCGACCACGGCCACATCGATCCCAACCAGTTCAACCGCGGCCACGGGTTCCAATCACCTTTGGAGACAGCGACATTCCTGATCTGGGACCAGGCAGGTTCTGTTCTTCCCGCCCAGAACGGGCTGATCAACAACTCGTGGCAGATCGTCAGCACGACGCCGACAATTCTCGACCAGTTCGGCATCACCCCGCAGCCGTACATGCAGGGTGCACCCCTGACGTCCCCCGTCTTCGACGGCACCTACGTCAATCCCGGCGCCAACCTGTTCAGTGTGGTGAGCGCCGACTTCGCCGCACAGGGTTACCCGGACCCGATCGTGAACTACAACCTGGACGCCCGCACGGTCGCCGCCACCATCCCGTACCTGGTGTACAGCCCGATACAAGGCATAGTCGACTCGGTGCCCAGCTTCTTGCAGCCGGCGGTCTCCTGGGTCGGGGCAGGCGTCTACCAAGCGCTGAACATCCCCGCGCAGGTCTTCGTCCGGCTCACCGGAGTGACCGGCAATGAGATCATCCCGCCGATCTTGAACCCGTTCTACCCCTAACAGGCCACGCCGTCAGCCGCATCCCTTTGCTCGCGGAAGGTGCTGCGGTAGCTCAGTGGTGCTACGCCCGTCATGCGGCGAAACTGCTCACGGAAGTTCGCCGCCGAGGCGAATCCGACTCGGCGAGCGATGGTTTCGACGCCGTCGTCGGTCGCCTCGAGGAGTTCCTGGGCGTGCCGGATCCGCACGCCGTTGACCCACTGCATGGGTGTCTGACCGGTCTCGCGCCGGAAGCTGCGGTTCAGCGTTCGCACGCTGGTGGAAGCGTGGCGTGCGAGGTCGGTGAGGGTCAGGGGCCGGTGCGCGTTGTTCTCGATCCAGGCCAGTACCGCGTCGAGTTCGGTGTTGGCTTCGCGCCGGTTGCGGATGATGAACTGCGCCTGGCCGCCGGTCCGGTGCAACGGCGCGACCGCCAACCGCGCCGCGTCGGCGGCCACCGCCGAGCCGTAGTCGCGGGCCACCATGTGCAGGCACAGGTCCAGGCCCGCGGATGCACCGGCAGAGGTGAGAATCTGGCCTTCGTCGATGTATAGCGCGTCGGCGTCGAGCCTGACGGCGGGATAAGCGGCCGCGAAGAACTCCGCCGCCATCCAGTGCGTAGTCGCCCGTCTGCCGTCCAGTATCCCCGCGGCCGCCAGCGTGAAGGCCCCACTGCAGATCGACGCTATCCGAATTCCTTTGCTATAAGCGTCTTTCAGCGTGGCGATGACATCATCGCCGACGGGGGTGCTGACGTCGTTGCGTCCGGGCACGACGATGGTGTCCGCGGTCGTGAGCTCGTCAAGGCCGAAGTCGGTGGTGATCCCGATCGGCCCCGCGGGGACAACGCGTTGCGCACCGCAGACCCGCACGCGGTAGCCGGGCCCGCCGTCGGCCAACCGGGCGCGCCCGAACGTCTCTATCGCAATGGCCAGGTCGAACGCGATGACGTCCGGTTCGGCAAGGACGGCGACGGTGTGCATGAATTGGCAATATACCGGCGCATGATGGCTGTCCGGCCACTGGTCCAGAACGCCGCTGACGACCAACATTGCCGGAATGCAGGCGCAGATAGTGCTTTACGACGGCTTCGACCCGCTGGATGTCATCGGCCCTTTCGAAATACTGGCCGCAGGCAGCGAATTCGTCGGGGGCGAACTGGCCGTGTCGCTGGTCTCCGCGCAGGGTGCTCGCAGCGTGCCCAGCGGGACCCTCGGCCTGACGCTGCCCGCCACCGGGGCGCTCGATCCGGATAAGGCGGGTTGCGTGCTGGTGCCCGGTGCCAGCGGCCCGATCGCCGGTGACCCCGATGAGGGCGTCGAGACCATCCCGGTGTTGCTGGCACGGGCGGCCGGCACGGAGTTGAGCCCGTTGTTGGCCAAGGCTTTTCAGAATCCGGAGATCACGATGGCCACCGTCTGCGGGGGGTCGGTGATCATGGCGATGGCGGGATTGATCGAGGGGCGCCACGCGGTGACGCATCACCTGGGCCTGGACTTGCTGGACGCGGCCGGGGTCAACGCGGTGGCGGCCCGCGTGGTCGACGACGGCGACCTGGTCTCCTCGGGCGGGGTGACGTCCGGGCTGGACCTGGCGCTGCATCTGCTGGACCGCTGGTATGGCCCACGGATCGCGCATGCCGTCGAAGAGCTTTTCGAGTACGAGCGGCGAGGCATCGTGTGGCGCAATACCGGCCGGGAACCACAGGAGGTTTGAGTTGAGCATCGAAGGCGACTGGGACGTGACGATCAAGACGCCGATCGGCACTCTCGAGGTGCACTACGTGTTCACCCAGGGTCCGGCGGGTCTCACCGGAACCGCCACCTACAAGGAAGAAACCGTTGCACTGCAGGATGTTTCGAGTGCACCCGAGCAGGCGGGCACGCGGTTCACCTGGCGGCAATCGGTGCGCAGGCCGATGCGGCTGAACCTGGATTTCGATGTCGTGCAGGACGGCGACACGCTGACCGGGCATTCCCGAGCCGGCCGGCTACCGCGCTCGGCCGTGGCCGGCAGACGTCGTCTAAAAGCCTAGCCGGCCAAGTTGTTTGGGATCCCGTTGCCAGTTCTTGGCGACCTTGACCCGCAGGTCCAGGTAGACCTTGGTCCCGAGTAGCTTCTCGATCTGGTTGCGGGCCGCGGTCCCCACTTCCCGCAGCCGGGCGCCACCCTTGCCGATGACGATGCCCTTCTGGCTGTCCCGCTCCACAAAGAGCACCGCATGCACGTCGATCAGGTCGTCACGGTCCTCCCGCGGGTTGACCTCCTCGATGACCACCGCCAGCGAGTGCGGCAATTCGTCGCGCACCCCCTCGAGCGCGGCCTCGCGGATCAGCTCGGCCATCAGTACCTCTTCGGGTTCGTCGGTGAGCTCACCGTCGGGGTAGTACGCCGGGCCGGGCGGCAACGCGGCCGCAAGGACGTCGATCAGCACGTCGACCTGGTCTCCGGAAACGGCTGACACAGGCACGATTTCGGCGGCATCGGGGACCAGCTCGCTGACCGCGACCAGCTGGGCGGCCACCCGGTCTCTGGGTACCTTGTCGATCTTGGTCACGATCGCCACCAGGGTGGTCTTCGGCGCCAGGGCGCGGATCTGCTCGACGATCCAGCGGTCACCCGGGCCGATCGGCTCGTCGGCCGGTATGCACAGCCCGATCACGTCGACCTCGGTGTAGGTGTCGCGAACCAGGTCGTTGAGCCGCTTGCCCAGCAGGGTGCGAGGCCGGTGCAGACCGGGGGTGTCGACGAGGATGATCTGGAAGTCTTCGCGGTGCACGATGCCGCGGATGGTGTGCCGGGTGGTCTGCGGGCGCATCGAGGTGATCGCCACTTTCGCGCCCACCAGCGCATTGGTCAGCGTCGACTTGCCGGTGTTGGGACGGCCAATGAAACACACAAAGCCCGAACGGAATTCGCTCACGCCGCGTCCTTCGCCGAGCGTGATCTCACGGCAGTTTCCGGCGCAAATTCCCGCCGTGGGTTCACGTTCGGCGTCACTCGTCCTCCTCGGTTTCCACCGGACTCAGCAGCACCGTGCCGATCCGCACCCGGCCCCGGTGATCGCGGCCGCCTTCGGCCTGCAGGCGCAGACCGTGCGAGACCACCTCCGCGCCGGGCAGCGGGACGCGCCCCAGTTCCAATGCCAACAGACCGCCGACGGTGTCGACGTCGAGATCGTCGTCGAACTGCACCCCGTACAGCTCGCCCACATCCTCGATCGGCAGCCGTGCCGAGACCCGGAAGCGCTTGTCCCCCAGTTCTTCTACCGGCGCCGTCTCGGCCTGATCATATTCATCGGCGATCTCGCCGACGATCTCCTCGAGCACATCCTCGATGCTCACCAGGCCCGCGATCGCGCCGTACTCGTCGACCAGCAGCGCCATGTGGTTGCGGTCGCGCTGCATCTCGCGCAGCAGTGCGTCCAGGGGCTTGGAGTCCGGCACGAACACCGCCGGCCGCATCACCTGCGCGACGGTGCTGCCCCGGCCGCGGTCGGATGAATAAAAGATGTGCCGCACCAGGTCTTTCAGGTAGACGACACCGAGAATGTCGTCGACGTTCTCACCGATCACCGGGATCCGGGAATACCCGCTGCGCACCGCCAGGGCCATCGCCTGGCTCGGTGACTTGTCGCCCTCGATCCAGATCATCTCGGTGCGCGGGACCATCACCTCCCGCGCCGGGGTGTCGCCGAGCTCGAAAACGGACTCGATCATGCGGCGCTCGTCAGCGGCCACCACACCGCGCTGCTGCGCCAGGTCGACGACTTCGCGCAGCTCGATCTCGGAGGCGAACGGCCCGTTGCGGAAGCCGCGGCCCGGGGTGAGCGCGTTACCCAACAGCACCAGCACCCGGCTGATCGGCATCAGCAGCCATGAAACCGCTTGTAGCGGAAGGGCGGTCGCCAGCGAGATGGAATAGGCATGCTGGCGGCCGAGGGTGCGCGGGCCCACGCCGATGACGACGAAGCTGGTGACCACCATGATCGCCGCGGCCCAGAACAGGCCCCAGCCCACGCTGAGTTGCTGCTGAAAATAGACCGCCAGCAGTGCGGTCGCGGTGATCTCGCAGACGATGCGCAGCAGCACCACCAGGTTGATGTAGCGCGGCCGGTCGGCCATCACCTTCAGCAACGACCTGGCCCCGGGCCGCTCGTCGCGGACCAACTCGTGCACCCGCGCCAGCGACACGGTGTTGATGGCGGCATCCAGCCCAGCGAACAACCCGCCCAGACCGATCAGCACGATCACGCCGAGCAGCTGATAAAAGCTGGTCACGGCTGGTCGAAAAACCTTGACTTGTCCAGCAGCCGGCGGTCCCGTTCGTGCTGCCGGTCGTGCTGGTACGCCTCGACCTGGTCGGCCACCCACTCCTCGAGCAGCCGGTCCTGCAGGGCGAACATCTCCCGCTCTTCGTCGGGTTCGCCGTGGTCGTAGCCGAGCAGATGCAGCACACCGTGGATGGTGAGCAACGCCAGTTCGTGCCCGAGGCTGTGGCCTGCCGCGGCGGCCTGTTCGGCGGCGAACTCCGGGCACAGCACGATGTCGCCCAGCATGGCCGGGCCCGGCTCCGGCGCATCGGGGCGACCACCCGGCTCGAGCTCATCCATCGGGAAGCTCATCACGTCCGTCGGGCCGGGCAGGTCCATCCAGCGCATGTGCAGATCGGCCATGGCCGCGGTGTCCAGCAGCACCATGGACAACTCGGCCGCCGGGTTGACGTCCATCCGGGCGATGACGAATTTCGCGACGCTGACCAGTTCGGTTTCGGAGACGTCGATGCCCGACTCGTTGGATACCTCGATGCTCATAAGACGCTCACGCACTCATCATCGACGATTGCGGCTGCCGGATGCCCGCCGAGCCGCCCGGTTCAGGCCGGAGCCGGGCTCCTCGTACCGGGCATAGGCGTCGACGATCTCCGACACCAGCCGGTGCCGGACGACGTCCTGGCTGGTCAGCTCGGCGATCTCGATGTCCTCGATGTCCTCGAGGATGCCGACCGCCGCCCGCAGCCCTGATTGCGCGCCGCCGGGCAGATCGATCTGCGTGACGTCCCCGGTGATCACCATCTTCGAGCCGAAACCCAGCCGGGTCAGGAACATCTTCATCTGTTCGGCAGTGGTGTTCTGTGCCTCGTCGAGCACTATGAACGCGTCGTTCAGCGAGCGGCCCCGCATGTAGGCCAGCGGCGCCACCTCGATGACCCCGGCCGACATCAGCTTCGGGATCAGCTCGGGGTCCATCATGTCGTAGAGCGCGTCATACAGCGGGCGCAGATACGGGTCGATCTTCTCGCTCAGCGTGCCGGGCAGAAAGCCAAGGCGCTCACCGGCTTCCACCGCGGGGCGGGTCAGGATGATCCGGGTGACCTGCTTGGTCTGCAGCGCGTGCACGGCCTTGGCCATGGCCAGATAGGTCTTGCCGGTACCGGCCGGGCCGATGCCGAACACGATGGTGTTGGCGTCGATCGCGTCGACGTAACGCTTCTGGTTGAGCGTCTTGGGCCGGATGGTCTTGCCGCGGCGGGACAAGATGTCGAGCGTGAGCACCTCGGCCGGCGATTCGTTGCCGGTACCGGTCAGCATGGCCACGCTGTGCCGCACCACCTCGGGCGTCAGCGCCTGGCCCCTGGACACGATCGCCACCAGTTCGGAGACGGCCCGTTCGGCCAGCGCGACGTCGCCCGGCTCACCGGACAGGCTGACCGTGTTACCCCGTACATGCAGTTTGGCCTTAAGGGCGCGTTCCAGGGCGCGCAGATTCTCATCGGCCCTGCCGAGCAGGCCCACCACGAGGTCGGGCGGAACATCGATGCTGCTGCGAACTTGGGCGTCGGACTGCCTGGCTACACCAGTTTCAGCGGCGCGGGTCTCGCGGGGCGTCACGTGGTTTCTGCTGCCTGCTTTCTGGCGTATGGGGCTTGGTTGAAACGACCGGCTCAGTCTACCGCCGTCGGGTGACCGCTTCCCAGGGATTACCGCCTCCGACCGGCTTCTCAGCGGGCTAGCAGGGTGTTTGCCGGGAGATCCTTATTCAGCACCTTGTGCGCCTGGGCGACGCCGGTGACCGGCAACGAACTCCCGTCCAGCAGACCGATCTGCACCAGCAGCGAAGCCTGATCCCAATAGATCCGCTCGTAGGCCACCCGGGGCCCGTCGAAGCCCATCACCACCACCAACGGCAGCAGCACCGGGCGACCGGTGGGCGCCACACCGGGCAGAAAGGTCGGCATCGCGATGTCGTGGGTGAACGAAATGACCATCTCTTCGACCACTCGGTCGGCGCCGACGGTGCGGGAGACCGGCGTGATGGTCGTGTCGTCGGGCCAGTGCCCGATGAAGTACCTGTCGTAGAAGTCAGCCACCGCCGCGCCGCCGACCCCGCCCATCATGGTGGGGACGTGATTGACGAACGGGTCTGCCGTCATAGTGGCCATGGTCGCCTGAACATCCTTGGCGACGAACTCGCTGGCGACGTGCTCGTCGAAGACCACACTCAAATCGTCCGCGGCGCTACTCATTACCGTCCCTTTCGCCGTCGAGTGGTGGTGCGTCCCAGCGCGAGGTGAGCACGCCCAGCGCACCCAGTGCCACCGCGGCGGCGGTCGAGGTGCGCAGCACGGTGGGTCCCAGGCGCACCGTGACGGCGCCCGCTCCGATCAGCGCCGTGATCTCCGCAGGCGCGATTCCACCCTCGGGGCCGACCACCAGCATCACCGAGTTCGCCTGCGCCACAGGAATATCGGCAACACGCTCGGTCGCCGACTCGTGCAGCGCCAGCACCAAGCCACCGGCGGCGACCTCGGCGCGCACCCGCTCGGTCAGCGCCGCGGTGGACAGCACCCCATCGACCGGCGGGATGTGTGCCCGACGGGACTGCCGCGCGGCCGAACGGGCCACCGCCCGCCACCGGCGCAGGCCCTTGTCGACGCGCGCGCCTTCCCATATCGCGACACAGCGCGCCGCCCGCCAGGCCACGAATGCGTCGGCTCCGGCCTCGGTGGCCAATTCGACGGCGAGTTCGGACCGGTCGGATTTGGGCAGGGCCTGCACGACGGTCACCGGCGGGGTGCTGCCCGGCAGGGTCCAGCGGGCTTGCACACGGGCCCGAAGTCCTTCGCGCCCAGCCTGTTCCACCAGGCAGCGGGCCAGGCCGCCGGCGCCGTCACCGAGCACCAATTCCTCACCGGGACGGATCCGCCGGACGGTGGCCGCGTGAAAGCCTTCGTCGCCGTCCACCACGGCCAACCCGCCGACGTCGGGCAGCGCACCGACGTAGAACAGCGTGGCTACCATGCGAGCCCCGAAAGGTCAGCGGCCGGTGAAGGTTTCGCGCAGGCGGCTGAACAGCCCACCGTTGTTGGCATGCGACGAGCGGACCTCGGCGACGTCGCGGTTGCGGCGGGTCTTGAGCTCGCGCAGGAGTTCGGTGTCGTGGTGGTCGAGCCTCGTAGGGACCACCACCTCGACGTGCACGTGCAGGTCGCCTCGGCTGCTGGACCGCAGATGCGGCATACCGCGGCCGCGCAGCGTGATCACCGCGCCGGGCTGCGTGCCGGGCGGAATGACGATCTCGCTGGTTCCGTCCAGGATGGCGTCCAGGCTGACGCTGACGCCCAGTGCGGCGTCGACCATCGGCACCGACACCGTGCAGTGCAGGTCGTCGCCCTCCCGGGCGAAAATGTCGTGAGCCTGCTCGTGCACCTCGACGTAGAGGTCGCCGGCCGGTCCACCGCCGGGGCCCACCTCACCCTGTGCGGCGAGCCGGACCCGCATGCCCTCGGCGACGCCGGCCGGGATCTTGACGGTGATGTCGCGGCGGGCACGCACCCGCCCGTCGCCCATGCATTGGTAGCACGGATCGGGAATCACCACGCCGACGCCGCGGCAGGTGGGGCACGGCCGCGACGTCAGCATCTGACCCAGCAGCGAACGCTGGACGGTCTGCACCTCACCACGACCGGCGCAGGTGTCACAGGGCACGGGTGCGGAGTCGCCGTTGGTGCCCTTGCCCTGGCACCGGTCGCACAACACCGCGGTGTCGACGGTGACCTGCTTGGTGACCCCGGTTGCACACTCCTCGAGGTCCAGCCGCATCCGCAGCAGGGAGTCCGAACCCGGCCGCACCCGGCCGATCGGGCCACGCCCCGCGCCGCCGCCGAAACCCCCGCCCCCGCCGAAGAACGCCTCGAAGACGTCACCGAGACCGCCGAAGCCGCCGAACCCGCCGCCGCCGGCGGCAGCGTTCTCCAGCGGGTCGCCGCCCAGGTCGACGATGCGGCGCTTCTCCGGATCGCTCAGCACTTCGTACGCGACGCTGATGTCCTTGAACCGCGCCTGCGCTTCCTCGTCGGGATTGACGTCGGGGTGCAGTTCGCGCGCCAGCTTGCGGTAGGCGCGTTTGATCTCCGCGTCGTTGGCGCCTTTGCCGACGCCGAGTAGCCCGTAGTAATCGCGTGCCACGATTCGCCTTTCTAGGCTGTTAGTGGCCGCCCGTCAGGCGGCCATCCAAAAATTCTGCAGCGGGTGCGCGCTCATCGAGCACCCAGAACTTCGCCGATATACATAGCAACCGCGGCAACGCTGGCCATAGTTCCCGGATAGTCCATGCGCGTGGGTCCCAACACACCCATACCGCCGTAGACGGTGTCGTTGGTGCCGTAGGCGGTGGACACCATCGAGGTGCCGACCATCTGCTCGGCCTCCGTCTCATGACCGATGCGCACCGTGACCTTGCCCGCCTCCTGCTGGGCCGCAAGTAGCCGCAGCACCACGACCTGCTCTTCCAGCGCCTCCAGAACCGAGCGCAGCGAGCCACCGAAATCAGCGGCGTTGCGGGTCAGGTTCGCGGTGCCGCCCAGCAGCAGGCGTTCCTCGGTGTGCTCGACCAGCGATTCGAGTAACACCGTCGCCGAGCGACCGACGGCATCTCCCAGCCCGTCCCCGCCGTGCAGTCCCCCGGCCAGGTCGGCCACCGCGACCGAGGCTGCGGTGAGCCGCTTGCCCACCAGCGCCTGACCGAGCATCTCCCGCAGTTGGGAGAGCTGGTGGTCCTCGATGACGTCGCCGAGTTCGACGATGCGCTGATCCACGCGGCCGGAGTCGGTGATGACCACCATCAACAGCCGGGCCGGGGTCAGCGCAATGACTTCCAGGTGACGCACGGTGGATGTGGACAGCGTCGGGTACTGAACCACGGCCACCTGGCGGGTTAGCTGGGCCAGTAACCGAACCGCGCGGCGCAGCACGTCGTCCAGATCGACGCCGGATTCCAGGAAGCCCTGAATCGCGCGCCGTTCCGCCGACGACAGCGGCTTGACGTCGTCGAGGCGGTCGACGAACTCCCGGTAGCCCTTCTCGGTGGGGACCCGCCCGGAGCTGGTGTGCGGCTGAGTGATGTAACCCTCGGCCTCGAGTACCGCCATGTCGTTGCGGATGGTCGCGCTGGATACGCCCAGGTTGTGGCGCTCCACCAGCGACTTGGATCCGATCGGTTCGTGCGTGGCGACGAAGTCGGCGACGATGGCGTGCAAAACCTGAAAGCGACGCTCGTCCGCGCTACTCATTGCCCATCACCCCCATCTCCATGTACCCGGCCGCGTTCATTTTACGGTCTCAACCGGATCTGACCTGCCAACGGCCGATCCGTGGCTAACACCCCACCGGTCGGGCGCGGCAGATAGCCTTTGCAGGTGGTCCGGTCGAGGAGCACGTCGAGCCGTAACCCAGGCGAAAGCGACTGTCGATGATTTTCAAGGGCGTGCGCGAGGGCAAGCCGTATCCCGAGCACGGGCTGTCCTACCGGGACTGGTCGCAGATCCCGCCGCAGCAGATCCGTCTGGATGAACTCGTCACCACCACGACCGTGCTGGCCCTGGACCGCCTGCTGTCGGAGGACTCCACCTTCTATGGAGACCTTTTCCCGCACGCGGTGAAGTGGCGCGGCATCATCTATCTCGAGGACGGCCTGCACCGTGCGGTGCGTGCTGCGCTGCGTAACCGGGTGGTGCTGCACGCCCGGGTCTACGACATGGACATGGCCGTTCCCAACTGACAGGCCCGACTAACCGGTCACGTTTTCAGGCTGCGGTGTGTCGATCCAAGTAAGGGGCTGGACGACACGCACGGGAGGTACGCCATGAAACCCCGACTCACCGGAGTGAGCGACCGCGACGCCGGGCTCGGTGCCCGGATTGCCTTCTTTTTCACCAGGCGCCGTTTCAAGCAGATGACCGGACGCGAAACCGCCACGATGCTGGAGCCGCTGCGCATGTATGCGCACGTCCCTCACCTGCTGAGGGCCTACGGGAAGCTGGAGCAGGCCGAGGCGAAGCTGGACATCCTCAGCCCGCGCCAGCGGGCGCTGGCCGAATTGAAGTCGGCGACGACGGCGCGCTGCGAGTTCTGCATCGACCTCGGCTCGCAGATCGCCCGCGGACTGGGATTCACCGACGAGGAGCTGCTGGCGCTCTCGGATTACCGGGACGCCTCCTGTTTCTCCGATGTCGAGAAACTCATCCTGGACTACGCCACGGCGATCACGCGCACGCCCGTCGAGGTCAGCGACGAGTTGTTCGACGCGCTGCACGTGCACTTCAACACCGCCCAACTGGTCGCGCTGACGCACATCGCCACCCTGGGCAACCTGCGGGCCCGGTTCAACCTGGCGCTGGGCATCGGTTCATCGGGTCTCTCCGACGGCATGGTCTGCGCGCTGCCCGATGCCGGCCGTGGCTGACGCCGCCGCCCTGGCGGAGCGCTTCGAGAGCGCCCGGCCTCAGTTGCGCGCCATCGCCTACCGCATGCTGGGGTCCGTCGATGACGCCGAGGACGCGGTTCAGGAAGCCTGGCTGCGACTGAGCACCAGCGCGGCCGAAGACATCGCCAACCTGGACGCATGGCTGACCACGGTGGTGGCCCGGATCTGCCTCAACACCTTGCGGGCCCGCCGCGTGCGGGCCGGCGAAGAGCTGGTCGCGCACTTGCCGGACCCGTTGGTCGACTCACCCGGCGAGTTCGACCCCGAACACCGGGCGCTGCTGGCCGACGCGGTCGGCATGGCGCTGTTCGTGGTGGTGGACACGCTGCAGCCCGATGAGCGGCTGGCGTTCGTTCTGCATGACGCGTTCGCGGTCCCGTTCGACCAGATCGCGCCGATCGTCGACAGAACGCCGGAGGCGACCCGCAAACTGGCCAGCCGCGCGCGGCGGCGCATCCAGGAATCCAGGCCCGATCCCGACGGCGACCTGGCGACGCAGCGCGAGGTCGTTGCCGCGTTCTTCGCCGCCGGCCGCAGCGGCGACTTCGACCGGCTGGTCGCGGTGCTGCACCCGGACGTGATGTTGCGCGGCGACTTCGGCGCCGGCGCGCCCGGCTTCCGCGCGCAGGGCGCAGCCCGGGTAGCCGAGCTGGCCCACGGCTACGCCGGGCCGGAGCGGGAGGTGCGCCCCGCGACCGTCAACGGCGCCGCCGGCGCGGTCATCGTGGTCGCCGGCCGGCCGGTCGCGCTGATGGGATTCGTGGTCCGCGAGCATCGGATCGCCGCGATCGACGTGCTGGCCGACCCCGAGCGCCTGGCCAAGCTCGACTGGTAGCCGAGCACACGCGGGTCAGCGCGAGGCGGCCTGCAGGAGGTCCATCGCGGAGCCGCGCGACAGCACCCAACTGCCCTGGTTGACGAAGGTGACGCTCTGGGTGACCGGGGGCGAGAGCTTGGGACCGGAAATCGACACGTCGGCGGTGGCCGAATTGGCCGCGGCCGGCTGGATGTTCGCCACGCTGAACGACAACGGCAGATCGCCGTTCTTTGCGGCCTTCTTCAGCTGGTGGTCGGCGATGTGCGCCTCGGTGCCGCCGATTCCGCCCTCGACCAGGTCACTCTTGTTGGCGAACGGCACATTCGGGTCCGCGAGGCTGGTGAGGATGCCGGTCAGTTGGGCGGAGGTGGGCACGCCCGCCGGCGCCGGCGCCGGGTCCTGCGGGAGCGGCGCACCGAAAACGACGGGCTGCACCTGGTAGCCGACCGGGCCGGCGAACGCCGTGGCTCCGGCCGCGGCGGCGCCGATCGCGGCGACGGCCGCGGCGCCGATGGCCAGTGACTTGATGGTCATGGGATCCCCCTCGTATTCGCGCTGAGCGTTCCGGACATCGGTGTGCCGCACCGCTCGCGTGTGTTGTATTTGTGCACCTTGTGACTGATGTTTCGTTTGGTAGCGTGTCTATGTTACGTCCACGCTGCCGCCGACTCGATTGCACCGGCTGTGCCGCAGCTGTGCGGGAGCTATGAATCCGGGGGCCGAATGTTCGCCAGCAGATACCCGGATGAAACGAGGTTCGCGTTTCGCCCCGGCGTCACCTGCATGACCACCGGCGCCGGAGCGGTGCTGCTGAAGCCTCCGCACAGTGAGAAGCTGGCCCGGCTGAGCGCCCAGCAGATGACGGCGCTGAAGACCCTGAACCTCGGACCGGCGACGGTGACGGAGCTGGCCGGGGCGGGTGCGGCACGCGAGATCGACGCGCTGATCGACCACCTGGCCAACCGCGGCTATCTGACCGTCACGGCTTGCGCTGAGGGGACGGATCTCTACTCGCTGATTCCGTTCGGTCAGCCGCCGGCGCGCCCCGAACCGACCCCCGACGGCTCCACGGTGATGTCGAAATTTGCTGTGCTGCACAGTGATTCAGCTGGTCTGGTTTTGGAGAATCCGCTGGGCTGGTGTGATGTGCGCATCCATCAGCCACGGCTGCTCCCGCTGCTGGGTGGCCGCGCCTCGGACTGTCCCGATCTGCCGGCGCCCCTCGTGACGCAGTTCATCGCCGATCTGCACTGGGCCGGGGCACTTGTCCGCCCCGACGACGAGACCTCGTTCGAGGCACAGAGCTGGGCCGCACCCGATCTGTGGTTTCATCGCCGCAGCACTCTCGGCCAGCGCATCGTCACGTGGGACGACTTCGGTCCGACGAAATGGGCGAAGGGCCGCTTCCCGCAACCACCGGGACGCCGCACACCCTATCCAGGTGAACCGGTCGTCCTGCCGGTCCCCGACCTGAACGCCCGGCGCTCGCAGGACCCGCCGCTGGCGGCCGTCATCGAAGACCGGGTCACCACAAGGGCATTCGACGACGAGCGGCCCATCACCGCCGGGCAACTGGGCGAGCTGCTCTACCGCACCGCGCGGACGCGCAGTACCCAGGCGGTAGACGCGGGCGAGGAACTGCTGTCCCGGCCGTACCCGGCCGGCGGGGGCCTCTACGAACTGGAGATCTACCCGGTGGTGCGCAGCGTCACCGGCCTGGAACCTGGTGTGTACCACTACGACTCGTTCGACCACGCGCTGCACCCGGTCGCCGCCGCTGACGCGCCGGCCACCGCCCAGCTGACCAGGCCGGCCGCGGCGACCCTGTCCGGCGGCGCCGAGCCGCAGGTCTTGCTCGTCATCGCGGCACGCGGCGGCCGGGTGATGTGGACCTACGAGCAGATCGCCTACGCCACCATCCTCAAGAATGTCGGCGTTCTGATGCAGACGATCTACCTGGCGGCCACCGCGATGGGTCTCGGCGTTTGCGCACAAGGCTTTTCGGACACCGCGGCGTTCACTGCCGCCACCGGGGTCGACGAGCGCCAGGAGTGCAGCGTCGGCAGCATCATCGTCGGCTCGCGAACTCCCTAACCCTCCGCCATTACTTCGTCATCGGTCAACGCCGCGACGTCGAGGTAGTGGCGTGCGATCACGGCCAGTCGGTGCGGGGTGCCCCGCGCCGCCTCCCGGTTCTCCAGCCGGGCGGCCAGGCCCGCGACGGTCCGGGTGGCGAAGAAATCGGTGACCACCGCATGATCGATGTCCAGCCACTCACGGACCCGCCCGATGACGGCGGTGGCCAGCACCGAATCGCCCCCGAGGGCAAAGAAATCATCATGCACACCAACGGCTTTCGGATCATCGACTCCCAGCGCCTCGGCTACGATGTCGGCCAACGCGGTTTCGAGATCGGTGCGCGGAGCGGTGTCCCGGTCCGGGTGCTGTGGTTGCAGCAGCGCGACGACGGCGCGGCGGTCCAGTTTGCCGTTGGGCGTCAACGGGATTCGCTCGAGCACCTCGATGCGGGCCGGGATCATGTAACCCGGTAGCAGGCCGGCGACGGCTTCGGTGAGGTCCCCGGTGCTCTCACCCGCCGGGCCGCCCGCCGGGTCACCCGCGATGGCCGCGACCAGCACGGGCGCGTTGGCGCCGACGACGGCCGCCACGGCGTGGTGCACGCCGGGGATGCTACGCAGTGCGTTCTCCACCTCACCCAGTTCGACGCGGTAGCCGCGGATCTGCACCTGATGGTCGGCGCGGCCGAGAAATTCGACGGTGCCGTCCGGCCAGTACCGCGCGGTGTCGCCCGTCTTGTACCAGCGGATGCCGTCGTGCTCGACGAAACGTTCCGACGTGCGTCGGGGATCGTGGCGGTAACCCGCTGCGACATTCGCACCGCCCACCCAGAGTTCACCGGGCACCCAGTCCAGACAGTCGCGGCCGGACGGCGACACCACCCGACACCGGACGTTGCGCAACGGCACACCGAACGGCACCGTGGCCCAATGCGCCGGTGGTTCACCGACCACCTCGCAGACCGTGCTGTGGATCGCGGTCTCCGTTGCTCCGCCCAGGCCGGCGAACCGGCAGTCGGGAGCCACCTTTCGCAGCCGGCGGGCCAACTCGGCACCTACCCAGTCACCGCCGAGCAGCACCGCCCGCAGTGACTCGCCAAGACGGCGCGCTCCGGCCGCCAGGATCATGTCGAGGATGCCCGGAACACAGTTGAGGATCGAAACCTGGTGTCGGCGAATCATCTCCACCCAGGCATCGGCGGCACCCGCCTGGCCGGCGTCGACGACGGCGACCGCACCGCCGACGGAGAACATGCCGAAGATGTCGTAGACGGACAGATCGAACTCCAGGGCAGAGACCCCAAGCGCCCGATCCGTCTCGCCGACATCGAACCACTCGTTGACGGCGTCGATGGTGTTCATCGCTGCGCTGTGCGGCACTTCCACCCCTTTGGGCATACCGGTCGACCCGGACGTGAACAGCACATAGGCGATGGCGCCGGTGTCTGGTAAAACCGCCTCGGTCAACGGTTCCCGATAATTCCGCGCGGCGTCGATGCAGACACACGGTATGTCCGGACCGAAGTCGGCGCCCTCGACGGTCAGCGCCGCGACGACGTCGGCGGTCTGAAGTATCCTGGCCCGGCGCTCATCCGGTTGCTCGTGGCCGATCGGCACGTACGTCGCGCCAGCGGCGAGCACCCCGAGCACGGCCGGGATCTGGTCCCGCCCCTTGGGTAATTGGATCGCGACGGCATCGCCGGGTCTTACCCCGCAGGCCCGCAGCGCGCCGGCCACCGCGAGTGAGCTCTCGGACAACTCCCGGTAACTCCAGGCGCCGGCCTCTCCGCCGAACCCCCACATCACGGCCGGGTCATCGGGGTGCTTGTCAGCATGCTCGAAAAAGCCCTGATGCAAACACCGTCCGCTGACTGGGCCGTCCGTCGCGTTGACGGCCGCCCGCACCTTCGCCTGCGCGCACGGCAGCCGCACCGCGGCCTCGGCATCCCAGCCCGCCGCACCGTCAGTCAGGCGCCCGACGGCCTCGGTGAACCTGGCGAACATGGCGTCCACCATGCCTGCAGGAAACGCGAACTCCCTGACGTCCCAATTGATCAACAGCCCGCCGCGCAGTTCGGTGATCTGGACGTCCAGCAACACCTGCGGCCCCTGCGAAATGATCCACACCGGTTCACCGAATGTCTCGATGACGGTGTCCGAGAACAATTCGCCGAGATCAAGGGCACTGGTGAAGACCACCGGCGCCAGCACCGGTTCGCCCCGCTGCCGACCCAGGTCGCGCAGCACCTCCAGGCCGGAATAGGATGCGTGCGAACCACTTTCGTACATGCTGCGCTGCACGGCGCGGGCCCGGTCGGCCACCGACATGTTCTCACTGACGTCGACCTCGAGCATGATCGACGACGTGAAATCCCCTATCACCCGGTCGATGTCGGGGTGCACCGATTCGCGATGAAACAGCGGCACATTGAGCAGGAACCGGTCCTGTGCGGACCATCCGCCGATGGTGTCGGCGAAGACCGCGGCCAGGGCCACGGCCGGCGTGACACCGCGAGCGTGGGCGCCGGAAACCAGCCGGCCCTTGGCTTCCGGCGTCAGCCAATGATCGTAGCGAACGGTGCGCCGGGTCGACCCCCGATCGCTCACCGGCGCCGCGGGAAGTTCGGGTGCTCCGGGCATTTCGGGCAGACGGCGCTGCCACCACTGGCGATCCCGCTCCCGCATCCCGTCACCATCCCGGCGCTGTTCGGCCTCGATGCGGTAGCGCTGATAGCTGTATCCGGGAGCCGACGGCTCGGCCCCGCGATAGAGTCCGGCCAGCTCGGACATCAGCACGCGGTAACTCATCGCGTCACCGGCGAGCATGTCGACATCCAGGTGCAACCGGCACCGGTCCTCGTCGTAGCGGGTCAATGTGACGTCGATGACCTGGCCCTCGTCAATCGCCAACCGCTGATGCGTCTTTCGGTCCCGGATGGCTGCCAGCGCGGCGTCGGCGGCCGGCCGGCCCTGACCACGCAAATCCACCACGTCAAACACCGGGCGGCCCGGTCGTGGCATCGTCTGCTGAGTTCCGTCCGGCAGGAACCGGGTTCGGAGCATGGCATGGGTGGCGACGAGATCGTCCACCGCCCGCTCGAGTCGCACCGGATCGATTGCGCTGCCGTCGAATTCGACGTACAGATGTGCCGCCACCCCGCCCAGTTCCTGCTCGTCGGATCGGCCGATCCAGTACGCGTGCTGCATCGGAGCCAACGGGAACGGGGCGTCGTCGACAAGCGCCGGTTCGGCTTGGACCGGCGGGGCGGGGTCCGCCGGTTGTCCGCTGAGCAGGGCGTGCCACGAGTCGACCGTGGGGTGTGCCGCCAGCTCGGCAAAGGTGACGGCGGCACCGCGCTTACGCCAGCCGCCGGCCATCGCCATCATGCGGATCGAGTTGAGTCCCAGTTGAATGAGATCATCATGGTCTGTGACGTCTTCGGCTGGGCAGCCGAGTTGGGCCGCGATCGTGGCCTTGATCTCGTCCCTGGTGATCGGTTCTCCGTCAAGCACGTTGAGCTGACCCTCCCTTCTCAGGCCGTGGCTTCCAGCCCGGCGGCCAGCGCCGCCAGGGTGCGCTGCCACAGCTGTGTCAGGCGATCGATCTCGGCCGGGGTGAACATAGCTTCGCTCCACAGGACGGTGTTGACGAGTTGCTGACCGGCCGGTGTGCCGCGGACCAGCAGGCTCATGTTCAGCGCGAAACGCAGCGGCAGCTCCGGCTCGGGATCGACGGGCAAAGCGTCGATTTCGTGTCCGTCGATCAGAGTCCACGGTTCGTCGGTCACCACGCCGAGGTCCAGGCGACCCAGGTAGTTGAACAACACCTGGGGCTCGACCGCCTCCTGCAACTCCGGGACGCGAGCGACGTGACGAAGCAACCCGTAATCCAGACCGTCGTAGGGAACGGCGTCGAGGTGAGCGGTCACCGAGTCCAGCAGTGTGCGGGCCACTCCGGGCGTCGCCTCGAGCCGCTCGACATCGACGGCGGCCGCACCCGTTCCCAGCCGCACGGGGAACGCCGACGTGAACCAGCCCACGGTGTTCGTGGTGTCGGTGTCGAGCAGGGCATCGGCGCGACCGTGACTGTCCAGCGCGATCAGTGCGCCGCCGGACGGATCCTGCGATCGCAGCCGTCGCCAGCTGGCCAGCATGACCGTCACTGCGCATAAAAGGATTTCGCGCATCCGGTCATGGCGGCTCAGGGTGGCCACCAGCCGCTCGCTGACATCCACCGGCGTCACCACGTTGCTCACGCGCAGCGTCGACCAGGTGTCCCGGGTCGGGTCGGGGCGGCGTGCACCCAGAGCGGGATCGGCCTCGCTCAGCTGCGCACCCCAATAGTCGCGTTGGGCGATGACCTCCGGTGCCGTCGCACGGTCCCACATCAACTCCGACCACCGCCGGTAGGAAGTGAACTCCGGCAATGCCTTCGGTGCGGCACCCGCGCGTACCGATCGCCACCCCTCCGAGATGTCGCTGAGCAGAATGTGCCAGGACACCACGTCGACCACCAGGTGGTGGATGGTCAACAGCAGCATCTGGTGGTCCGCCGCGCCGTCGAACCACACCGCTCGGACCATGTCGCCGGTGCGCGGATCGATCTCGTCTATCGCCCGGCGCGCCGCGCTCCGCACCAGCGTGGCCACATCGGTACCGGTAGGGACGTCGACCCGCGAGAGCAGTCCGGGCGCGGACACCACACCGGGTTCCCGGGTGACCAGACGAGCACCGTCGGGCGTATCGGTCAGGATCGATCGCAGCGACTCGTGCCCGTCGAGTATCAGCTGCAGCAGTTGCTCTATCGCCGGGCGATCGATGCCGGCGGGTAGCCGCAGCAGAACGGTATTCGTGAAGCGCCGGTAGTTGCCGTGCTCGTTCACCCAGGTCACGATCGGAAGCGGCGGCACTTCACCGTATTCGGGGCCGTACCCGGAAACCTCCGGGGCCGCTGCGTCCGCCGCGTCGATCGCGGCGGCCAGCTCACGAATTGTGGGCGCGGTGAACACCATTCGCGGGCTCAACGCGAGCCCGCGCCGCCTGGCCTTGTGCACCAGGCCGATTGCGACGATGCTGTCCAGCCCGAGCACGAAGAAGTCTTCGTCCAGGTGCGGTGTCACGCCGTTGAACTGTTCTGCGAACAGCTCGCTCAGTACACGTTCGGTGTCGGTGGTCGGTGCCACCGGGCCGCGGGCACCCTGGGCGAGTTCGTCGTGCGCCAACCGGTCGAGTGCGTGACCGTCCAATTTGCCGTTGGCATTGACCGGCATCCGGGGAAGCGCCACGATACGCGCCGGGACCATGTACACCGGCAGTTGCTCGGCGAGAGCCGTTCGCAGTGCGTGCGGGTCGGCCTGCGTATCCTGCTGCCAGACAACGAAACTGACCAGCGTCGCACCGCCGGCCCGCCGCACCACGGACACGGCCGCATCGTGGACGCCGGGCTGGGATCGAAGTGCGCCTTCGATCTCGCCGATTTCCACCCGGTAGCCGCGGATCTTGACCTGGTTGTCGCCGCGTCCGAGATAGGCCAGACCGCGGTGCGGCAGGCGGCGCACCAGGTCACCGGTGCGGTACATGCGTTGTCCGGGCCGGAACGGGTCGGCCACGAAGCGGGCCGCCGTCATGGCCGGCTGACCGACGTAACCGCGAGTCAGCTGGTTGCCCGACAGGTAGAGCTCGCCCACGACGCCGTGTGGAACGACGCGTAACGCCGAATCCAGGACGTAGCAGAGTGTTCCGGCGTTGGCCGTCCCGATGGTCGGAGCCGGGTACTCGCGCACGCCGGCCACCACGGCCTCGACGGTCGCTTCGGTGGGCCCGTAGCAGTTGTACACGGCACCGGCCGACAACTCACAAAGCTGCTGCCACAGCACGCTGTTGATGGCTTCACCGCCGAGTGCCAGCACCGCGAGCTCCGGCAGTCCCGCGGCCCGCAACTGGACGAGCATCGAAGGAGTCGTGTCGATCATGTCGATCTGATGATCGGCCATCCCCTGCACGAGTCGGTCCGCGTCGCGCATCTCCTCGGCGTCGAACAGATGGATTCCGTGTCCGTCGAGCAGTCCAACCATGGGCTGCCATGAGGCGTCGAAGCTCATGGACCAGGCATGTGCGATGCGCATCGGGCGGCCCAGGCGCTGCCGCGCCGGCCGGTAGACGCGGTCGCGGTGGTCGGCGAAGTAGCTGACCAACGCGCCGTGCGTGCCGATGACTCCCTTCGGCTCACCGGTGGACCCGGAGGTGAAGATGACGTATGCGCTGTGCCCGGGATGGCGGGCCACGACCGGGGCGGCGGCGGCACGCTGCGAAATGCGTTCGGCCACCACCGGATCATCGAGCACCAGGCTCGGGATCGGGCCTTCGATGAGTTCCGAACCAGCGGCGTCGGTGATCGCCAACGCCGGGTTCGCCTGACGCAGCATGGATTCGACTCGCGCAGCCGGCAGGCTGACGTCCACCGGGAGGTAGGCGGCACCGGCGCCGAGCACGCCGAGAACCGACACGATGGATCGCACCGAGCGGCGCACCATCAGTGCGACAACGTTTTCCGGGCCGATCCTCCGCTCCCCCAGTTCGCCGGCCAGGCGCGCCGCGTCGGCGTGCAGTTCGGCGTAGGTCCAGCGGCCGCCATCGCTGGTGGTCAGGGCGACAGCCTCCGGTGCGGCCCGCGCCTGGCGTTCGAACAGTTCCCACACCGTGGCTTCCGGTGGCGACACCGACAGCGCATGGCCGTCGCCGCCCGCACGCTCCGCCTCGGTCAGGACATCCAGCGCCTCGGGCGTTCGGTCGCCGATGTCGGGCAGTTGGCGCAGCACCGCGACCAGGCGCTCGCAGATCTGTGCCCCCGAAAGGTGCGGCAGCGCTGCCCCGATCACCTCGACCACCACGATCAATCGGTCGTCGATCAGATGCGACACCACGGTCAACGGGTAGTGCGTCAGGCTCTCGCCGGCAACCGGGCAGAACCGTGCACCGTCGGCGGTGGTCACCGCCCGGACGGCGTCCTGCAGCGGAGCGTTCTCGAACACGAACAGGGTGTCGAACAACGCGCCGGAGCCGTGCGCGCGCTGCAATTCCGACAGACTCAGGTAACCGATGCCCCGCATCGCCGACGAATCACGTTGCAGCTCAACGCATTGCTCAACCACCGATACCGTGCCGCGCACCGTGTGCGCCACCGGAACGGTGTTGATGAACATTCCGACCATCGTCTCGACGCCGGGCAGCTGCTCCGGGCGTCCGGAGACCACGGTGCCGAAAACGACGTCCCGGCGGTCAGTCAGCCGGCTGAGCACGACCGCCCAGGCGAACATCACGGCGGTGTTGAGCGTCAGCCCGTTGCGTCCCGCCCAGTCCCGCAGCCTGCTGGTGTCGCGGGCCGGCAGCAGCACCTCCGATTTTTCCGGAACGCCAGCCGCAGAAGTGTTTTCGGCCAGCATCAGTGGCGCGGAGACATCGTGCAGATACTTCGCCCACTCGGCGGTGGCCGCCGCCCTGTCCTGCGTCGCGAGCCAGGCGATGTAGTCGCGGTACGGGCGCGGGGCGGGGAGACCGTCGGCGCGACCTCCCGCCTGATAGATCGCGAGCATCTCGGTGAAGAACACGCCGAGGCCCCAACCGTCCACCAGGATGTGGTGGGCGGTGACGATCATCCGGCGCCTGGTCTCGCCGGGCACGGTGAGCAGCACCACGCGGAGCGCCGGACCTCGACTCAGCTCGAAGGGGCGGTATCGCTCCGAGCGGGCGATCGCATCGAATTCCTCTGGTGCGGCGGCCCGTTCAGACCAGGGCAGCTCCGCGTGGGCGGGCACGATCTGGACCGGTCTGGGCACGTCGCGATCCCAGAAGGCGGCCCGCAGGTTCGGGTGCCGCACCAGCATCGCCGCCGCGCTGCGGCGCAACAGCTCGACGTCCACCGGGCCGTCGATGTCGACGACGATCTGCATCGTGTAGATGTCGAGGCTGTCCTGCGCGAGGCGGGACAGCGCGAACAGCCCTTCCTGTAATGGACTGAGCGCCAGAACATCCTCGATCTGCGGTGGGGCGGAAGTCACGGGCCCCCGCTACTGCTGCTGCCACGAGGCGTTGAGCGCGGCCAGAGCGTCGGCGTCCAATCCCGAGGCACTCATCGGCGCGCTCTGGAAGCCCCGCTCCGGGGTATCCGCCTGCGCCGCAGCCAGGTTGGCAGCCGCGTCCACCGCGCCGGCCACCTCGGCGAGGGTCAGGTGCTCGAACACCATGGCAGGAGCCAGGGCGAGTCCCACGGCGTTGGCTCGCGCCGACATCTGCACGGCGATGACGCTGTCCCCGCCGAGCGCGAAGAAGTTGTCTTCACGGTCCACACCGGAGATCTCCAGCAGCTCCTCCAGCAAGCCGATCAACGCTTGTTCGGTTTCGGGGGAACCAACGGCCTTCGCGGTTTGCGCAGGCTCAGGCGCAGGAGGAGCCAGCAGTGCGTCCATGACATCGGACGGCAACAGCTCCAGCTCCGAGACCGGCCGGTCCGGGGCCGTCACAAAAGCGTCGAGCACCGCATTGAATGCGTCGGCCAGATGCCGAACCGTCTGCGGCTCATACAGATCGGCGCTGGCAAGCAGGCGCACCTCCAGTCCCCCGTCGGGTTGCACGCTGACACTGACGTCGAGATCGAGCAGCGAGACCTCGAACTCCATCGGGATGGGCACCACCGTCGTTGCGCCGCTCGCCAGCTCGCGGGGCGCCTGCGCCCAATCCTCGGTGCGGAAATGCAGCGAGCATTGGAAGAACGGATGGTTCCGGGCACTCGATCGGGGCGGGTTGAGCGCTTCAACCAGCCGGTCGATCGGAAGCTCCTGGTGGGACAACGCGTCGAGTGTCGTTGCGCGGCAACGAGCGAGCATGCCACGCAGGCTCGGGTCGCCCGTCAGGTCATTGCGCAACGCCAGCACGTTGGCGAACGGTCCGTCCACCTTCGCCACCGCGAGGTCGTCGCGGGATGCGACCGGAGTGCCCACGGCGATGTCCGTGCCCCCGCCGACCCGGTGCAGCAGCACCGCGAGGGCGGCCTGATAGACCATGAATTCACTGGCGCCGGTGTGATCCGCCAACTGGGTCAGCCGAGCACGCTGCGCCGCCGGCACCGTGAACGTCACGACCTCGGCGCGCTGGCCCACCACCGGGGTACGCGGGTGGTCGGCCGCCATCGGGATTTCGGCGGGCAGCCCGGCCAGCGCCTCGCCCCAGTGGGCCAATTCGGCCGCCGCCCACTCGCCCGGCACATCGAAGGTATCTCGTTGCCACAGCGCGTAATCGACGAACTGCAACGGCAGCGGGTCCCATTGCGGCGCCCGGCCCGTCGCCCGCGCCCGGTACGCGGTGACGAGGTCTTCGTAGATGACGCCGAGCGAGTTGTGGTCGGTGACGATGTGGTGGATGAGCACGACGAGGACGTGTGTGTCGGGGTCGAGCACCAGCAGTGTCGGCCGGATCAGCGGGCCGCACGTCAGGTCGAACAGGTAGCGGCGCAGGTCGGCGGTCGTCGCGTCGGCCCGGTCGGCGCCGATCTCGGTCACCGGGAGTTCCAGCTTCAGGGTGGGGCGCACCGACTGATACGGAATGCCTTCGTGCTCAACGAAAACGGTGCGCAATGCCTCGTGCCGGGCCACCACGTCGTTGAGTGACGCGGTGAGGGCGGCGATATCCAGCGGACCGGTGAAGCGCAGCGTGAGCCCCAGATTGAAGACGTCGTTGGGTCCCCGCATCCGGTGCTGGAACCACATGGCCAACTGGGAGTAGGACAACGGTGGCCGTTCGGGGCGGATCGTCGCGACGAGTTCCGGGCGGCCCGACTGCCCGGGAGCCAGTTCAGCGCCGAAGTCCTCGTCGAGGTCCATGCCGTCGAGGTCGATGCCGAAGACGTCACGGAACTGCTCGACCAACAGGGCCGCCAAACCGGCTGGGGTGGGCGCATCGAAGACGGTGCGAACGCTGCAGTCCACCCCGATTTCGGCGCGGATCTGTGCGACCAGACGAGCCGCCAGCAGTGAGTGGCCACCAAGATCGAAGAACGAATCGTCGGCGCCTACCCGCTCCAGCCCGAAGAGGTGGCCGAAGATCGAGCACACCCGGCGTTCCGTGGGCGTCGCCGGCGCGCGATAACTGCGAGCGTTCACCGGGGTCGGTGCGGGCAGTGCCCGTTTGTCCAGCTTGCCGTGCACGGTCAGGGGAATCTCCGAGATGACCGCGGCCGCCGTCGGCACCATGTACTGCGGCAGCATGGTCGCGGCATGAACGTGAATATCGTTGATGTCCAATGCGATTGGAAGACCGTCCGGTCCGGCCGCCGGCACCAGGTAGGCAACCAGCCGCGACCCGGCCCCGGTCTCCTCAGCGAGCACCAGACAGTGCCGCACCGCCGGGTGCGCGGCGATCACGGACTCGACTTCGCCGAGTTCGATCCGGAAGCCGCGTACCTTGACCTGTTCGTCGGCCCGGCCGACGAATTCCAGGTTCCCGGCCAAGTTGCGCCGGACCAGATCTCCCGTCCGGTACAGCCGCATCCCGGAATTGAACGGGTCGGCGACGAATCGTTGCGCGGTCAACCCGGGACGTCCTAGGTATCCGCGGGCCAGTTGGGCACCGCCCAGGTACAACTCACCGACCACTTCGGCCGGAACCGGCTGCAACTCCCGGTCGAGTACGTAGGTGTAGACGTTCTGATTCGGCACGCCGATAGGCACGACGCCCGGGCCCTGACGGCCCGCGACGGGCATGTGGGTCGCGCAGATGACCGCCTCGGTCGGACCGTAGTGATTGCGCAGCGTGGCATCGAAGTGACCGGCGAACCTGTCGGCCACCTCGCCGGGCAGCGCTTCTCCGCCCACCGGCACATGCCGCAACTGCCGCCACTGGCTGGCCTGCGGCAGCAACAACAGGGTGCTCAACATCGAGGGCACCATGTGCAGCACCGTGACTCCGTGGCGGCTGATCAGATCCGCGACGTAGGAAACCTCGCTGAACGCATCGGCTTTCGGCACGATCAGCCGCGCACCGATGGACAACGGGGCGAAGATCTCCATCACCGACGCGTCGAAGCTGACCGACGAGGTCTGCAGCAACCGGTCGGCGGCGGTCAGGCTCCATTCTTCGAGGAATCCCGCCATGTGTTCGGCGATGGCGTGATGCGGTACCGCGACGCCCTTGGGCTGTCCGGTGGAACCGGAGGTGTAGATGACGTAGGCCAGGTGCTCCGGACGCAGCGGGCAGCGCCGGTCGGTGTCGGTAGGTGCAGCGCTCGACAGCGCGGCGGCGGCCCGTTCGGCCGCTGCGAAATCCTCGTGGCTGATAACCAGCGCGGGCCCGGCGTCGGCAAGCAGGTATTCGATGCGCTCGGGGGGAAATGCCGGGTCGATCGGCAGATAGGCCGCACCGGCTTTCAGCACGGCGAGCATGGCCACGACGAAGTCGACGGACGTCGTCATGCGCAGGCCGACGATGTCGTCGGGCCCGATCCCGTTTCCGATCAACCAGTGCGCCAATTGGTTTGCGCGAGCATGCAGTTGCGCATAGCTGAGCTCGGTGTCCTCGAATACCACCGCGACCGCGTCCGGCGTGGCCGCTGCGGCCGACTCCAGCGCGGCGACAGCGGTGCTCGCCGGCCTTGCGACCAGGACGCCGTGGGACTGCGTCAGTATTGCTTCCCGCTCGTCAGCCTCCAGCAGTTCCAGGCTGTCGACCCGAAGTCCGGGCTCCCGCAGTGCGCTGGTGAGCAGTTGCCGATAGTGCCGCAGCAACTGGCCGACAAGCTCGTCGCCCAGCACATCGGTCTGGTATTCGAATTCGGTGGACAGGCCCTGCGGGTCGAGCACCACCGCCAGCGCGAGTGGGATCGGAGCGGACACCGCGCTCAGTTCGAGCTGCCGGGTGCTGACGCCCGCGAAGTGGAGTCCGGCCACGCTCTTGCGCATGCTGAAGCCCAGCCGGACCAGTCGGTCCAGCCCGTCGTGTCCGGCGCTACGTTCCGGGTTCAGTTCGCGCACAACGCGATCCAGACCAACCGACTGGTGGGCGAAGGCTTCCAGGCAGGTGTCCCGCACGGTGCCGACCAGGGACGCGAACGTATCCTCGGGGCGCACGCGGATGCGCAACAGCAGGGTGTTCCCGAAGTAGCCGAGCGCCCCCTCGGTCGCGGCCCGGCGCCCGGTGACCGGAATCGAAACGAGGAAGTCGGCGGCACCGGTGTAGCGCCGCACTAAGGCGCCGTACGCCGCCAGCAACACCATGAACGGGGTGGCGGAATGTTCCCGGGCGACGCCCTCGAGCCGGATCGACAGGTCCGGGGGCAGTGCCGCGGCACGGTGTCCGGCCCGCGTGGATGGATTCGGCGCCGCGGCGCCGGGCAACTCCAGCGGATCGGGCACCGGCGACAGGGACTTGCGCCAGTACTCGACATCGGCGTCGGCGCAGTCCGGGGATTCGTTCAGCACCTCGACCGCGACGTACTGCGGCGGTTCCCCGGTGGCCATGGCGGAGGAGCCGTACGCCGCACTCAGCTCACCGAAGAAGACAGCCCAGCAGTCGTCGTCCCAGCAGATGTGGTGCGCGACCAGCAGCAACACGAACTCGTCCGGAGCGGTCCGCGCCAGCGTCATCCGCAGCGGCAACTCTCTGGTGAGGTCGAAGGGCCTGCCGAATTCGCTGTGTGCCAGCGCCTCGATCTGCTGCGCCTGTCGTTCGCCCGAGACGTCCTGAGTCCGCCACGGAATGTCGACATCGTCGCGGAAGATCTGATACGGCTCGCCCTCGGCGTCCACGCCATAGGTGGTACGCAGAATGGCGTGGCGCGCAACGACATCCGCGAAGGCCGCGCGCAGCCGTGCCTCGTCCAGCGCACCGGTCAGCCGGTAGGCCACGCAGATGTTCAGCGTGGCGTCGGTGGGGTTCATGGCCTGCACGAACCACATCCGGCGCTGCCCGGCGGAAAGGTCGTAGCGTTCTCCCGCCGAGATCACCGTCTGTGGAGCCGATTCCGCCGTCGCTAGACCACTTTCGGCGATCCGCTGGCGCAACAGTTCGCGCCGGCGTTCCTGCACGGTCCTGGCATCGGCCATGGCTGGTTCCACTCCTCCTCCCGGTCGGGCGCTCGACCTCGGTAGACATGCCGCGGCGAACCCCGGACTTCGGCCAGTAGCTTATGTTAGCCTTCGCTAAGTTGGGGGCTGGATGCGGGCATCGCCGGCGAACGTGCCGCCCAGTTCGTTGCGAGAGGCTCGTTGCGAGAGGACGTATCCGTGCCGGAAGTAACAGGGGTTGACCCGCTGGATCTTCTGCACCGGCGCGCCACACCCGAGCAGGACGGGATCCCGGGCACCTTCTCGCTGCGTCCGCTGGATCTGGACCGCGACCTCGACCTCCTGCACACGTGGATGAACGACCCGGAAGTCGCGCGCTACTGGAACAAGGCCTGGCCCCGCGAACAGATCGCGTCCTACTTGCGCGAGCAGCAACTCAGCACGCATTCGACCCCGTATGTGGGTGAGCTGGACGACGTTCCGATGAGCTACTGGGAGCTCTATCGCGCCGATCTCGACCCGTTGGCGCAGTACTACGACGCCCGCGAACACGATGCCGGCGTCCACCTGCTACTGGGCCCCGCCGACAGCCGCGGGCGCCGGCTGGCCGCGGATCTGTTGCGCGTGGTGTCGGCCTGGCAGCTGGATGCGGATCCGCTGGCCACCCGGGTCATCGGCGAGCCGGACGCCACCAACGTGCGCCTGATCCGGGTCGCCGCACTGGCGGGCTTCCGGCACGTCACGGACATCGACCTGCCCCACAAGCGGGCGGCTCTGCTGGTGCGGGGGCGGGATTCGCTCTGAGCGCCTCGGGCCTGATCCCGCCCGAGTAGCTTATGTTAGCCTTCGCTTAGTTGGCAGACGGAGAGGTAGGGCGGCATGCCGCGCACGCTTGGTTGGATCAGGCAGTTTCACCAACCTGGTTCACCCGAGAGCCCGACACTGCTGGTTTTCCCGCATGCCGGCGCGGGCGCCTCGGCTTACCGATCCTTCTCGAAGGCGCTGAGCAAGCATTTCCGCGTCCTGGTCTTTCAGTACCCGGGTCGCCAGGACCGCGCGGGCGAACCACCGCTGAGCACCCTCCCGGAGATCGCGGCGGGCGCGTTCGAGGAATTCGCCACCTCAGAGCACTGCGGGCCCGGTCCGATCGTTGCATTCGGTCACAGCATGGGCGGCTGGGTCGCGTTCGAATTCGTACGGATCGCCGAGTCCAGGGGCATCGACGTGCGTGAACTCAACGTCTCGGCAGCGGTCGCACCCGGCAACGCCGTCACCAAGCCACCGCACCCGACCGATGACGAGTCGATCCTGCAACACCTGACCGCGCTGGAAGGCACCAACTCCGCCGTGTTCGGCAACAGCGACCTGATCCGGCTGGCGCTTCCCGTCATCAAGGCCGACTACCGCGCCTGCGACGCGTACTCCTGCCCGGACGACGTGAAGATCGCGGCCCGCATCCACGCGCTCGGCGGTGACCAGGACCCGATCGTCACGCTCGGCGATCTGTACGGATGGGGCAAGCACACCGACAGTGCCGAGGTGACGATGTTCGACGGCGGGCATTTCTTCATCAACGATCACGTCGACGCCGTGGCCGAACTGCTGGCGGCGTGTGCCCAACGGGAGCAGACGCAGTGACCGATCCGGTCGTCGTCGCCGGACTGGCTGTCGAAACCCCGGGCGGCATCGACACCCCCGCCGCGTTGTGGCAGGCGCTGTGCGACCACCGCGAACTGCTGTCGCCGTTTCCGCGGGATCGTGGCTGGCCCATCGACGATCTGCTGTCGGTGTCCGAGGCAGACGGCTGGGGCCGGGTCCCCGATTCGGGTGGATTCCTCACCGGCGCAGCCCAATTCGATCCCCCGTTCTTCGGTATCACGCACCGCGAAGCGCTGGTGATGCATCCCCAGCAGCGGGTTGCGATGCGCGTCGCGTGGCGTGCTTTGGAGAACGCGGGCATCAATCCCGGCTCGGTCGAGGGCGAATTCGGTGGATGCTACGTCGGAATGTCGATGACCGAGTACGGCACCCGCACCGCCGTCGCCGATGACTACAGCGGCCACCGCACCGTGGGCATGGGCCAGCTCGGTGGAGCCGGGCGCATCTCCCACGGTCTGGGCCTGACCGGACCGTCCATGTGCATCGACTCGGCCTGCGGATCGTCGCTCACCGCACTGCAACTGGCCGTCAACGCGATCACAATGGACGAGTGCGAGTGGGCGCTGGCCGGCGCTGTCTGCGTGTTGGGTTCGCCGGCGGCCTTTTTCGAGTTCGCCAAGCTGCACGCCCTGTCCGACGACGGACACTGCCGTGCCTATTCCGAGGACGCGACCGGCACCGTCTGGGGCGAGGGCGCGGGAATGCTGTTGCTGGAACGGGAATCTCGTGCGCGCCAACTCGGTCACCGGGTCTACGGACGGATCCTGGCCGCCCGCACCAATCACAACGGCAAGGGGAAACCGATCCTCGTTCCCCGGGTGCACGCGCAAGAACAAGTGGTGCGCAAGACGCTGGATGCGGCCGGTATCAATCCCGCCGACGTGGGAATGATCGAAGGGCACGGTACCGCAACACCGGCCGGTGACCCGGTGGAACTGCTGGCGCTCTTCAAGACCTACGGCGCGGCCGGATCCGAGGCCCTGCTCGGCTCGATCAAGTCCAATGCCGGGCACGCCCAGGCGGCCGCTGGGATTCTCGGACTGATCAAGGTCCTCCTGGCCGGCCGGCACGGCTACATTCCGCCAACCCTGTTCTCGGACAACCCCACCAAGAAGCTGGACTGGGATCTGACCGGCATCCGGCTCGCCACGAAGCTGACCGAATGGCAACCCAAGGACGGTGTTCGATACGGCGCCGCGTCGTCGTTCGGCGCCGGCGGCGCCAATGCCCACGCGATCGTCGCGATGCCCGCGCAGAACGACAAGTGAGCGAAACGTGACCCGCTATCTGCTCCCCAACGGCGCCATCCCCGTACTGCTGACGTCGGATAACCCCGAACTCATACCGGTCGATGCCGCTGCCCTGCTTGCCTACCTGGCGGACCACCCCGAAGCGGCCCCGCACCTGATCGCCGCCATGCTGTTTCGTACCCGGGTCGCCCGCAAACACCGCGTCCTGGCACTGGTGCGCGATCGCAAGGAATTGACCGAGGCCCTGCGGGCGATCGTCGACGACCGCGAGCACGGCTCGGTGCTGCGCGCCGATGCGGCCGCGGCAGCCCGCCGTCACGCGTATGTCTTTCCCGGACAGGGCAGTCAACGGCCAGGCATGGGCAGGCGCTGGTATGACTCGGTTCCGGCGTACCGCGCCGAAGTCGAGCGCTGCGCAGCGGTTTTCGCCGAGTTGACCGGGCAGTCGCCGCTTGATTACCTGCTGAACGACCAGTTTGTCGCTCCGGGAGACGCAAGCGATGACGCACGCACGGTCCAGCCCGCGCTGTTCACCCAGATGGCCGGGCTCGCGGCGGTGTGGCGCTCGTTCGGCGTAGCGCCTGCCGTCACTATCGGGCACAGCCAGGGAGAGGTTGCCGCCGCCTACGTTTCGGGCCGGATCACGCTGGCCGACGCCGTCCGCGTGATCGCATTGCGGGCGCGCGCCGCCGACGGGCTGGGTGCCGGTGACTACGCGATGGCGGTGCTGGCCACGGATCGCGAGACGTGCGAGGACCTGGTGGCCCGCTGCGCCGGCTGGGCGCAGGTCTCGGCGGTGAATTCGCCTAACATGCATGCGATCTCGGGTGACCGGGAATCGGTGCAGAGCATCGTGGACACGTGTGCCGCGCGCGATGTCTTCGCCCGGATGATCCCCGTCCGATACCCGGCGCACACGGGACTGATCAACGGTCTGCGGGACGAACTGTGCACCGGTATAGGTCGCGAGTTGTCCAGCCTGACGTTCTCGGACAGTGACATCGCCTGTCTCGGTGCCACTCTCGGCGGCCCCCTCACACCCGAGCAGCCGGTGGACCAGTACTGGTTCTGGAACCTGCGCAACACCGTTCGGTTTGACAAGGCGATGACCGCCGCACGCTCGTTCGACATCGACACCTACATCGAGCTGGCCGAACACCCGACATTGCAACTGGCGATCCAGGAGAACCTGACCCACGACGCCGGACGAAACAGCATGGTCGTCGGTACGTCCACCAGGACGGACAACGATCTCACCGACTTCACCCGCAATCTGATGCGCTGCGCGCTGCACGACCTGAACTACCCGTGGGACAGCCTCGCGACGGAAAGCCAGGGACCTCCGGCGTTGCCGTTGCCCGATTTCCCGAACACTCCGATGAACGAGATCGCGCTGTGGATGCCCTATGAACAGGGCTTGTCACCGGCCGCGCGGAAGGCGTCCGCCGCCGGGCCGAACGTCGCAGAGCCGGACGTCTTGGGACCGACCGTCGTGGGACCGAACGTCGTGGCGCCGGACGTCGTGGTGCCGGACGTCGTAGCGCCGGAAGAAAACCTCGATCAGCCGGCGCCGCGAATGCTCGCCGAGAAGTGGGTGCGGCTGTCACGGCGCTCCCTGGTGCCGCCGCGAACCATCGGCATCATCGATCACACCGGCGCCGCCGCGGACCTCGCCGCGGCGCTGACCGTCGCTGCCGGTGATGTCGGCGCCACGGCCCGGGTGCTCAGCGCTGACGAAATTCGCACCGCCCCAGGTGATCTCAATGCATGTGTCATCCTACTGCCGCGGTCCGCGCAAGGCGGCGCGTCGGCAGCGGTGCACAGCGTGGCAACCTTCTTCGCCGAGCGGCGCTGGTGGCCCGGGGTCGTCGCCGGTATCACCGACTACTGGCTGGTGACCGTTGGTGGCGAGGCGGTCGTCAACGGGGACCCGCCACCCGATCTGGCCCACGCAGGGGCAAGCGCCGGATTCCGTTGTGTGGGGGCTACCTACCCGGGCACGCGGTTCCGCCACCTCGACATCCCGGACGCAGGTCCCGCCGGCCCGGCCGAAGCCGTGGCCATCGTCGCGGCACTGCACACCGCGGAGGAATCCGAACTCGCGCTGCGCGACGGCGGTCTGTACGCCAAACGCGTGGTCGACCACGACGCACCTGTGACCGGCACCGACGACCAACCCGCCGGCCACGTCCTCATCGTCGGCGGCACCGGCAAGCTCGGCCTCGAATTCTGCGAGCACTTCGCCCGCCGTGGCGCCCGCGAGATCACCCTGCTGAACCGTTCCGGCGAAACCGCTTCCGCGGCACAACGCTTGCAGACCATTCGCTCGGCTACCGGCATCGACATCCGGGTCGTCGCGTGCGATGTCAACGACACCGCCGCGGTATCCGCCTTGTCCGAGCAAGCCACTCCCGCGGATCTGATCATCCATGCCGCGGTGGAGTATTCCGGCATCGAACTGCCGGACATCACGGCCGCGGCGGTCGACCATGCCCTGCAGGCCAAGGTGGTGGGCATCGCCCGGGTTCTGCACACGTTCCCCCGCGCCGAGGGCTGCCGGGTGGTGCTGTGCTCTTCGATCTCGGCCTCGGTCGGCGGACGCGGGCTGGCTCTGTACGCCGCCGGCAATCGAATGCTCGACGCGATGGCGTATCAACTCAGAGCCGAAGGCCTGGACTGCGTTTCGGTGCAGTGGGGTCACTGGCGAGTCCATCTCGAAGAGTCCGGATCGGCGATGCTGGCCGGTCTCGGTGTCGTCCCTATGCGTCCCGCCGACGCGCTCGCGGTGAACGTGTCAGGGTTGCGGGGGAACGCGATTGTCGCCGCCTTCGAGCTGCATCGCGCACGGTCGGTGCTGGAAGCCTGCGGTCGTGGTTCGCTGCTGTCCCAACTGAATTCCGCAGCCCAGCGCCCGGCCGAACCACCGGCCCGGCCCCGGGAGAACGGCGCGGGGCTTTCCCAGCGGTTGGTGAGCCTGCTGGCGCAAGCGATCGGGGCCGACAGCGCCGACACCATCGACATTGCGGTCCCGATGGTGGCTATCGGCCTGGACTCATTGCAGGCCTTGGAGTTTCGGCGCCGCGTCAAGGCAGAATTGAATCGCGACCTGGAGGTGGCCGACCTGCTGGGCGGGGCGACGATCGCGGAACTGCTGGCCAAGCTCGACGCTTAGCGCATCGCCTCGCGCAGGGTTCGCGGGCGCATGTCGGTCCAATTCCGCTGCACGTAGTCGAGACAGTCCGCGCGGGTAGCCGGGGCGCAGACCATCCGCCAGCCCGCAGGCACCTCGACCGCATCCGGCCACAGGGTGTGCTGTCCCTCGGCGTTGACCAGCACCGAGAACAGCCCGCCCGTGTCGTCAAACGGGTTGGTATGCACCGCTTCTCCCGACCGGCGGACTTGCGGCCACCACCCCGGCGCCGAGGACGCGATCGGACAGCAGCCCCAGGCAGCTCAGATTGGGGAAACCCGGGCCCTCGTTCAGTCCGGACAGATTGGGCAGCACCAGCCTCGGGGTGACTCCGGCGACGGCGAGGTCGGGACCGATCGACTCCTCGATCCGTTCCCCGGTCAGCGGGCCACCAAGCTCCAGCTCCAGCAGGTCGACGGCGTCCTGGCTCAGCAGCGGCAGGAACCACAGCGCGTCCGCACCGGAGCCGTCGATGACGAGGTCGAAATCGTGCACGCTCTCCTGTAGTTCGCCGCAATGGTCGGTCTGCAGGGTGATCCAGATGCGCTCGTGACGGTCGACGACCTTCGCCACCCGCCCGCGTAAATGCTTGATCCGCTCGTCGGCGAGCAGTAGCTCCTGCACCCGCGCGGAGAACACCCCGCGATCGGTGCGGGCAATGCAGTCCCGCCGTTCCGGCAGCGTCAGACTGCGCCAGTGGGTGGGATCGGAGAACAGCGAGTTCTCGAAGAAGCCCTCACCGCGGGTGAACAGCGTGGCCTGCGGCGAGATGGCCGTGATCGTCGAAACGCGATGATGGAAAAGCTCATTGAGCATCGAAGCGGCCGTCTCGCCGCCACCGATCACCGCAACGTTCTCGGCGACGATCCGGTTGTGGCGCGACGTGCGCTCCCAGAATTGGGCGATGGACAGCATCCGCGGGTCGCCGGAGAGCATGGATCGTTGCGGCTGGCCTGGACCGGTCATCATCACCGCGCCGGCCGACAGCGCCGCATCCCGCGTGTGCAACTTCCACCGCTGGCCCTGCACCGACATCTGAATCAGTTCACCGCGAACGACTTTCAGGTCCACCATTTCGGCAACCCAGCGCAGGTATCGCGCCCAGGTGTCGTGCGTGGGCGCGGGCCTGCCCCGGTCCACCCAGCCGACGAACTGATCGATCGCGACCAGATACGCCTGCCAACTCCACCGCATCATCCGCTCGTCGACTTCGGCGTCGCGACCGGGTACCAGCGACGAGCGGTAGGGGAAGCCCACGTCCTTCTCGGGGCTGGTGCCCAACCGCTGCCGGCCGTCGGTCCAACCGCCGCCGGCGACCCAGTTGGCAGCGATACCGGAGCGCTCGATGGCGACGATGTCCGCGGTCTCCACACCCATTTCGCGCAGTGCCGCCGCTTTTGCGGCCACCGCCACGGCCTTTGCACCGGCCCCGATGATCGCGAGGGTTTCACCCATCGTGCACCCGACGAGATTCTGGGGCACGGAGGCGGCATCTCCCGCTTGTCACTGCGTCGGCGAATGATGCGCCGCCCACAACCCCACCTCCCGGCTTAGCTCAGGCTGTCCTAACTTTGTGTACGCTACCCTATATTCGTGGGGCATACACCCCCGCCCCGAGGAGCTGTCGAGTTGTCGCGTGACTCTGGTTCGCTTGACGGGTTCGTCTCATTTCCGTCTGACCGGGCCGCCGCCTACCGGGCCGCCGGCTACTGGTCCGGCCGGAGCCTGGGCGCGGTGCTTCGCGATGCCGCGTCGAGTTGGCCCGATCGGCCGGCGGTAATCGATACGGCCGACAGCTTCACCTACGCCGAACTGGACCGACTCGCCGATGAGGCGGCCGCCGGGTTCGCCGCGCTGCCGATCCGCCCCGGCGACCGCGTGCTGCTGCAGCTGCCCAACTCATGCCGATTCGCCGTCGCACTGTTCGGGCTGCTGCGTGCCGGCGCGATTCCGGTGATGTGCCTGCCCGGCCACCGACTAGCGGAACTGACTCATTTTGCGCAGATCAGCGATGCGGTCGGCGCGGTGATCACGGACACCGCGGGTGGATTCGACTACCGGCAGCTGGCCGCGGCGCTGCAGGCCTCGCGGCCACGCCTGCGCCACGTTGTTGTCGACGGGGATCCAGGCCCGTTCCTGCCCTGGTCGGCTCTGTCCGGTCAGCCCGATGTGACTCCCCCGGTCGTCGACACCGCCTCGCCCGCGCTGCTGCTGGTGTCGGGCGGCACCACCGGGCTGCCCAAGCTGATCCCCCGCACCCACGACGACTACGTCTACAACGCCACCGCCAGCGCCCGGCTGTGCGCGATGACCAGCGCCGACACCTACCTGGCCGCGTTGCCGGCGGCGCACAACTTTCCGCTGGCGTGCCCCGGCATCCTCGGCGCGATGACCGTCGGAGCGACGGTGGTATTCGGTGACGACCCGAGCCCGGAGGCGGCCTTCGCCGTGATCGAACGACACGGCGTCACGGTCACCGCCCTGGTCCCGGCATTGGCCAAATTGTGGGCGCAGGCCTGCGATTGGGAACCGGTGACGCCGAAATCGTTGCGGCTGTTGCAGGTTGGCGGCTCGAAGCTGGAACCGGAGGATGCCCGCCAGGTGCGCGAAGCGCTGTGCCAGGGACTACAGCAGGTTTTCGGCATGGCAGAGGGGCTGCTGAACTTCACCCGTTTGGACGACCCGCCCGAGATACTCGAGCACACCCAGGGCCGGCCACTGAGCCCGGCAGACGAAGTGCGCGTCGTCGATGGCGCCGGCCGGGAGGTGCGCCCGGGTGGCGAAGGTGAGCTGTTGGTCCGCGGCCCGTACACGATCAACGGTTACTTCCGCGCCGAACGCGACAACGAGCGCAGCTTCGACCCGGACGGCTTCTACCGCAGCGGGGATCTGGTCCGCCGGCGTGAGGACGGCTACCTGGTGGTCACCGGCCGGATCAAGGACGTCATCTGTCGATGCGGTGAGACCATCGGCGCGCAGGACATCGAAGAGCAGTTGCTGACTCACCCAGACGTCTGGTCGGTGGCGGCGGTTCCGCTGCCCGATCCGGATCTCGGCGAAAGAATCTGCGCTGCAGTTGTTTTCAGTGGCAAGTCGGCGACATTGGCAGAATTGAACGGCCATCTGGAGCGCCGCGGGATGGCTAGCCACGCCCGCCTCGATCAAGTCGTCGCGTTTCCGGCTCTGCCCACCACCGCGATCGGCAAGATCGACAAGAAGGCCATCGTCGCCCAGTTGACGACTCCGTAAATCTCGCTCCTAGATCTCACCAGGGGAACCCGCCCGCTTGTCAGCGGAGCGGGCAATTGCGGCACCGGCTAGAAATCGTCGATAGCAGACGGTAGTGTTCTCTAAGTTCACTGGCGGAGGGGAAGGGATCAACACGTGATTCCGGGTCTGTTCGGCTTACTGACGATCATTTCCCTTGCGCTGATGCTGATGCTCGCGACCGTCGCGTCGCTGTACGTCAGAAAGCTGCGCAACCGGCAATCGACTCAGCTGAGCGAAGAGATGGGGAGCTCCAAGGTCGTCCTGGGCAAACTGCGCAAACGCGAACCGATGTCGCAGGATGAATTGACGTACGCGAAACAGATTGTCGCCGACCGTAGCTCCCCGATGGCGCTGGCCATCCCCGGCATGATCTTCATGCTGGGGTGCTTCTACGTGTTCGGCAGCCTGGAACACCTGCACGGTGCGCGGCCCTCCGAGCGAACATTCCTCGGGGTCATCCCGATGCTGACGTCCACCAACCTCGCCCTTCGCATGCTCAGCAGCAGGCGACTGAAAAGACGTTTGCGGACGGCGGTGTCAGCCTGATGACGCCCCGTTCATTTGGCAGGACCGCGTTGCAGCGCGCCTGGATGCCGTTGGTCGCCGTCGTCGTAGTCGGTGCCGGCCTGATTGGCATGTGGAAGGTTCACCAGTTCTCCGAGCCCACCCCAGTCCCCACCGTCAACGGGCCGCAGGCACCGCCGGACTTCAATCCCAAACAGCTCACCTACGAGTTGTACGGCTCCGTCGGGGACGGCGGGATGCTGGTGTACGCGGATGTCGACGGGCATCCGCATCGCGTCGATGTCACGACGTTGCCGTGGTCACACACCGAAACGACCACGCTCACCGTGGTTTCGGGCAGTATCTCGGCGCAGGTTCACGGCGGTCAGCTCGGCTGCCGGATCCGGGTCGACGGCGTCGTCCGCAATGAGCAGTCCGATGACCATCAGGATGCCCATGTCTTCTGCATAGTGAAGTCCGCATGAGCGAGCACCGGTCCAAACGACCGTTCGTCCCGAGAATGGTTCGCGCCCTTGCTATCCCGATCATCGTCTGTTGGGCGCTTATCGCCGTGACGACGAACACCTTTGTGCCCCAGGTGGAGAAGGTCGCCGAGGAACTCGCCGGACCGATGGTTCCGCATTACGCGCCCTCACAACGGGCGTTGCTGCATATCGGGGAGAAGTTCCACGAATCCGACTCGACCAACCTGACCATGGTCGTGTTCGAGGCCGACCGGCTGTTGGGCGATCAGGACCACCACTACTACGACGATTTGATGCTGCGGCTCAAGCGCGACACCGCACACGTGCAATACGTGATGGATCTGTGGGGCAAGCCGTTCACGGCCGCGGGAGCGCAAAGCGTCGACGGCAAGTGCACCTACGTATTGCTTCGCCTGGCCGGCGACATCGGCCAGATACAAGCCAATGCGTCCGTCAACGCCGTTCGAGACATCATCAAGAAGGACCCGCCCCCACCCGGGCTCAAGGTGTACGTCAGCGGCGCTGCTCCGCTCGCGTCGGACACGCTGAGCATCGCGAACGCAAGCCTGAACAACGTCACCATCGTGACGATCTTCCTGATCCTGGCGATGCTGCTGCTGGTCTACCGCCGCTTCTCCACCCTGCTGGTGCCGCTGGCGGGGGTGCTGATCGAGATGCTGGTCGCCAAAGGCGTCATCTCAACCCTCGGCCACTTCGGCTACATCGAACTGTCATCGTTCGCCGTGAACATCGTGATCGCGCTGACGCTGGGGGCGGGGACTGACTACGGCATCTTCTTGCTGGGCCGGTATCACGAGGCACGACAAGCCGGCGAAAGCCGGGAGGACGCCTACTACATCGCCTACAAGGGTGTCGCGCCCATCGTCATCGGCTCGGGGCTGACCATTGCGGGCGCCTGCTACTGCCTGACTTTCGCGCGGCTCAACTACTTCCACACGATGGGGCCGGCCGTAGCCATCAGCATGCTGTTCACCATCGCGATGGCGATGACGCTGGGGCCGGCCATCTTGACCGTGGGCAGCCTGTTCGGTCTCTTCGATCCGAAATCGAAGGCAAAGGCCACCCTGTATCGCCGGATCGGGGCGAGCGTGGTGCGTTGGCCAGTGCCGATCCTGGCCGCCAGTTCCGCCGTCGTCATGATCGGGGCGGTCTTCGTGCCGACCTACCGGCAGAACTACGACGACCGCCAGTACCAGCCGGCCGGTGCCCCCGCCAACCTGGGCTTCGCGGCAGCGGACCGACACTTCCCCAAGAGCAAGCTGTTCTCCGAAATGCTGATGGTCGAGACGGACCATGACATGCGCAACTCGGCCGATTTCATCTCGCTGGACCGGGTGGCCCGAAGCCTGATCCGACTGCCGGGAGTCGCGATGGTGCAAAGCATCACCAGACCCATGGGCCGGCCATTGGAACATGCCAAGATCCCCTACCTGTTCACCAGCCAGGGCAGCGGGAACGGTCAACAGCTCCCGTTCAGCATGCAGCAGAACGCCAACACCGACGAACAGGCCCAGATCCAAACTCACTCTGTCGCGGTGTTACGCAAGGAGATTGACTTCTTCCAGCAGATGTCGGACCAGCTGCATCAGACGGCGCTCACCGTCGCGGATCTGCAGCAGATCACCGACCAGATGAACTCGCAGATCTCGAACCTCGACGACTTCTTCCGGCCGATCAAGAGTTACTTCTACTGGGAACGGCACTGCTTCGACATTCCCGTCTGCTGGGCGTTCAGATCGGTGTTCGACGCGCTCGACAACATCGACAAGCTGGCGGAAGACATCAACGCCGCCAAAGCCTCCATCGAGGCGATCGACCGGATCGTGCCGCAGATCATCACTCAACTCAAACTCACCGCAGATGACACCGAGGCGTTGGCCGCACTCCTGGTCAAGTCCTACGGTTCGGCGGACCTGCAGGCTATGCAGACGGATCAGACGTTCAACGACTCGGTCAACGTCGGCCTGGATTTCGACGCCGCCCGCAGTGACGACTTCTTCTACATTCCCCGGGAAGGGTTCGACAACGAGGACGTCAAAACCGGCATGAAGCTGCTGATGTCGCCGGACGGGAAGGCCGCGCGGTTCATCGTCACCCACGAAGGCAATGCCATGGGCCCCGAAGGCGTGGAACACGTCGACCAGTTTCCCGGCGCCATCACCACCATCCTCAAAGAGACCTCGCTGGCCGGCGCGCGGGTCTATATCGGCGGCTCGGGATCCAACGACAAGGACATCAAGGCTTACGCCGCAAACGATCTGCTCATCGCGGCGATCGCCGCTTTCGTACTGATCTTCTTGATCATGATGGTGATCACGCGAAGTCTGTTCGCCGCCTTGGTTATTCCCGCCACCGTGGCATTCTCCTACGCCGGCGCATTCGGGCTTTCGGTGCTGTTCTGGCAGCATCTCATCGGCCTGCATCTGCATTGGCTGATCTTGCCGCTGACGTTCATCATCCTGGTGGCGGTGGGTTCTGACTACAACCTGCTGTTGATCGCGCGCGTCAAGGACGAAGTCCACGCCGGGATCAACACCGGTCTGATCCGCGCGCTCGGCAGCACCGGCGGTGTCGTCACGTCCGCAGGGCTGGTGTTCGCTTTCACCATGCTGGCGATGCTCAGCAGCGACCTGCGCACCATCGGTCAGATGGGTTCCACGGTGTGCATCGGCCTGCTGCTCGACACGCTGATCGTGCGTTCGTTCGTAGTGCCTTGCCTCATCAGGATTCTCGGACCGTGGTTCTGGTGGCCGACGCTGGTGCGTGCTCGTCCGCTGCGGCAAAGACCGCCCGCCGCTGTGCCCACCCCTTAGCGTCTACCCGCGACCCGAAGGCACCTCGGCAAATCCCGGTTCACCCCCGTCCACCACCGAGTTGAATCGGTAGCGGGTGTCAAGGCGTTCGCTGATCTCCGCGATCGCGCTCTCGGGTAGCCGGGTCACGTCGAAGTTCTCGCCGATCCGCGTCGGCGTCACGGAAGCGGTGAGCACCGCGGTGCCTCGTTGGATCCCCCACGCGAGCAGCACTTGGGCCGGAGTTTTGCCGAAATCGTTTGCGATAGCGACAATTAAAGGATCGTCGAGCACTCGTGGTTCCAGTGCGTGTCCCAGCGAAGCGAAAGCCAGCAGGATGATCCCGTGTCTCGCGCACAATTCATGCAGCTCCCACTGCGGGTGATAAGGATGCGATTCCACCTCCACCACCGCCGGCTTGATTCTCGCGGTTTCGAGGATCCGCCGGGTGCCTGCCGAGTCGATGTCCGAGAGTCCGATGGCCCGCGTAAGTCCGTTTTCCACAAGGGATTCCATCGCGGCCCAGGTCTCCTCCAGCGTGACCCCGTCGTCGTAGATCACCGCTCCGTCCGGATCGCGCGGGTCTTGGTCGTCGCCGGGCTGGAATGCGAACGGAGTGTGCATTAGATAGAGATCCACCTGGTCGAGACCGAGCCTGTCGAGGCTGGCCCGCAGCGCAGGTTCGACCCGCTGCGGCCGATGATTGTTGTTCCACAGCTTTGTGGTCACAAACAATTCATCGCGGCGCACCGTGCCGGGAGCCAACAACTCCGCGAGGGCCGCACCCACTTCGGCTTCGTTGCGGTACCGTTCAGCGGCATCGAAATGGCGGAAGCCCACGTCAACCGCAGCCTTGACGGCATCCCGAGTCTTGGTGTTGTCCGACAGCGACGTCCCGAACCCGAGCGCAGGGATGTCACCGCTTCCGTTGTTCAGCGCAAATCGAAGCTGGTTCAGATCGCCGTTGGTTGCCATGATCGGCCGTCCCTTACTGGTTGCAATGTTGAGCTGTCCTGTCCAACACATTTGAGCGGCGTGTGTTGTCACGATGTCTGCAACGTCACAGCGACCCGCATCGCAGAACCCTTTTGATGCGCGAGAGTCCCCAAAATGCCGGCCGCTGCGGCGTGCCGGCGGCAACACGCGGGCGCTCGCCACGGCAGGTTCGACGTCACGCGCACGAGAGTCCCCAAAACGTCGGCCGCCGCGGCGTGCCGGCGGCAACACGCGGGCGCTCGCCACGGCAGGTTCGACGTCACGCGCACGAGAGTCCCCAAAACGCCGGCTGCCGCCGCGTGTCGGCGGCAACACGCGGGCGCTCGCGACGGCAGGTTCGCCGTCACGCGCGCGAGAGTCCCCAAAATGCCGGCCGCCGCGGCGTGCCGGCGGCAACACGCGGGCGCTCGCGCCAGGAGGTCGAGAGCGGCGGGGCCGGGCGCGTCAGGATCGGCTCAAACAAAGCTGCCATTGACGAATGTCACCATTTGCGATTGACTCCATCACATGGCGCACATCGCGGTGCGGTCCGAGCGGACGTTCGAATGATGCTGGGACCATTGGACAAGCTGCTGGGCCGGAAGACCCCGAGTCACAGGGCCCTGGCGGTCGTTACGGGCGCGGGCAGCGGTATCGGCGCCGCCTTCGCGGTCGAACTCGGCCGGCGGGGCGGCAAAGTGGTCTGCAGCGATATCGACGAGGTAGCCGCCCAGCGGACGGTCGATGAACTCACCGCGCACGGTGCCCAAGCCACGCCCGTGCGCTGCGACGTGTCCCAGGTCGACGACGTGCACGCCCTGGCCGAACAGGCGCAGGAGTGGTTCGGCGCGGCGCCGACTCTGGTGATCAACAATGCCGGCGTCGGTGCCGGTGGCGAGCCAATCGGCGATGTGCCACTGGACGATTGGGTGCGCACCCTCGGCGTGAACCTGTGGGGACCGATTCACGGTTGTCACGTCTTCACCCCCATCCTGCGGGAATCAGTTGCGTCCCAGCCGAAGGCGATCATCAACGTCGCCTCGGCGGCAGCATTCGGGGCCGCGCCCGGCATGGCCGCCTACAACGTCAGCAAGGCCGGGGTGCTCTCGCTGTCCGAGACGCTGGCAGCCGAATTGTCCGGCACCGGAATCAAAGTCACCGTGCTGTGCCCGACCTTCGTCAAGACCAACATCGTCGAATCGGGCCTGCAAGCCGGACGCATCAGCGAGGAATCCAGCGCGCTGGCCACCCGACTGATGCGGTGGACCGGATTCTCCGCCGAGAAGGTCGCGCGAATCTGCCTGGACGCCAACGACCGGGGCGAGCTGTACTGCATGCCCCAACTCGAGGCGAAGCTCGGCTGGAATGTCAAACGCCTTGCACCGGGCGTATATACGCGCGCGGTCGGTCTGGTGTCGCGCGCCGGGCACTGATGCACCCGTCCACCTGAAAGGACACGTTGTGGCCATCGAAATGGAAGCCATGCTCGCCAAGATCAAGGACCGCCAATGGGCGCTCGCCGACATCGATTGGGATGCGCCCGGGGCCGAAACCATCCGCCCCGAGTTCCGGCCCAAGCTCAAGGCCTTCATGGCCGATCTGTGCTGGATCGAGAACATCGGGGCCCGGGGGTTCGCGGCGCTGTCCAAGAAGGCGCCCAACCCGACCATCGCCGAGATTTACCGGTATTTCCATGCCGAGGAACAACGGCACGCCAACGCCGAACTCGCGCTGATGAAGCGCTGGGGCATGCTCGAAGACGGCGAGGTCCCCACCCCGAACGTCAATATCCGGCTGGCCATCGAGTGGCTGGACACCTTCGCCGACGACATGCCGCTGTCCGTGCTGGGCACCGTGATTCCCATGCTGGAGGTGGCACTGGACGGGGCGTTACTGAAGTTCCTCCTCGAGACGGTGGAAGACCCGGTGTGTCACCAGGTGTTCGAGAAGATCAACAACGACGAATCCCGGCACATCGCAGTGGATTTCGAGGTGCTCGAGATGATCGGTCACGCCACCGCGCGTCGGCTGGCCATCGAGCTCGTCGGGCGCTTCGCGTCACCGGGTCTGATCCTCGGGATGGTCATGTACGTGCCGCTGCTCAGCCGGGTCCGTAATGAGATGGCCGGCATGGGGATGGAGCCGGAGCGACTGTTCAATGCGGTCAACCGTTTCAGGCAACTCGGCGAGCGCGGCACGCGCACTCCGCGGGTGCCCACCTACAAACTGCTCAAGCGGCACGCCTCGTGGGTGGTCAACCCGCGACACCCCTACCAGCTGCTGGCCAACTCCATGGTGTGGCTGTCGGATTACTATCCCAAGCCGCTGCTGCGGCCGATGCCGAGTTGGTCGCGGGAGCTCACCCACAAGCCGGCGGCCTGACCATGGCGGCAATCCACTCCACTCTCATCATCGGCGCGGGTTTCACCGGCCTCGGGGCAGCGATCCGATTGGCCGAGGCCGGCCTGAACGGGCCAGAAGACGTTGTCATCCTGGAACGTTCGGACCGGGTCGGCGGGACCTGGCGGGACACGCAGTACCCGGGCGCCAGCTGCGACGTCCCGTCGCTGCTGTACTCCTACTCGTTCGTCAAGAACCCGAAGTGGTCGCGCACCTACTCGCCGGCACCGGAGATCTACCGGCACATCGAGGAGATGGCGAACAAGTTCGACGTCCGCCGCCATATCCGGTTCAAGCACGAAGTGACCGGCCTGAGCTTCGACGAGGACGCCGGCGTGTGGACCGCAACAACCAAGAACCGCAAACGCTTTCGGGCACGCACCGTCGTGCTCGCCTCCGGCCCGCTGTCGGACGCCAGCTTCCCGGCCATCCGCGGCCTGGACAGTTACCAGGGACACAAGATTCACAGCGCCCGGTGGGACTCCGACTACGACTTCACCGGCAAGCGGGTGGCCGTGATCGGGACCGGCGCGAGCGCGATTCAGATCATCCCCGAACTGGTGAAGCAGGCCGGCTTCGTCAAAGTCTTCCAGCGCACGCCCGGCTGGGTGCTGCCGCGGCTGGATGTCGCCACGCCGCCGGCGGTGCAGGCATTGTTCGCGAAAGTCCCTGCCACCCAACAACTTGCCCGGCAACTGCTGTTCTGGGGCCACGAGGCAACGGCGACGGCGATGGTGTGGAACACCCCGCTTACCTCGGTGGTGGCCCGGCTGGGTCAGGCCCATATCCGGGCCCAGGTCAAAGACCCGTGGTTGCGCCGCCAGCTGACGCCCGACTTCGCACCGGGATGCAAGCGCATGCTTGTCTCCAGCGACTATTACCCGGCCCTGCAGCGCGACAACTGCAAGCTGATCGACTGGCCGATCGCGACGCTGAGCCCGGCCGGGATCCGTACCAGCGACGGCATCGAACATCATCTGGACTGCATCGTGTTCGCCACCGGCTACGACGTCCACCTCACCGGGCCGCCGTTTCCGGTCAGCGGCCTCGGTGGCCGGTCCCTGAACGACGAATGGGCCAACGGCGCAATGGCTTACAAGAGTATCAACGCGCACGGATACCCGAACCTGTTCTTCATGACCGGCCCCAACTCGGGTCCCGGCCACAATTCGCTGCTGGTTTACATCGAAGGCCAGCTCGACTATGCGGTACGCGGTATCAGCACCATCCTGGACAACGACCTGCGCTATCTCGATGTGCGGGAAGACGTGCAGCGCCGCCACAACGAGCACATCCAACGCCGGCTGACCAAGACGACGTGGATGTCGGGATGCCGTAGTTGGTATCTCACCAAAGACGGGTACAACGGGTCCATGTATCCGGGCACCGCGACGCAGTATCTTCGCCAGATGGGCAACTTCCGGCTGGGCCATTACGACGCGGTCACCCGCCGCGTCTGCGCATGACATCACCCAGGCCCGAACCCGGGACGATCGCCAGCGTGCTGCACAACGTGCGGCGTGCCCCGAAGCGCGTGCGGCGCCAGTCACGTGATTTCGTCGAAACGGCTGTCACACAGCTTTTCGACGCCGCGGTGCGCCACCCGCAGGGTGCCGCGACGTCCGGCGAGTACCGAATCGAAGAACTGGCCCGACTCGCGGGGACGACGACGCGCAACATCCGGGTCTACCGTGACCGCGGCCTGTTGCCGCCGCCGCTGCGGGTGGGGCGGATCGCACTGTTCAACGACACTCACCTGACCCGGCTCCGCCTGATCACCTCGATGCTCGATCGCGGCTACAACATCGCCCACGTCCGGGAGATGCTCAGCGCGTGGGAGGAAGGCAAGAATCTGGGCGACGTCCTGGGCCTGGAAACCGCAATCGTGGGCACCTGGACCACCGAGAAGTCACAGACCATGCCACTGGCCCAAGCCCGCCAACTCGTCGACGACGCAACCGCTTTCGATCGGCTGGTGGCACTGCATGTCATCCGTGTCGACGGCGAGCAGGCCACCGTCACCCGACCCAAGCTCATCGAGGCGTTCAACGAAGTCCGCGGCTACGGCATAAGCATCGACAAGCTCATCGACCTGCACGAGCAGATCCTGCCCAAGGTCGACGAGATCAGCGACCTGCTGGTGCGGGCCGGCTTCGAACACGTCGCGGACCGGATCAAGCCTGGCGAGGCGCTGCCGGCGGACGCGGAAGTCGCCGAGCTGATCACCATGCTGGTCCGCTTCCGCACTCAGGCGGTCGCGACCGTCACCGCGACCCTCGCGTCATCGATCGAGTCCAACATCGAGACTTTGGTCAGCCGACTGCTGTCGGAATATCTCGAGAAGGCGGCCGAACCCGACGTCAGTGCCCGCTGAGTGTCAGCGTCCCTTGGGTTTTCAGCACCCGCGCGGCGGTGATCCCCTCGGCCTTGCGCGCCTCCCGGTCCAGATAGCGCTGCTTGGATTCCTCGAACTTCTCCGAGGCCTGCTCCAGTTCCTTGATCAGCAACGCGAGATCGTCACGCATTCGCGCCGCTTCGCCGGTGAAATCTTCGCGTTCGAAGATCCGCCACTTCTTCAGGACCGGCATCACCACTTCCTCGAGGTGAATCCGCGGGTCGTAGACGCCGCCGACCGCGATGACCACCGCCTTGCGCCGGAACTCCGGCACCGTGTATCCGGGCATCTTGAAGTTGCGCAGAATCCGGTGCACCGACTTCATCGCCTGGTTGGGCGCGATGTCCAGACCGGCTGCGCTGACATCGCGATAGAAGATCATGTGCAGGTTCTCGTCCGCTGAAACCCGGGCGAGTAGCTGGTTGGCGATGGTGTCGTCGCAGGCCTTGCCGGTGTTGCGGTGCGAGACGCGGGTGGCCAGTTCCTGGAACGAGACGTACATGACCGAGTCGAACAGGCTCTGCGCGAACAGGCTGCCCTGCTGGTTCTGGCCGGGGCTGAAGCCGCGGGTGATCTGCTCCATCCGCAGCTTTTCCAGCTCAACGGGGTCCACCGCGCGGGTCACCACCAGGTAGTCGCGCAGCGCAGTGCTGTGCCGGTTCTCCTCGGCGGTCCACCGGTTGACCCACTGGCCCCACGCGCCGTCGAGGCTGAAGTTCATGGTGATCTCGCGGTGGTAGGACGGCAGGTTGTCCTCGGTCAGCAGGTTCTGCACCATCGCCACCTGGGCCACGTCGGACAGCTGGCTCTGGCCCGGCTCCCAGTCCTGTCCGTCGAGGGCGTAATAGTTCTTGCCGTCGGACCAGGGGATGTAGTCGTGCGGGCTCCATTCCTTGAACATCGACAGGTGCCGGTTGAGCAGGCGCTCGGCGACGGGCTCAAGTTCTTGCAGCAGTTGCAGATTCGTCAGTTCCTTGGTCACAAGCATCTCCAGGGTTACTTGGTCGGCACCAGCAGGCCGAGGTTGCCGTCGTGGCGGGGATACAACAATTGGCCGCGGCCGGTGTCCCGGTCGGTGTAGAACAGCAGCGGCAGGGTGTGTTCGCAGGCGCGTCGTACCGCGTCGGCTTCTCTCAGGGTGGGTGTGGCACGGGAATTCACGATCAGCGGTACCCGGGGGCCCGGTATGCCCGGTGACCAGGCCCACCCAGGTGGGAAGACGTGCCGTTGGCGGGCCAGACGCAGACCCGACGGCCCGGCCCGGTACACCAGTGCGTCCTCGCCGGTTTCGGAGTCGGTGAACAGGTGGGCGTCGTAGTCCATGCCGTCCATCACCGCAACCGCATCCAGTGGTGTCGTGCGTTGCAGCACAACGGGTTTGCGGCGGGCGACGACGGCGTCGTAACCTACGGTCAGTATCCTGCGTGTCGGATCCGGCCAGGTGCGCGGCCGCCACGGCGCCAGCATGCGGACGATCTGGCGGTCAAGTCTTTCCAACGCCGGCGACAGGTCGTCGAGGCCGGCGGTGACGGCGGCGACGCGCGCCGGGAGTTCGCCGACCGACAGGTTCACCTGCATGACCAGCGGGCCGCGGCCGCACATCCCCGTCTTGAGGCGTACCCGAGCGCCCCCGGTGATCTCGTGAGAGGCCAGGACCTCACCGACCGCTTGCGCCACGCGCTCGGCCTGGGCGACGGTGACCGGACCCGCGGACGTCACGTCGACGTCCGGCAATTCCCGCACCGACTTGAGTGCCTTCACGCCGCGGCGACCCTTTCTGTTCATTTCGCGACACCGAATGCCGCGCAATGAAGCTTCGCCGTTCGACGGCAGCGTCAGATAGAGCCGAAAGTCCCACCGGGAGTGGCTAAAGTCCCGAACGAATGCATTAGCAATAGACGCCCGTGTCGAACATCACATCAAGTCGCACCCGGGCGTATTATGCACGCCGCGTTAAATCTGACTTTCCACCAGGTATGGCGCCAGCGTCGATAATTTCTCGCATGTCTCCTCGAATTCCCTTTCGGGATTGGAGGCCTCGATGATGCCGGCACCCGCCCGCAGCCAGGTGCGGCCGTCGTGTTCGTAGGCGGCGCGCAAGGCCAATGCCGCATCGAGCGAACCATCCGCGGAAAATTTCACCACCGCACCGGAATACAGCCCCCGCGGACCTTCGTCGAGCCGCAGGATGGCCTCGACGCCATCGGCTTTGGGAATACCCGAGGCGGTCACCGCCGGGAACAGTGTTTCCAGCGCGTCCATCCGGTCGCTCGACGGGTCCAGCCGTCCGGTGATGGTGGAACCGAGGTGCTGCACACTCCCCCGCTCCCGCACCGCCATGAAGTCGATGACGGAAGCGGTCCCGGGTGTCGCGATCTCGGTGACCTCCTGCAGCGAGGTGCGAACCGAGATCGCGTGCTCGACAATCTCTTTGGCGTCCGACTCGAGGTCGTCGCGGGCCTGCCGGTCCGGCACCGCACCGCGCCCCAGCGCGCGGGTCCCGGCCAGCGGCTCGGTGACCACGAGGCCGTCGGCGCGCACCGACGTGACGAGTTCCGGGCTGTACCCCAGCGCGCGAATTCCGCCGAGCCGCAACAGGAACGAGCGCACCGGCGTGTTGTGCCGGCGGCCGAGCCGGTAGGTGGCCGGAAAGTCAAGGGAGAAAGGCACTTCCAGGCAGCGAGACAGGATCACCTTGTGATAGCCGCCGGCGGCGATTTCGCTTACGGCGACCGCCACCCGGTTGCGATAGCCGGACGGATCGGCAGACAGATCCACCGGGCGGGCGCCGCGCAACTCGCGCACCCCGGCACTGAGCAACTCCTCGACCGCCTCGCGCTCGCGGGTGCCGCCGCCGAAGAGCCGAACGTCCTCGCGTGTGATAACGATGCGCAGCCGGGGCCAGAAGACCCGGGCCAGCGGGGTGTGCGGCGCCAGCCGGGTCTGCAGCCCGAAGCGGTAGACACCGAATTCGAAGGCGACCCAGCCGAATGCCTGGTCGGTCTCGAGTAACAGCCGGTCGACGGCTTCCCCGAGAACGGCCCCCGGGCGCCCCGACCACTGTTGCCGGCGGGTGATGCCGTCGCGGACTACCCGCAGTTCGTCGCTGTCGAGCTCCACCATCGCCTGCACGCCTGCGGCGAGCTCCCACTGCCCGTCGTGCTCGTACAGCAGGTACTCCTCGCCATCCGGCTCGACCAGCACGGCGGCGAGTTCAGCGGCGAGGTCGGCGGGTTCGACGCCGGCGGGAAGGGGCAGGCACAGCGAGGCGAGGACAGAACTCGTCTGCACACCGGCGTCCGTCACGTAAGTAAATGTAGCCTAACCTACTACCGACCGCGCGACCCCCGGTGCATTTCGTTTCAGGGGCCCGTCAGGCCTCATGCCGAACTAACATCTCACGCAAATCTTGGCAGCCCGGACCGTGGGCCGGCCGGCATCCGTTTTTGCTGGCAGGAACGGCAAACGAGGCCGGAGCGCGGAGCGCCCGGTGATCGGCGCACACCAAACGTTTCCCGATCGTTTACCCCACGTCCGCCGGTGCGACGGGTCGATAACTCCGTGCGCTCCTAGCATCTCATCGGAATCCGCGGGGGGACCCGTCTCCCGGCGCGGCCGTCAACTGGCCACCACTAAAAGGGGAGGACCGTCCCAATGTTCGTCATCCGGATGACCGACGGTGAAGAGATCAAAGGCGACGTCGAGAACTTGACGTTCAATGCGGAGACCGGCGTGCTCACGGTGTGCACCGTCGACGGGTTCGAGGAAACCACCACGCATTACTCGCCGGCGGCATGGCTGTCGGTGACCCACCGTAAGCGCGACATCGATGTCAAGTCATCGCGCCTGTCGTCTGTTCGCTGAAACGACACCAGAACTCCCAGCGAATTAACAGGTAATTGGTACCTGATCCACACAGATTGGCTCCAAAACGCCTTAGCCAGCGCACTTCTGGGTTTCGCTCGTTACGCCGGTGTTTCAGTAATCGCAACACCAGGAAAACTGCACCGAGAACGGCTGCTAGACGCACATTCTGAGTGGCGGCCGGCCAGCGGCCCAAGCTAAATTCGCAGCGTTATCTGGAATGTTCGTGGTCGCCGTGACGGTCAGTACTTCCTTCGAATCGCCGCAGGACGCTCGAGAGGTGCTCAATGCTGCACGAGTTCTGGGACAACTTCACCCATAACCTGTTCAAGCCTTTGCTGCTGTTCTTCTACTTCGGCTTTCTGATTCCGATTCTGAAGGTGCGGTTCGAGTTTCCCTATGTGATCTATCAGGGCCTGACCATGTACCTGCTGCTGGCCATCGGCTGGCACGGCGGCGAGGAACTCGCCAAGATCAACGCCTCCAGCATCGGGGTCATCGTGGGCTTCATGGTGCTCGGCTTCGTGCTGAACTTTGCGATCGGCGGCCTGGCCTATCTGCTGCTGAGCAGGCTCAGCACCATGCGCGCGGTCGATAAGGCCACCGTCGCCGGCTACTACGGGTCGGACTCGGCAGGAACGTTCGCCACCTGCGTTGCGGTCCTGACCGCTGTCAACATCGCGTTCAACGCCTACATGCCGGTGATGCTCGCGGTCATGGAGATCCCGGGCTGCCTGGTCGCCCTCTACCTGGTGGCCCGCCTGCGGCACCGTGGACTGGACGCGGCGGGCTACATGCCCGACGAAGCCGGCTACACCCCGCCGGTCAGGGCCGCGATCGGCCCCGGCACTCCCGCCAAACCGGCACCCGGCCAGAGCCTGGATCAGGAGGCGCAGGCCGCGATCGATCTGGAGCGGGAACTCTCGATGGAGAAACTGGACCATCCAGACTGGGAGCCCGACCAGAGCCCGCCGCGGCCGCGGGCCAAGAGGATGCCGATCTTCTCTCGCGAACTGTTTCAGGAGGTGTTCCTCAACCCCGGACTGGTGCTGCTGATCGGTGGCATCGTCATCGGACTGATCAGTGGGATGCAGGGGCAGAAGGTCGTGGCCGACGACGACCGGTTCTTCGTCCTGGCCTTCCAGGGCGTGCTGTGCCTGTTCCTGCTGGAGATGGGCATGACGGCGTCACGCAAGCTGAAGGACCTGCGATCGGCCGGCCCCGGCTTCATCTTCTTCGGTCTGCTGGCGCCCAATCTCTTTGCCACGATTGGGATTGCGGTCGCCTGCAGCTACGCGTCGCTCACCCACACCGACTTCAAGCCCGGCACCTACGTGCTGTTCGCCGTGCTGTGCGGCGCCGCGTCGTATATCGCCGTCCCGGCGGTGCAGCGGCTGGCGATTCCCGAAGCCAGTCCGACGCTGCCGCTGGCCGCGTCCCTCGGCCTGACGTTCTCCTACAACGTCACCGTCGGGATTCCGCTCTACATCGAGATCGCCCGCCTCTTCGAGCAGTGGTTCGGCGTGTGACGTCCGTCAGTCCAGCAAGGTGCGCACGACCGCGTCGGCAAGCAGCCGGCCCCGGTCGCTGAGGACCAGGTGGTCGCCGTCAGACTCCAGCAACCCGTCGGCGACCACCTCCTCCGCGCGCGCCCGTTCGGCGGCACTGAGCCGGGCCAGCGGCAGACCCTGGCGCAACCGGATCTGCAGCAACACCTCTTCGGTGTGCAGGGCGTCGGCATCCAATTGCTCGAAACCGGCCACGGGTAACGCTCCGTCGGCGATTCTGGATCCATACGTGTTGGGGTGCTTGACATTCCACCATCGGAGGTCGCCGACGTGGCTGTGCGCACCGGGGCCGGCGCCCCACCACTGACCGCGGTCCCAGTAGCCCAGATTGTGCCGGCACTCACCGCCGGGACGGGCCCAGTTGGACACCTCGTACCAACCCATACCGGCGGCCGAGAGCCGGGCGTCGACCAACTCGTAGCGGTGCGCCAGCACGTCGTCGTCCGGCGGCTCGAGCTCACCGCTGCGGACCCGCCTGGCCATCGCGGTGCCGTCCTCGACCACCAGCGCATAGGCCGACACGTGGTCGACGCCCGTCTCGACCGCCGTGTCCACCGAGCGCAGCAGGTCGTCGTCGGATTCTCCGGGGGTGCCGTAGATCAGGTCCAGGCTGACGTGCTCGAAACCCAGCGCCAGCGCCTCCCGGGCGGCCGCGGCCGAGCGGTTGGGCGTATGCACCCGGTCCAGCACGCCCAGCAACCGGGGCACCACCGACTGCATGCCCAGTGACACCCGCGTGTATCCGGCCTCCCGGATCTCCTCGAAAAACTCCGGCCACGTCGACTCGGGATTGGCCTCGGTGGTGATCTCGGCATCCGGTGCCAGCGTGAAGTGGTCGCGCACCATGCCCAGCAGGGTCGTCAGCCGCGCGCCGCCCAGCAATGACGGGGTACCGCCGCCGACGAACACCGTGTCCACGGTCGGCCCACCGAGTCGCACGGCGGCCCGCTCCAGTTCGGTGCGCAGCGCCGTCAGCCAGGCGTCCGGGTTGACACCGCCCAGTTCCGCCGGGGTGTAGGTGTTGAAGTCGCAGTAACCGCACCGGGTGATGCAGAACGGGACGTGGACGTAGAGGCCGAACGGTCGTCCGGGCGTGGGCTGGATGGCCGGCAGTTCCACCGGCACCTCGACAGGAGCCATGCCAAATCTTGGCACGACGGCCCGACCCGGGCCGTTTTCCCAGGCTCTTCCCTGGTTTGTTTACCGAAGAACCCAGGTTCGCCCCGTAGTTTTAATCACTGTGAGAAGAAATTTGACCTGGTAGCACCGGTGGTGTGGATCCATGGCAGAATGGCAGCCGTGACCGTCGCCAAGTCGAGCCCGCGAGTAGCGCTGGTGGTGCGACGTCATATCGACCTCAAGCGCGTTTGCAGCTGTTGCTGTCTGCCTTGATGTCGTAGACCCAGCCCACCCGTACCACCTGCTGGCTGCCGGATCTGCGCCGCCGGAATCAACGGTGAGTTGCGCGCGTTCCAGTCGGCATGTTCCGAAGGAGAACTGCCCCATGACCACTGCACGCCCCGCAAAGGCGCCCCGCAATGAGGGCCAGTGGGCGCTGGGTAATCGCGAGCCACTGAACCCCAACGAGGAGATGAAGAAGGCCGGTGCGCCGCTCGAGGTGCGGGAACGCATCGAGAACGTCTACGCCAAGGGCGGATTCGACAGCATCGACAAGAGCGACCTGCGGGGGCGCTTCCGGTGGTGGGGCCTCTACACCCAGCGAGAGCAGGGCTACGACGGCTCGTTCACCGGTGACGAGAACGCCGATCTGCTCGAGGCCAAGTACTTCATGATGCGGGTGCGGTGCGACGGTGGGGCGATCTCGACCGCCGCATTGCGAACGCTGGGCCAGATCTCCACCGAATTTGCCCGCGACACGGCCGATATCTCCGACCGGGAGAACATCCAGTACCACTGGATCAGGGTGGAGGACGTCCCGGAGATCTGGCGGCGCCTCGATGAGGTGGGCCTGCAGACCACCGAGGCGTGCGGCGACTGCCCCCGTGTGGTGCTGGGCTCCCCGCTGGCCGGCGAGTCGCTCGACGAGGTCATCGACCCGACGTGGGCGATCGACGAGATCGTGCGCCGCTACATCGGCAAGCCTGAATACGCCGACCTGCCGCGCAAGTACAAGACCGCGATCTCCGGCCTGCAAGACGTCGCGCACGAGATCAACGACATCGCGTTCATCGGCGTCAACCACCCTGAGCACGGACCCGGCCTCGATCTGTGGGTCGGCGGTGGGCTGTCGACCAACCCGATGCTGGCCCAGCGACTCGGCGTGTGGGTTCCGCTGGACGAGGTGCCCGAAGTGTGGGAGGCGGTGACGTCGATATTTCGGGACTACGGCTACCGGCGACTGCGGGCCAAGGCGCGGCTGAAGTTCCTGGTCAAGGACTGGGGCGTGGAAAAGTTTCGGGATGTTCTCGAGACCGAGTACCTCAAGCGCCCATTGATCGACGGCCCAGCGCCCGACCCGATCGCGCATCCGATCGACCACGTCGGCGTGCAGCGCACCAAGAACGGGCTCAATGCCATCGGGGCTGCCCCCATCGCCGGTCGGGTGTCCGGAACCATACTCACCGCGGTCGCCGAGCTCGCCGAGCGGGCCGGCTCCGACCGGATCCGCTTCACCCCCTATCAGAAACTGGTTCTCCTCGACGTTCCCGATGACAAAGTCGAAGAGACCGTTGCCGGACTGGAAGGTCTTGG